>NZ_VANP01000029.1:0-11072 GCF_005864065.1 Microbispora triticiradicis | reverse complement strand
GTTTGGGGCATCGGACGGTGTGGCATGTGGCGGGTCCGCCGAACTGGGTGGATTCGCGGGGCCGGGCGGCGGGGTGGCGGTCGGTGCTGGAGGCGGAGGGCCGGGTGGTGCCCGAGCCGTTGGTGGGAGATTGGACGGCGTCGTCGGGTTATGAGCTGGGGCGGCGGCTGGCGGCCGATGGTGGGGTGACGGCGGTGTTCGTGGCCAATGATCATATGGCGATGGGGGTGTTGCGGGCGTTGCGGGAGGCGGGCCGGCGGGTGCCCGAGGACGTGAGCGTCGTGGGGTTCGACGACGTGCCGGAGGCGGCGTACTTCTGGCCGCCGCTGACCACGGTGCGGCAGGACTTCGGCGAGCTCGGCCGGCAGGCGTTCCGGCTCCTGCTGCACCGCATCGCGAGCCGCGACGGCGAGCCGGCGCGCCTGGTCGAGCCCGAACTCGTGGTCAGGGAGAGCACCGGCATGAGCCCCTGAGAGCTTCCGCCCGGCTCCATGGCCGGGCGGGAAAACCGCACCCCGCCGGTCTAGGCCCCCGGCGGGACGCGAGGAACAACCATTCCGAAGGAGATTGTCTCATGCGCAAATTCACAGGCGCGCTGGTGGCAGGGCTGTTACTGCTGCTGGCGGCCGCGTGCGGCAACAGCAGCAGCGGGGACGGCGGGAACACGACCGCCGGCGGTAAGGGGACCGTGGGCATCGCGATGCCCACCAAGTCGTCCGAGCGCTGGGTCAAGGACGGCGACAACATGGTTCAGCAGTTCAAGTCGCTGGGCTACGACACCGACCTGCAGTACGCCGAGGACGTGGTGGAGACCCAGGTCTCCCAGGTCGAGAACATGATCACCAAGGGTGTGAAGGTGCTCGTCGTCGCGGCCGTCGACGGCGCCGCCCTCACCGACGTGCTGCAGCAGGCGGCCGACCAGAAGATCCCGGTCATCGCCTACGACCGGCTGCTGATGAAGACCCCCAACGTGGACTACTACGCCACGTTCGACAACTTCCAGGTCGGCGTGCAGCAGGCGGGCTACATCGAGGACAAGCTGGGGCTGAAGGACGGCAAGGGCCCGTTCAACATCGAGCTGTTCGCCGGCTCCCCCGACGACAACAACACCGTGTTCTTCTTCAACGGCGCCATGTCGGTGCTCAAGCCGTACATCGACTCGGGCAAGCTCGTGGTGCGCAGCAAGCAGACGAAGCTGGAGCAGGCCGCGACGCTGCGCTGGGACGGCGCCACCGCCCAGGCCCGCATGGACAACCTGCTGAGCGCGAACTACACGTCCGAGAAGATCGACGCGGTGCTCTCGCCGTACGACGGGATCAGCATCGGCATCATCTCGGCGCTGAAGAGCGTCGGGTACGGCTCCTCCGGCAAGCCGCTGCCGATCATCACCGGCCAGGACGCCGAGCTGGCCTCGGTGAAGTCGATCATCGCGGGCGAGCAGACGCAGACCGTCTACAAGGACACCCGCGAGCTGGCCAAGGTGGCGGCCTCGATGGCCGACGCCGTCGTCCAGGGCAAGAAGCCCGAGGTCAACAACACCGACAGCTACAACAACGGCGTCAAGACGGTGCCGTCGTACCTGCTGAAGCCCGTGTCGGTCGACAAGGACAACTACAAGCAGATCCTGGTCGACGGCGGCTACTACACCGAGGCCCAGCTCACCGGCTGAGCCTCGCGGGTTCACGGCACGAAAGGGGCCTCCGATGCCCGACCATATCCTCCGGATGCGGGGGATAACCAAGGAGTTCCCCGGTGTCCGCGCGCTCGACGACGTGAACTTCGACGTCGAGCGCGGGACCGTCCACGCCCTCGTGGGCGAGAACGGCGCCGGGAAGTCCACCCTGATGAAGGTGCTCAGCGGGGTCTACCCCCACGGGAGCTACGAGGGGGAGATCCTCCTCGACTCCCGCCCCTGCGCCTTCCGCGGCCTGCGGCAGAGCGAGGCGGCGGGCATCGTCATCATCCACCAGGAGCTCGCGCTCATCCCGGGCATGTCCATCGCGGAGAACGTCTTCCTCGGCAACGAGCGGGCGCGGCGCGGGGTCATCGACTGGCACGCCACGTCGGACGAGACCGTGCGCCTGCTGGAGAAGGTGGGCCTGCGCGAGGACCCGGACACCCCGGTGAACGCGCTCGGAGTGGGCAGGCAGCAGCTCGTCGAGATCGCCAAGGCCCTGGCGAAGGACGTGAAGCTGCTCATCCTCGACGAGCCGACCGCCGCGCTCAACGAGACCGACAGCGAGAACCTGCTGCGGCTCCTGCGTGACCTGCGCGACCACGGCATCACCTCGATCCTCATCTCGCACAAGCTGAACGAGGTGATGGCCGTGGCCGACGCGATCACGATCCTGCGGGACGGCCGGACGATCGAGACGCTCGAGGTCGCCGACGGGGTGGACGAGGACCGCGTCATCAGGGGCATGGTGGGGCGCGACCTCGACCACCGCTACCCGCCGCGCACCCCGGAGATCGGCGACGTGCTGTTCGAGATCGAGGGGTGGAACGTCTTCCACCCCACGGTCCCGGACCGGCAGGTCGTCCGCGACGCGAGTCTCACCGTGCGGCGCGGCGAGATCGTGGGCATCGCCGGGCTCATGGGCGCCGGCCGTACCGAGCTCGCGATGAGCGTCTTCGGCCGGTCCTACGGCGCGCGGATCAGCGGCACGCTCCGGAAGGACGGCCGCGAGCTGCACCTGGCCACGGTGGGCGACGCCATCGCGGCCGGTCTCGCGTACGTCACCGAGGACCGCAAGGAGCTCGGCCTGCTGCTGGAGGAGGACATCCGGCGCAACGTCACGCTGGCGAACCTGCACCGCGTCTCGCGGCGCTCGGTCATCGACCTGCACCGGGAGGTGGCCGACGCCGAGGGGTTCCTCCACCGGCTGCGGATCAAGGCGCCCGGCGTCTTCACCAAGACCGGCAACCTCAGCGGCGGCAACCAGCAGAAGGTCGTGCTGAGCAAGTGGATGTACACCAACCCCGACGTGCTCATCCTCGACGAACCCACCCGGGGCATCGACGTGGGCGCGAAGTACGAGATCTACACGATCGTCCAGCGGCTCGCCGCCGAGGGCAAGGGCGTACTGCTCATCTCCTCGGAGCTGCCCGAGCTCCTCGGCATGTGCGACCGGATCTACGTGATGAGCCAGGGGCGGATCACCGGTGAGCTCGGACGGCGGGAAGCGACACAGGAGGCTGTCATGAGGCTGATGACGAACACACCGGCGGTGGCCCGATGACCGTGGTGGACCGCCCGGCGACCACCCCCGCGTCCTCGGGCGGGTCGTCCGGTCCCCGCCTGCGGGGGAACCTCCGGCAGTACGGGATGATCGCCGCGTTGGTCGTCATCGTCGTGCTGTTCGAGATCCTGACCGACGGCATCCTGCTCAAGCCGCTGAACGTCACCAACCTGATCATGCAGAACGGCTACGTGCTGGTCCTGGCGATCGGCATGATGCTGGTGATCATCAACCGGGAGATCGACCTGTCGGTCGGCTCGGTGGCGGCGTTCGTCGGGGCGGTCACCGGGGTGGCGATCGTGAACTGGGGCCTGCCGTGGCCGCTGGTCGTGGTCGGCGCGCTCGTCACGGGTGGGCTGATCGGGGCGTTCCAGGGCTTCTGGATCGCCTACGCCCGCATCCCGGCGTTCATCGTCACGCTCGGCGGCATGCTGCTGTTCCGCGGCCTCAGCATGGTCGTGCTGCAGGGGCAGTCGATCGCGCCGTTCCCCTCCGGGTTCCGGCAGCTCGGGTCGGGCTTCGTGCCGGAGATCGGCGCCGGCGACCTGCACCTGGTGACCATGCTGCTCGGGCTCGCCGGGGCCGCGGTGATCGTGTGGAACGACTGGCGCTCGCGCGCCCGGCGCCGTGAGTACGGCCTCAGCGTGCCCGCCATGCAGTGGTTCGTGCTCAAGGCCGTCGCGATCATCGCCGCGATCGGGGCGTTCGCCTGGGTCCTCGCGGTCTACCAGGGCCTGCCGATCGTCGGCCTGGTGGTGATCGTGCTGACCGCGGCGTACTCGTTCGTCACGACGAGCACGGTGGTCGGCCGGCACATCTACGCCGTCGGCGGGAACGAGCGCGCGGCCGCGCTGTCGGGCATCGCGACCAAGAAGACGAAGTTCTGGGTGTTCGTCAACATGGGCGTGCTGGCCGCCCTCGCCGGGCTGATGTTCGCCGCCCGGCTCAACGCGGCCACTCCCAAGGCGGGCACGAACTTCGAGCTCGACGCCATCGCCGCGGCCTTCATCGGCGGCGCCTCGGCGTCGGGCGGCGTCGGCAGCGTCGTCGGCGCCATCGTCGGCGGCCTGGTCATGGGCGTGATGAACAACGGCATGTCGCTGCTCGGCCTCGGCGTCGACTGGCAGCAGGCGATCAAGGGCGGCGTGCTGATGCTCGCCGTAGCCTTCGACGTCTACAACAAGAACAAGTCGAAGTAGACGCGACCGGGTGACGGGGAGGCACGGACCGCCCCGATGCGCCGGCCGGACATGTCGTGCATGTCCGGCCGGCGTTGTCGTCTCGTCACACCTCTTTCCGACGAGGCGGCGGGTGAGCGGCTCTCCGCGTCGCCGCGCCCTGTCCCCTAGAATCGGAGTCACAGCTCCTGTTGAGCGGCGCGGAGCACCTGCTCGGAGAGCGGCCAGGCGCGGGGGGTTCGATGACCAGATCGCTGCGCTCGGACGCCCAGCGCAACAGGCAGCGCATCCTGGAGGCCGCCGAGGTCGTGTTCGCGCTCAAGGGGCCGTCCGCCTCCACCGAGGAGATCGCGCAGAAGGCCGGCGTCGGCATCGGGACCGTCTTCCGCCACTTCCCGACGAAGGAGGCGCTCCTCCAGGCGATCATCAAGGGTCTCGCCGTACGCGTCGCCGCGGAGACCGGGAACCTCGCACGCACCGGCGAGCCGGCCACCGCGTTCTTCCAGTTCTTCACCTGGGTGATCGGTCAGGCCGCCGAGCAGCGGACGGTCGTCGACCTGCTGGCCGAGGCGGGTGTCGAGGTCATCGTGGCCAAGCCCGTCGACGCGCTGCGCGACGCCGTGGCCGCGCTGCTCACCGCGGCCCAGCGCGCGGGGGCCGTACGGCGGGACGTCGGGGTCCCGGAGGTGCTGGCGCTGCTGATCGGCCTGTGCCAGGCGTCGCTGCACGCCGGCTGGTCGCCCGAGGTCCGCGACCGCACCCTGGCCGTCGTGTTCGACGGGCTGCGCCCCTCCCCCGCCGCCTAGGTCGTGTTTCAGAACTGGGGTCCGTGTCTCGCTTCGTGCCGTGATGATCTCTAGGTGGGGCGAGGGGATCTTCCCGATGATCAGTGGGCGGTGCTGGGTCCATTGCTGCCGGTCGCGGTGTCGGGCAGGCTGTCTGCGTGCCGACGGCGGTTGATCGACGGGATTCGAGGGCGGCCCCGTGGCGGGATCTGCCGACGGAGTACGGTCCCTGGCAGACGGTTTACGGGCTCTTCCGTCGCTGGCAACGCGATGGTGTCTGGTCGACGGTCCTGACCAGGTTACAGGCCCGGGCGGACGCAGCAGGGCTGATCACCTGGGACGTGAACGTCGACTCCACGATCTGCCGGGCTCATCAGCACGCTGCCGGTGCTCGGCGCGACGGCCAAGCCCAGAAGGAACCGCCGGGTGGCCGTCAGGACGAACCCGACGATCACAGCCTGGGCCGGTCGCGCGAGGGCTGGACCACGAAGATTCACCTGGCCTGCGAGCAAGGACAGAAGCCGTTATCGCTGCTGGTCGCAGCGGGGCAGCGGGGAGACAGCCTCAGTTCACGACCGTGCTGGAAGCCATCCGGGTCCCCCGCCTCGGTATGGGCCGGCCACGGGTTCGTCCGGTGCGGGTCCGTGGCGACAAGGCGTACTCATCACGCGCGAACCGTACCTACCTGCGTCGGCGTGGGATCCGCTGCACGATTCCGGAACCCGCCGATCAGGCTGGCCACCGCAGGCGCCGGGGCACGGTCGGCGGACGGCCTCCGGCTTTCGACCGTGAGGGCTACAAGGCCCGGCACGCGGTCGAGTGCGGCATCAACCGGTTGAAGCGGAACCGGGCGGTGGCCACCCGGTTCGACAAGCTCGCGGTCCGCTTCGAGGCGACCGTCCTCATCGCCGCGATCAACGAATGGCTGTGACCTGTGGGGTGAGGTATTTCGATCAAATGAGCGGCTGGGTGGCGGTGTTGGGCCTCGTGGCCTGCTGGGATGCCGCTGGACGATCTGTGGGCAGGTCTGGGAGCGAAATGCCCCCGCCGAGGCCGGCGGGGTGGGTGATTCACGAGTCGGTGGGCAGGTGTTGGGCGCTCACTGGTGTTGGTGGCCGTAGGTCTTGGTGCGGTTCATCATGTCGCGCAGGTTCGCGGGTGCGTTGTAGCCGAAGGTTTGCTCGAAGGATTGGTAGCCCTCGGTCGAGGACGCGGCGCTGCGGGGCAGCATCTGTTCGGCGAAGGTGTTGAACGCCGTGTCGATGTCGGCTGGTGTGGCGGCGATGGCCTGTGCGAGCTGGGCGCCATCGTAGAGGGCCCAGTTTGCGCCGTCGCCGTCTGGCGGGGTGAGGTGGGCGGCGTCGCCGATGAGCATGATGCCCGGGACGCGGTCCCAGGTGTGTTCCAGCGGGAGTCCCCAGATCGGGCGTGCGACCGGCGTGGTCTCGCCTCGGGTGACCAGTTCGAGCAGCTCAGGCGCCCAGCCCTGGCCCAGCTGCTCGGCGACGAGCGTCAGCGCGCGCTCGCGGTCGGAGAAGTCGACCGACTGCATCCACTCGAGCGGCTTCTTCAGTACGACGTAGGTGTGGATCACGTCGTTCGCCTCGCGGTGTCCGAAGATTCCCCTGCCCGGCTTCATCGCCAGCATCGCGCCGCTGCCGACCAGTGCGGCGCTCTGCGGGTGGTTCTTTTCGACGTCGTGGAGGAAGGTTTCGACCCACAGGGTTCCCAGGTACTCGGGCATGGCGCCGTTGAGGGAGGCCCGGACCCGCGACCAGGCCCCGTCGGCGCCGATCAGCACCTCGGTTGAGACCGACGAGCCGTTGGCGAAATTGATCACGTGCGGTCGGTGGCCGTCTCCGGGGGTGACCGAGGCGATCTTGTGGCCCCACTGGATCGTGCCGTGGGGCAGTGACTCGATCAGGATCCTGCGCAGTTCGCCGCGCAGGACTTCGGGGTTGCTCAGTTCCCCGTCGTCGGGGATCTCGCCGACGAGTTCTCCGTCGGGGTTGAGGAATCGCATGGCCTCGGCGCCCATGTTGACGATCGAGTGGAACTCGTCCATGAGCTGGCACTGCTGGAGGGCGACCTGGCCGTTGAAGTCGTGGATATCGAGCTGGCCGCCCTGGGTGCGTCCGCTGGGCGATGCCTCCGCCTCGTAGACGGTCGAGGCTATGCCGTGGACGTGCAGGACGCGGGCGAGGGCGAGTCCGGCCAGTCCGGCTCCGGCGATGGTGATCGTTCCGTTCACTGTGACGACTCCTTGAGTTCCTTCGATGGGCCTCGGGCGACTGCTGGGCTGGGTGAGTCCGGTGGCCTGGTGGGCCCCGACCCTATATCCTTATGTGGCCAAATTATTATGCAACATAACTATATTGGATTGCCATAAGGTACCGGGGGCGTCGAAAGGTAGGTCATGACAGAGGCTGAGCCGGGTGATGAGTACGAGCAGGTGCTGGGCAGCCTCACGGCCTTCACCGCCACGCAGAAGGAACTGGCACGGGCTTTCGCCCGCAGTGCGCGCCTGCACACCACCGACGCTGACGCCATCGTGCTGATCATCGAGGCGGAACAGCGTGGTCGGCCGCTGACGCCAGCGCGCCTCGCCGAACGCGTGGGCCTCTCGCCGGGTGCGACCTCGATCCTTCTCGGACGCCTGGAGAAAGCAGGGCATGTCGAGCGCGTGCGGGAGGGCTCCGACCGGCGGGTCGTGACCCTGCGCTCGACCACGACGATCAACGCCGCTGCCGACGCCTTCTTCGAACCGCTGCATCTGCAGCTCGGTCAGGCGCTGGGTGAGTTCACCACGGAACAGCTCGCCCTCATCATCCGTGCCGCCGACAATCTCCGCACCACCATGGAGACCTATCTCCGCGACTGCGAATCGACCCCGAAGGACTAACCTCTGGGGCCGGCCGGCCGAGCGTAGCGGGGCCAACGGCACGTCCAGCGGACTGCGGGCTATGTGTCTTCGCCCCTAGCCTGCCGCCCTGCCGCGGGTGCCCGGCTGCCTCGCCACCTGATCACGCGCCTCCGGTTCCGCGCGAGGGACGCATGCCGCCGGGCGGCTCCGGAAACTGGAAGAAGTACCCGCCCAGCGCGTTGACATGGTGACGCACGATCGGGAAGAGGCGGGCCACGTCCTGGCCGCGGACCTCGAAGCCCTCGGCACGGAGCTGGGTTGCGATTACCTCCATCGGTCATCTGAAAGATCCCCTCGCCCCACACCGAGATCATCACGGCACGAGGCGAGACACGGACCCCAGCTCTGAAACACGGCCTAGCCGGCCTCAGCCGCCCTGGCCCTCGATCTGCGAGATCATCGGGCCGATCAGCCGGTTCAGCTCCCGGACCAGCACCACCAGGGCCCGGTGGGCCAGCTCCGGCAGGTCCTCGGCGGGGCCGTCCGGCGCCGGAGGAAGGTCGTCGAGCGGCAGCGGCGCGTCCACGAGCAGGACGGGCCGGACGAACGGGATCTTGGTGAGATCCCGCTCGGCGGGCTCGACGTACTGGCCGAAGATCTCCGGCCACCCCTCCCAGCCCCGGTCGCGCCACCAGGCCCGCGACGCCGTGAGCGCCGCGGGCGGGGGCGAGACCAGGCTGATGCGGGCGATCATCGACCCGTCCCAGCCGTTGCGCGCGCACGAGGCCGACAGGATCCGGCGGTGCCACCGCACGAACCCCGGGGAGGCGACGGGAGGCGTGGCGACCCGCCAGGCCGCGCAGGCGAAGGCGACCGGGGCGATGTCGCCCCAGACGCCGTCGAACTCGCCGATGTTGTCGCGCAGCAGCTCGGTGTAGCGACTGTCACCGCCGTGTGCGCGCTCCCGGTCGGAGCGGGTGTCGATCCAGAACGCCTGGTCCTCGCGCATGTGTCCCGTCTTCCGGCCTGAGGGCGCGGTCAGCGAGCGGGCAGCGCGGCGGGAGCCGCCCCGCCGGCCACATGCGAGGGACCGGCTTCGCCGGTGAAGACGAACCTGGCGTTGTCGCCCTCGCCCTCGATGTCGATCCTGACGACCTGGCCCGGCCGCAGCTCACCGTAGAGGATCTTCTCCGACAGGGTGTCCTCCAGCTCGCGCTGGATCGTCCGGCGCAGCGGACGGGCGCCCATCACCGGGTCGTAGCCCCGGTCGGCCAGCACCTGCTTGGCCGCCGCGGAGACCTCCAGGCCCATGTCGCGGTCCTTGAGACGCTCGGCCACCTGGGCGAGCATCAGGTCCACGATCTGGATGATCTCCTTGGGCGTCAGCTGGTGGAAGACCACGATGTCGTCGACACGGTTGAGGAACTCCGGCCGGAAGTGCTGCTTGAGCTCCTCCTGCACCTTCGCCTTCATCCGGTCGTACGTCGACTCGCTGTCGTCGGCCTTCGAGAAGCCCATCCCCACGCCCTTGGAGATGTCCCGGGTGCCGAGGTTGGTCGTCATGATGATGACGGTGTTCTTGAAGTCCACCACCCGGCCCTGGGCGTCGGTCAGCCGGCCGTCCTCCAGGATCTGCAGCAGCGAGTTGAAGATGTCCCCGTGGGCCTTCTCGACCTCGTCGAACAACACCACCGAGAACGGCTTGCGCCGCACCTTCTCGGTCAGCTGGCCGCCCTCCTCGTACCCGACGTAGCCAGGCGGGGAGCCGAACAGCCGCGAGACGGTGTGCTTCTCCATGAACTCGGACATGTCCAGCATGATCAGCGCGTCTTCGTCCCCGAACAGGAACTCCGCCAGCGCCTTGGACAGCTCGGTCTTACCCACGCCCGACGGACCGGCGAAGATGAAGGAACCACCCGGACGGCGCGGATCCTTCAGACCGGCGCGGGTGCGGCGAATCGCCCGCGACAGGCCCTTGATGGCGTCGTCCTGCCCGATGATCCGCCTGTGCAGCTCGTCCTCCATGCGGAGCAGCCGCTGCGACTCCTCCTCGGTGAGCTTGAAGACCGGGATGCCGGTGGCCGCCGCGAGCACCTCCGCGATGAGCTCCTCGGTGACCTCGGCCACGACGTCCATGTCGCCGGCCTTCCACTCCTTCTCCCGGCGCTCCCGCCGCACCTGCAGCTGCTTCTCCTGGTCGCGCAGCGCGGCGGCCTTCTCGAAGTCCTGCGCGTCGATCGCGGACTCCTTCTCACGCCGGACGTTCGCGATCTTCTCGTCGTACTCGCGCAGGTCCGGCGGCGCGGTCATCCGGCGGATCCGCATCCGCGAGCCCGCCTCGTCGATCAGGTCGATCGCCTTGTCCGGCAGGAACCGGTCACTGATGTAGCGGTCGGCCAGCGTCGCCGCGGCCACCAGCGCGCCGTCGGTGATCGACACACGGTGGTGCGCCTCGTAACGGTCCCGCAGGCCCTTGAGGATCTCGATCGTGTGCGACAGGCTCGGCTCGGCCACCTGGATCGGCTGGAACCGCCGCTCCAGCGCGGCGTCCTTCTCCACATGCTTGCGGTACTCGTCCAGCGTCGTGGCGCCGATGGTCTGCAGCTCGCCCCGCGCGAGCGGGGGCTTCAGAATGCTCGCCGCGTCGATGGCGCCCTCCGCGGCGCCCGCGCCGACCAGCGTGTGCAGCTCGTCGATGAACAGGATGATGTCGCCCCGGGTACGGATCTCCTTGACGACCTTCTTCAGGCGTTCCTCGAAGTCGCCGCGGTAGCGCGACCCGGCCACCAGCGCGCCGAGGTCGAGGGTGTAGAGCTGCTTGTCCTTCAGCGTCTCGGGCACCTCACCCTTGACGATCTTCTGGGACAGGCCCTCCACCACCGCGGTCTTGCCCACACCGGGCTCGCCGACCAGCACCGGATTGTTCTTCGTACGGCGCGACAGCACCTGCATGACGCGCTCGATCTCCTTGTCCCGGCCGATCACCGGGTCGAGCTTGCCCTCCCGC
>NZ_VANP01000028.1:0-23059 GCF_005864065.1 Microbispora triticiradicis | reverse complement strand
TGACGTGGGCGTTGGTGCCGCTGATGCCGAACGACGACACACCCGCGCGGCGGGGGCGGTCCACCTCCGGCCACGGCATCGCCTCGGTCAGCAGCCGCACGTGGCCGGCCGACCACTCGATGTGCGGGGAGGGCTCGTCCGCGTGCAGCGTCTTGGGCAGGACGCCGTTGTGCATGGCCATGACCATCTTGATGATCCCGCCGACGCCGGCGGCGGCCTGCGTGTGGCCGATGTTGGACTTGAGCGACCCCAGCCACAACGGCTGCTCCTCCGGGCGGTCCTGGCCGTAGGTGGCCAGCACCGCCTGCGCCTCGATAGGGTCACCCAGCGTCGTCCCCGTACCGTGACCCTCCACCACGTCCACGTCCCGCACCGACAGCCTGGCGTTGGCCAGGGCCTGGCGGATCACCCGCTCCTGGGAGGGACCGTTCGGCGCGGTCAGGCCGTTGGAGGCACCGTCCTGGTTCACCGCCGTACCGCGGACGACGGCGAGCACCCGGTGGCCGAGCCGCCGGGCGTCCGAGAGCCGCTCCACCAGCAGCACACCGCAGCCCTCGGCCCACGCCGTGCCGTTCGCGCCCGCGCCGTACGCGCGGCAGCGGCCGTCCGGCGACAGCCCCCGCTGGCGGGAGAACTCGATGAAGGTGTCGGGGGTGGCCATCACCGCGACTCCGCCGACCAGCGCCAGCGAGCACTCACCGGATCGGAGTGCCTGACCGGCCAGGTGCAGGGCTACCAGGGAGGAGGAGCAGGCGGTGTCGATTGTCACCGACGGGCCCTCGAACCCGAAGACGTACGACACCCGGCCCGAAGCGATCGACCCGGTGTTCGCGTTGGCGGCGTAGTCGTGGTACATCATCCCGGCGAACACGCCCGTGGACGAACCCCGCAGCGAGCCAGGGTCGATCCCCGCCCGCTCCATCGCCTCCCAGGAGGTCTCCAGCAGCAGCCGCTGCTGCGGGTCCATCACCAGAGCCTCGTTCGGGGAGATCCCGAAGAAGGCCGCGTCGAACTCCGCCGCCTCGTGCAGGAACCCGCCGGACTTCACATAGCTGGTGTTCGGACGCTTGCCGTCGGGGTCGAAGATCTCTTCGATGTTCCAGCCGCGGTTGACCGGCAGGTCGGAGATCGCGTCCACCCCGCCCGCGACCAGCCGCCACAGGTCCTCCGGCGAGGACACCCCACCGGGGTAGCGGCACGCCATGCCCACGATCGCGAGCGGCTCGTCGACCGAACCGGCCGTGGCCGCCACCGCCGTACGCCTGGTGTCGGCACCGACCACCTCGGCCGCGATGTGCTCGGCGACGGCGAGCGCGTTGGGGTAGTCGAAGACCAGCGACGCCGGCAGCCGCAGCCCGGTGACCGCGTTCAGTCCGTTGCGGAGTTCCACGGCGGAGAGCGAGTCGAAGCCCAGCTCGCCGAACGCCCGGTCGGGCTCGATCGCCTCCACCCCGGCGTGCCCGAGGACGGCGGCCGCCTGCGTACGCACGATGTCGAGCGCGGCGGCGACCCGCTCGGCCGCGGTCAGTCCGGCGAACCTCTCCCGTACGGCGGAGGCCGCGCCGCCGGCCGCGGCGGCCACCCGGCGAGTGGGGACGCGGACGAGGGTGCGGAAGAGGGACGGGAGCTCCGCTCCCGCTTCGGCGAGGGCGGCGAAGTCCAGCCGGATCGGCACCAGCGTGCCGGAGTCCACGGTGCAGGCGACGTCGAACAGCTCCAGCCCCTGCCGGGCCGACAGCGGCTCCACACCGTTGCGGCTCAGCCGCTGCCGGTCGGCATCGCCCAGCTCACCGGCCATCCCGGCGTCGTCGGCCCACAGTCCCCAGGCCAGCGACTGGGCGGTGAGGCCGTTCGCCCGGCGGTGCGCGGCAAGGGCGTCCAGGAAGGCGTTGGCCGCCGCGTAGCTGCCCTGACCCGGCGTCCCGAACACTCCCGACGCCGAGGAGAACAGCACGAACGCCGCCAGCTCACGATCACGCGTCAGCTCGTGCAGGTTCAGCGCCGCGTCCACCTTCGGACGCAGCACCCGATCCATCCGCTCCGGCGTCAGCGACCCGATCACACCGTCGTCCAGCACACCCGCCAGATGCACGACTCCCACCAGCGGATGCTCCGCCGGGATCCCCGCCAGCACCCCTGCGAGCGAGGCGCGATCAGCGGCATCCGCCGCCACCACCGACACTCGCGCGCCGAGGTCCGCAAGCTCTTCGATCAGGTCGGCGGCGCTCTCGGCCGAGGCGCTCCTGCTGGTGAGCAGCAGGTGACGCACTCCGTGCGCCACGACCAGGTGCCGCGCCACCAACCGGCCCAGCATCCCGGTGCCACCCGTGACCAGCACCGTCCCCTCGGCCGGGAACGACGTCACCGGTGTCGTTTCCGGTGCCGTCTCCGGCGCCGAGACCGGGACCCGGACCAGCCGGGGCGCGTACGCGACGCCGTCGCGGATCGCCACCTGCGGCTCGCCGATGCCCATGACGGCACCGAGGTCCACGCCGACGTCCACTCCGCTGTCCGCGCTGTCGTCCAGGTCGGCCAGGACGATCCGGTCGGGATGCTCCCGCTGCGCGGTCCGCACCAGCCCCCAGACGGCCGCGCCGGCGAGGTCGGTCACGTCCTCCGCGCCGGGCAGCGGGGCGACCGCCCCCCGGGTGACGACCAGCAGCCTGCTGTCGGCGAAGCGCTCGTCGGCCGTCCACTCCTGCAGTACGGCCAGCACCTGGTGGGTCGCGGCCCTGACCGCCCCGGCCTCGTCCGCGGAAGCCCCGTCCGGGTCGCCGAAGGGCTCCCGGAGCACGATGACGTCCGGCACCGTCGATGCGGCCGGGTCCAGGGCCGCCCAGTCGGCGTACGTCAGGGAGACGGCCGGGGGCACCGGCACCTTCGTCCAGTCGACCCGGTACAGCGAGTCGTGCAGTTGCGCGGGCTGCAGCTGTTCCGGCGCGACCGGCCGCGACGTGAGCGACCGCACGGCGGCGACCGGTGCTCCCTCGGCGTCCGCGATCTCCAGGGAGAAGGCGTTCTGCCCCGCGGGCGTCAGCCGGACGCGCAGCGCCGTCGCGCCGACGGCGCTCAGCGACACACCCGCCCAGGAGAACGGCAGCATCGTGGGGCCGTCGTCGGTGTCGTCCCCGCCGAAGTGCAGCGAGTGCAGTGCCGCGTCGAACAGTGCGGGGTGGAGTCCGAAGAGCGCGGCGTCCTGGTGTTCGTGGTCGGGGAGGGCGACTTCGGCGAACACTTCCTCGCCGCGTCGCCAGGCCGCGCGCAGTCCCTGGAAGGCCGGGCCGTAGCCGTAGCCGCGTTCGTGGAGGATCTGGTAGGCGTCGGTGAGGTCCACCGCGCCGGCCTCGGCCGGAGGCCACTGGCTCAGGTCCGCACCGGCCGGGTTCGTGGTGGCCGGGTTGGTGGACAGGGTGCCTTCGGCGTGCAGTGTCCAGGGCAGGTCGGCCGGGGCTTGTGCGCCTCGCGAGTAGATCGCCACCGTACGGCGGCCGTCCTCGTCGGCGGCGCCGACCACGACCTGCACCTGCACCGCGCCCTCACCGGACCCGGCGGCCCCGCCCGGCAGCACCAGCGGCGCGGCCAGCGTCAGCTCCTCCACGTGCGTGCACCCGGTGTGCTCGGCCGCGTGCAGCGCCAGCTCCACCAGACCGGTCCCCGGCAACAGCACACTGCCGAACACCTGGTGATCGGCCAGCCACGGATGACTCCGCACGGAGAGCTGACCGGTGAAGACCACACCCCCGGACTCGGGCAGCGGGAGGACGGCGCCCAGCAGAGGGTGCTCGACTGCCTCCAGCCCGGCGGAGGACAGGTTGCCGATGTGATCGGCCACCCAGGACTCGGACAGGTAGTCGATCGGGTTGAGCCAGTAGCGCTCGCGCTGGAAGGCGTAGGTGGGCAGGTCGACCCGGTTGGCGCCGGTCTCGGCGTAGAAGGCCTGCCAGTCGACCGGGACGCCGGCGGTGTGCAGCTGTCCGAGCGCGGCAACGACCGTGCCCGGTTCGGGACGCTCGGCCCGCATGGTGGCGGTGAAGACCGCGGTGTCGGCCTCGTCGAGGGCCTGCTGGGCCATCGCGGTCAGCACCGCGTCCGGGCCCAACTCCACGAACCGGGTCACCCCCTGGGCAGCCAGTGTGGTCACGGCGTCGGCGAACCGCACCGCACCGCGCACCTGGTCCACCCAGTACCGCGCGGTGCCGAACTCCTCGTCGGCCGGCGAGCCGGTGACGGTGGACACGATCGGGATGGACGGCCGCCCGTAGTCCAGGGACTCCGCCACGGTGTGGAAGTCGGCGAGCATCGGCTCCATCAGGTGGGAGTGGAAGGCGTGGGAGACCCGCAACCGGCGCGTCTTCCGCCCCTGCTCCGCCAGCCGTTCGGCCAGGGCCAGGACCGGGGCTTCCTGCCCGGAGATCACCACCGCGCGGGGGCCGTTGACCGCCGCGATGTCCACCCCCTCCGTCAGCAGGGAGGTCACCTCCTCCTCGGTAGCCTGAACAGCGACCATCGCCCCACCCGACGGCAGGGCCTGCATCAACCGGCCCCGAGCCGCGACCAACCGGCACGCGTCGGGAAGCGACAGCATCCCCGCCACGTGCGCGGCGGCCAGCTCACCCACCGAATGACCGGCCAGGTAGTCCGGCCGCACCCCCCACGAGGAGACCAGGCGGAACAGCGCCACCTCCACCGCGAACAACCCCGCCTGCGCATACGCCGTCTGATCCACCAGATCGGCGTCGGCGCCCCAGATCACCTCACGCAACGGCCGGTCCAGATGCGCATCCAGCTCGTCCACCACGGCGTCGAAGGCCTGTGCGAAGGCGGGGAAGGCCGTGTGGAGCTCGCGGCCCATGCCCAGGCGCTGGGCGCCCTGACCGGTGAACAGCACACCGACCTTCCCACCGGAACGGGCGACACCCTGCACCACCCCCGGCGCGGTACGGCCCTCCGCCAGTGCCGCCAGCCCCGCCAGCAACGCGGCTCGATCCCCACCGGTGACGACCGCTCGACGCTCGAACGACGCCCGCGTCGTCGCCAGCGACAACCCGACATCCGCGACACCGAGGGAGGGGTGGTCCTGTACGAAGGACAGCACCCGCGCGGCCTGACCGGCCAGCGCGTCCGCCGTCTTCCCCGACACCACCCACGCCACCGGAGCCACGCTCCCGGCCGGGACCAGGGCGGCACCCTGCCCCGCGACGGAGACCGCGCCCTGCCCGGACACCGACTCAGCGGCGCCGTCGGCGAGCACCACACCCTCGCCCGCCACCGCGGCGGCGCCGGCAGGCTGACCGCTCTCGGCCAGGACCGGCGCGGCACCGTCGGCGACCGCCGCAATCTCGGCCGTGGCCGGGGAGACGGTTCCGGTGAGCAGGGCCGGAGAGGGAGCCTCGGCGAGGAGGACATCGGCGGCGAGGTCGGCGGGAGCCTGCTCGATGATGACGTGGGCGTTGGTGCCGCTGATCCCGAACGACGACACACCCGCACGACGCGGACGGTCCACCTCCGGCCACGGCATCGCCTCGGTCAGCAACTGAACCTGACCGGCCGACCACTCGATGTGCGGGGACGGCTCGTCCACGTGCAGCGTCTTGGGCAGCACCCCGTGCCGGATCGCCTGCACCATCTTGATAATGCCGCCCACGCCGGCGGCGGCCTGCGCGTGACCGATGTTGGACTTGAGCGACCCCAGCCACAGCGGCCGCTCCTCCGGGCGGTCCTGACCGTAGGTGGCCAAAACCGCCTGCGCCTCGATCGGGTCACCCAGCGTCGTCCCCGTGCCGTGACCCTCGACCACGTCCACGTCCCGCACGGACAGCCTGGCGTTCGCCAGGGCCTGGCGGATCACCCGCTCCTGCGACGGACCGTTCGGCGCCGTCAGACCATTCGACGCACCGTCCTGGTTCACCGCCGTACCCCGCACCACCGCGAGCACCCGGTGCCCGAGCCGCCGCGCGTCAGACAGCCGCTCCACCAGCAGCACACCACAGCCCTCAGCCCACGCCGTACCGTTCGCGCCCGCCGCGAACGACCGGCACCGGCCGTCCGGCGACAACCCGCGCTGGCGGGAGAACTCGATGATCGCCTCCGGCGTGGCCATCACCGCCACACCACCCACCAACGCCAGCGAGCACTCCCCCGACCGCAGCGCCTGCCCCGCCAGATGCAACGCCACCAGCGAAGACGAGCACGCGGTGTCGACCGTGACCGACGGGCCCTCGAACCCGAACACATACGACACCCGGCCCGAGGCGATCGACCCGGTGTTCGCGTTGGCGGCGTAGTCGTGGTACATCATCCCGGCGAACACCCCGGTCGCTGACCCCCGCAACGAGCCAGGGTCGATCCCCGCCCGCTCCATCGCCTCCCACGAGGTCTCCAGCAGCAACCGCTGCTGCGGATCCATCACCAGAGCCTCATTCGGCGAGATCCCGAAGAAGGCCGCGTCGAACTCCGCCGCCTCGTGCAGGAACCCACCCGACTTCACATAACTGGTGTTCGGCCGCTCCCCACTCGGATCGAACAACCCCTCAACATCCCAGCCACGATCAGCCGGCCAATCCGAAATCGCGTCCACACCATCGGACACCAGCCGCCACAAATCCTCCGGCGAGGACACCCCACCCGGATACCGGCACGCCATGCCCACGATCGCCAGCGGCTCGTCGACCGAACCGGCCGTGGCCGCCACCGCCGTACGCCTGGTGTCCGCACCGGCGACCTCGGCCGCGATGTGCTCCGCGACGGCGAGCGCGTTGGGGTAGTCGAAGACCAGCGACGCCGGCAGCCGCAGCCCGACCTGGGCGTTCAGCGCGTTGCGGAACTCCACCGCGGACAGCGAGTCGAAGCCCAGCTCACCGAACGCCCGATCGGGCTCGATCGCCTCCGCCCCGGCGTGCCCCAGCACGGCGGCCGCCTGCGTACGCACGATCTCCAGCAGCGCTGCCACGCGGTCCGCTTCGGACAGCGGCGCCAGCCGCTCGGCCAGTTGCGCCGCCGCCGCGGGAACTCCCGCCGCACTTCTGCGGGCCGGTCGCCGGACCAGGCTGCCCAGCAGGGCCGGCGCCTCCGGGCCGGCCGCGGCGAGCGCGGTGAGGTTCAGCCGGATCGGCACCACCGCGGAGGCGTCCGAGGCGCAGGCCGCGTCGAACAGTTCCAGCCCCTGCTCGGCCGACAGCGGTTCCACACCGGTACGGCTCAGCCGCTGCCGCTCGACGGCGGTCAGCTCACCACCCATGCCGCCCTGGGCGTCCCAGAGGCCCCAGGCCAGGGACTGGGCGGTGAGGCCACCCGCCCGGCGGTGCGCGGCGAGGGCGTCCAGGAAGGCGTTCGCCGCCGCGTAGCTGCCCTGACCCGGCGTCCCGAAGACCCCCGACGCCGAGGAGAACAGCACGAACGCCGCCAGCTCACGATCACGCGTCAGCTCGTGCAGGTTCAGCGCCGCGTCCACCTTCGGACGCAACACCCGATCCACCCGCTCCGGCGTCAACGACCCGATCACACCGTCGTCCAGCACACCCGCCATGTGCACCACGGCCGAGACGTCCACCCCGGCCAGCAGAGCCGCCAACGCATCCCGATCGGCCACGTCACACGCGACCACCGACACCTCGGCGCCGAGGTCCGCAAGCTCGCCGATCAGGTCGGCGGCGCTCTCGGCCGAGGCGCTCCTGCTGGTGAGCAGCAGGTGACGCACTCCATGCGCCACGACCAGGTGCCGCGCCACCAACCGGCCCAGCATCCCGGTGCCACCCGTGACCAGCACCGTCCCCTCGGCGGGGAACGACGTCACCGGCTCGACCTCGGCGGTTGCGGCGGGCACGCGGACGAGCCGGGCCGCGTACATCACCCCGTCGCGCACCACGACCTGCGGCTCGCCCGACGCCACCACGACCGGCACGTCCACCGAGCCGTCGGTGTCCAGCAGCAGGATCCGGCCCAGGTTCTCCGACTGCGCGGACCGCACCAGGCCCCAGACAGCCGCACCGGCCAGGTCGGTCACATCCTCACCGGGCAGCCCCACGGCGCCCGACGTGACCACCGCCAGCACCGCATCGGCCGGCCGCTCCTCCTCCGGCCACGACTGCAACGCCGACAGCACCGCATGCGTCGCCCCACGCACCGCATCCGCCGACACACCCGGCTCACCGCGGACCACGACCACCTCGGCCGGGTCGGTGGTGGCCGGTGACGCGCCGCCGATCGGCGCCCACGAGAGCCGGAACAGCGGGGCGGCCTGCCGCGAAGCGGCCGCGTCGAGCCCGCCGGCCGGGATCGTCCGTACGGTCAGCGACTCGACCGACGCGACCGGGGCACCGGTGTGGTCGGCGACGGCGATGCTCACCGCGTCCGAGCCGACCGTGGTGACCCGGACGCGCACCGCCTGCGCGCCGGTCGCGTGCAGGGCGACCCCCGCCCACGAGAAGGGCAGCGCCGCCTCCTCGCCGATCACGCTGGTCAGCCCGATGGCGTGCAGGCACGCGTCGAGCAGGGCCGGGTGGATCCCGAACCGATCGGCCTCCTCCTGCACGGACTCGGGCAGCGCCACCTCGGCGAAGACGTCGTCGCCGCGGCGCCAGGCGGTCTTCAGGCCCTGGAAGACGGGGCCGTACGTGATTCCGGCCTCGGCCAGGTCGGCGTACAGGCTGCTGAGATCGACCGGGACAGCACCGGCGGGAGGCCATTCGTGAGCCGCCGCCACCGGCTCGGTCACGCCGGGGGCCAGCAGGCCGGTGGCGTGGCAGACCCACGGCGCGTCGACGTCCTCGCTCCGCGAATGGACGCTGACCGACCGGCGGCCCGATTCGTCGGCGGCGCCGACGGAGACGCGCACCGCGACGCCGCTTTCTGGCAGCACCAGCGGAGCCTGCAGGGTCAGTTCCTCAAGCACCTCGCAGCCGACCTGGTCACCGGCGCGGATCGCCATCTCGACGAAGCCGGTGCCGGGGAACACCACGTTGCCGAGAACCCGGTGGTCGGCCAGCCAGTCCTGCGTACGGGAGGACAGCCGCCCGGTCAGCACCACGCCGTCCGACTCCGGCGACGTCACGACAGCGCCCAGCAGCGGGTGATCCGCCGAGTCCAGGCCCGCCGACGCGATGTCGGCCGCCCCCGCGAAGGCCCCGGCCCAGGCCTGCCTCCAGTAGTCGAGGGTGTCGAGCCAGTAGGACTCGCGCTGGAAGGCGTAGGTGGGCAGGTCGACCCGGTTGGCGCCGGTCTCGGCGTAGAAGGCCTGCCAGTCGACCGGGACGCCGGCGGTGTGCAACTGACCGAGCGCGGCGACGACCGTGCCGGGCTCAGGCCGCTCGGCCCGCATGGTGGCGGTGAAGACGGCGGTGTCGGCCTCGTCGAGGGTCTGCTGGGCCATCGCGGTCAGCACCGCGTCCGGGCCCAGCTCGACGAACCGGGTCACCCCCTGGGCAGCCAGGGCGCTGACGGCGTCGGCGAACCGCACCGCACCCCGCACCTGGTCCACCCAGTACTCGGCGGTGCCGAACTCGGTGTCGGCGAGGTCGCCGGTGACGGTGGACACGATCGGGATGGACGGCCGCTCGTAGGTCAGCGACTCCGCCACGGTGTGGAAGTCGGCGAGCATCGGCTCCATCAGGTGGGAGTGGAAGGCGTGGGAGACCCGCAACCGGCGCGTCTTCCGCCCCTGCTCCGCCAACTGCGCCGCCAGGGCGAGGACCGGGGCTTCCTGCCCGGAGATCACCACCGCGCGGGGGCCGTTGACGGCCGCGATGTCCACCCCGTCGGTGAGCAGGGGGGTCACCTCGTCCTCGGTGGCCTGAACGGCGACCATCGCCCCACCGGCCGGAAGGGCCTGCATCAACCGGCCCCGCGCCGCGACCAGGCGGGACGCATCGGGAAGCGTCAGCATCCCGGCGACGTGCGCGGCGGCCAGCTCACCGACCGAGTGACCGGCCAGGTAGTCCGGCCGCACCCCCCACGACTCCAGGAGGCGGAACAGCGCCACCTCGACGGCGAACAGCCCGGCCTGCGCGTACGCCGTCTGGTCGGCGAGACCGGGGTCCTCGCCCCAGATCACCTCACGCAGCGGCCGGTCCAGATGCGCGTCCAGCTCGTCCACCACGGCGTCGAAGGCCTGCGCGAAGGCGGGGAAGGCCGCGTGGAGTTCGCGGCCCATGCCGAGCCGCTGGGCGCCCTGACCGGTGAACAGCACACCGACCTTGCCGGTGGAGCGGGCGATCCCCTGCACCACCTGAGGTGCGGTACGGCCCGCCGCCAGTGCGGCCAGCCCCGCCAGCAGCCCGGCCCGATCACCACCGGTCACCACCGCTCGACGCTCGAACGACGCCCGCGTCGTCGCCAGCGAGTAGCCGATGTCGGCCACGCTCAGGGCGGGACGGTCCTGCACGAAGGACAGCACCCGCGCGGCCTGACCGGCCAGCGCGTCCGCCGTCTTCCCCGACACCACCCACGCCACCGGAGCCACGCCCTCGACCGGGATCGGGGCGGGCGCCTCGGTGGGGGTGAGGTCGGCATGGGCCTCGGCCGAGACCTGCGCGGCGCCCTCGCCCGCGACGGAGACCACGCCCTCACCGGACACCGGCTCAGCGGCAGCACCGGCGAGCGCCACGCCCTCGCCCGCCACCGCGGCGGCGTCGGCGGGCTGCCCGCTCTCGGCCAGGACCTGGGCGGTACCGGCGAGCAGGGCCGGGGAGGGAGCCTCGGCGAGGAGGACATCGGCGGCGAGGTCGGCGGGGGCCTGCTCGATGATGACGTGGGCGTTGGTGCCGCTGATCCCGAACGACGACACACCCGCACGACGCGGACGGTCCACCTCCGGCCACGGCATCGCCTCGGTCAGCAACTGAACCTGACCGGCCGACCACTCGATGTGCGGGGACGGCTCGTCCACGTGCAGCGTCTTGGGCAGCACCCCGTGCCGGATCGCCTGCACCATCTTGATAATGCCGCCCACGCCGGCGGCGGCCTGCGCGTGACCGATGTTGGACTTGAGCGACCCCAGCCACAGCGGCCGCTCCTCCGGGCGGTCCTGACCGTAGGTGGCCAAAACCGCCTGCGCCTCGATCGGGTCACCGAGAGTGGTGCCCGTGCCGTGGCCCTCGACCGCATCGACGTCCTGCACCGACAGCCTGGCGTTGGCCAGGGCTTGGCGGATCACCCGCTCCTGAGAGGGGCCGTTCGGCGCGGTCAGACCATTCGACGCACCGTCCTGGTTCACCGCCGTACCCCGCACCACCGCGAGCACCCGGTGGCCCAGCCGCCGCGCGTCAGACAGCCGCTCCACCAGCAGCACACCACAGCCCTCAGCCCACGCCGTGCCGTTCGCGCCCGCGCCGTACGCGCGGCAGCGGCCGTCGGGTGACAGCCCTCGCTGGCGGGAGAACTCGATGAAGGCCTCCGGCGTGGCCATCACCGCCACACCACCCACCAACGCCAGCGAGCACTCCCCCGACCGCAGCGCCTGCCCCGCCAGATGCAACGCCACCAGCGAAGACGAGCACGCGGTGTCGACCGTGACCGACGGGCCCTCGAACCCGAACACATACGACACCCGGCCCGAGGCGATGGATCCGGTGCTGCTGTTCGCGGCGTAGTCGTGGTACATCATCCCGGCGAACACCCCGGTCGCCGACCCCCGCAACGAGCCAGGGTCGATGCCGGCCCGCTCCATCGCCTCCCACGAGGTCTCCAGCAGCAACCGCTGCTGCGGATCCATCACCAGAGCCTCGTTCGGCGAGATCCCGAAGAACCCGGCGTCGAACTCCGCCGCCTCGTGCAGGAACCCACCCCGCTTCACATAACTGGTGCCGGGCCGGGCGCCGTCGGGGTCGAAGAACTCCTCGACGTCCCAGCCACGGTTCACCGGGAACTCGGAGATCGCGTCCACCCCGCCCGCGACCAGCCGCCACAGGTCCTCCGGCGAGGACACCCCGCCGGGATAGCGGCAGGCCATGCCCACGATCGCCAGCGGCTCGTCCGTCGCGTCCGTGGCGGACCGTACGGCGGTGATCTTCCGGCCCGTTCCGGTGAGTTCGGCGGCGAGGTGACGGGCGAGCGCGGTCGGGGACGGATAGTCGAAGACCAGCGAGGCGGGCAGCCGCAGGCCGGTCTCGGCGTTCAGCGCGTTTCGGAACTCCACGGCGGAGAGCGAGTCGAAGCCGAACTCGCCGAACGCCCGGTCCGGCTCGATCGCGTCGGTCGAGGCGAAGCCCAGCACCTGCGCCACGTGTCCGAGCACGAGCCGCAGCAGCATGGGCTGCCGCTCTTCCTCGGGCAGTTCGGCCAGCCGCCGCGCGAGCGCGCCGTCGGCGGACCCGGCCCCGGCGCTGCGCCGGCGGACCGCGGGGACGACGCCGCGCAGCAGCTGGGGCAGGTTCTCGGCCTGGGCGCGCAGGCCGGGGAGGTTCAGGGTCAGCGGCGCCAGCACCGGCTCGGCCGTTGTGAGGGCGGCGTCGAAGGCGGCCAGCCCGGTGTCGGCGTTCAGCGGGACGAAGCCGCCCTGGGAGAAGCGCGACTGCTCCAGGGTGCCGGCCATGCCGGCCGCCCACGGGCCCCAGGCCAGGGACTGGGCGGTGAGGCCGTTCGCCCGGCGGTGTGCGGCAAGGGCGTCCAGGAAGGCGTTGGCCGCCGCGTAGCTGCCCTGACCCGGCGTCCCGAACACCCCCGACGCCGAGGAGAACAGCACGAACGCCGCCAGCTCACGATCACGCGTCAGCTCGTGCAGGTTCAGCGCCGCGTCCACCTTCGGACGCAACACCCGATCCACCCGCTCCGGCGTCAACGACCCGATCACACCGTCGTCCAGCACACCCGCCATGTGCACCACGGCCGAGACGTCCACCCCGGCCAGCAGAGCCGCCAACGCGTCCCGATCGGCCACGTCACACGCGACCACCGACACCTCGGCGCCGAGCCCGGCGATTTCGTCGCGCAGCTCCGCGGCGCCGGGCGCCTCCGGGCCGCGGCGGCTGACCAGCACCAGGCGGCGCACGCCGTGCCGGGCCACCAGGTGCCGGACCACGAGTTCGCCCAGCGCGCCGGTGCCGCCGGTGACCAGGACGGCTCCGTCGCCGAACCCCGCGGGCCCGGCCTCCGGAGTGCCGGTCGGCACCCGGACCAGGCGGGCCGCGTACATCACCCCATCGCGCACCACGACCTGCGGCTCGCCCGACGCCACCACGACCGGCACGTCCACCGAGCCGTCGGTGTCCACCAGAACCACCCGGCCGGACAGCTCCGACTGCGCGGACCGCACCAGGCCCCAGACAGCCGCACCGGCCAGGTCGGTCACGTCCTCACCGGGCAGCCCCACGGCACCCGACGTGACCACCGCCAGCACCGCATCGGCCGGCCGATCCTCCTCCGGCCACGACTGCAACGCCGACAGCACCGCATGCGTCGCCCCACGCACCGCATCCGCCGACACACCCGGCTCACCGCGGACCACGACCACCTCGGCGGGCGACGGCTGGGCCGTGCTCACCGGGAGGGGCGACCACTCCACCCGGTACAGGTTTTCCGGCAGGGCCGGCGACGACGCCTGCTCGGCGGAGATCGGGCGCAGCGTCAGCGAGTCGGCGGACAGCACCGGCCGGCCGCTCGTGTCGGCGACGTCCAGCGTCACCGCCCCGGCGCCGGCCGGGGTCAGCCGTACGCGGACGGCGGGAGCGCCGGCGGCGTGCAGGGTGACCCGTGACCACGCGAACGGCACCACGGCCTGCTGCTCGAACAGCCCGGCGAAGGCCGCGGTGTGCAGGCAGGCGTCCAGCAGGGCCGGGTGGATGCCGAAGTCGGCGGCGGCGGACGTCGCCTGCTCGGGCAGCGCGACCTCGGCGAACACCTCGTCGCCCGAGCGCCAGACGGCTCGCAGGCCCTGGAAGACCGGACCGTAGCCGAGGCCGGCTTCGGCGAGGTCGCCGTACAGGTCGCCGAGTTCGACCGGGACGGCCCCGGGCGGCGGCCACTCGGCCGTCGCGTCCTCGGCGGGGGCGGCCCCGGCGGTCAGCACGCCTTCGGCGTGCAAAGTCCACGGCAGGTCCGTGCCCGGTTCGTCGAGACGGGAGTAGATCGCCACCGTACGCGCGGGAGACGCGGCGTCCTGCGGGCCGAGCACCACCTGGATCCGGACGCCGCGATGGACGGAGTCCGCCTCCGGCAGCGCCAGCGGCGCGTGCAGGGTCAGCTCGTCGAGCACGGCGCAGCCGACCTGGTCACCGGCGCGGATCGCCAGTTCGACGAACGCCGTCCCGGGCACCAGGACCCGGCCCATGACCCGGTGGTCGGCGAGCCACGGCTGCGCGCGGGTGGACAGGCGGCCGGTGAGGACGACCTCCCCGGAGTCGGGCATCTGGACGACCGCGCCCAGCAGCGGATGCCCCGGGGCGTCCAGGCCGGCGGCGGCCACGTCGGCGGTGGGCGCGGCCTCCACCCAGTATCTGCGCCGCTGGAACGCGTACGTCGGGAGGTCCGCCCGCACGGCGCCGCTTCCGGCGAAGACGGCCTGCCAGTCCACGGGAAGCCCGCTCGTGTGCAGCCCGGCGAGGGCTGCGATCATGGCGGCGGGCTCCTGCCGGTCCTTGCGGAGGGTCGGGAGGAGCGCGCCGGTTCCGACGGTCTGCCGGGCCATCGCGGTCAGCACCGCGTCCGGACCCAGCTCGACGAACCGGGTCACCCCCTGGGCAGCCAGGGTGGTCACGGCGTCGGCGAACCGCACCGCCCCGCGCACCTGGTCCACCCAGTAGCGCGCGGTGCCGAAGCCGGAGTCGGCGAAGGCGCCGGTGACGGTGGACACGATCGGGATGGACGGCCGCCCGTACGTCAGCGACTCGGCCACCTCGGCGAAGTCGGCGAGCATGGGCTCCATCAGCTGCGAGTGGAAGGCGTGGGAGACCCGCAACCGGCGCGTCTTCCTGCCCTGCTCCGCCAGCTGCGCCGCCAGGGCCAGGACCGGGGCTTCCTGCCCGGAGACGACCACCGCGCTCGGCCCGTTGACCGCCGCGATGTCCACCCCCTCCACCAGCAGCGGCAGCACCTCGTCCTCGGTCGCCTCGACCGCGACCATCGCCCCACCGGACGGCAGCGCCTGCATCAACCGGCCCCGCGCCGCCACCAGCCGGCACGCGTCGGCGAGCGACAGCATCCCGGCGACGTGCGCGGCGGCCAGCTCACCGACGGAGTGCCCGACCAGGTAGTCCGGCCGTACCCCCCACGACTCGACGAGGCGGAACAGCGCCACCTCGACTGCGAACAACCCCGCCTGCGCGTAGGCGGTCTGGTCGACCAGGTCGGCGTCCTCGCCCCAGATCACCTCACGCAACGGCCGATCCAGATGCGCGTCCAACTCGGCCACGACCGCGTCGAAGGCCTGCGCGAACACCGGGAACGCCGCGTGCAGTTCGCGGCCCATGCCCAGGCGCTGGGCGCCCTGACCGGTGAACAGGAAGGCGGTGTCGCTCTCGGCCGCCGTGCCCCGCACGATGGCCGCCGACGGCTCGCCCGCGCTGAGCTCGGCCAGGCCACGCAGGACGGACTCCCGGTCGGTCGCGAGCAGCACCGCCCGGTGCGCGAGCGCGGCCCGGCTCGTCGCCAGGGAGTAGCCGAGGTCGACGACGGACGTGTCCGGCGACCCGTCCAGGTGCTCCAGCAGCCGGGCCGCCTGGGCGCGCAGCGAGTCGGCGTCGCGTGCCGAGACCGGCAGCGGCACGGGCGTCGCGGCCGGCCACACCGGCGCGCTCGCGGGAGAGCTCTGCGTCACCGGCTCGGCGGGGGGCGCCTCCTCCAGCACGACGTGGGCGTTGGTGCCGCTCACGCCGAACGACGAGACGCCCGCCCGGCGAGGCCGGTCGCCCGACGGCCACGGCCGCCGCTCGGTCAGCAGCCGGACGTTCCCCGCCGTCCAGTCCACGTGCGAGGACGGCTCGGTGACGTGCAGGGTGCGCGGCAGCACCCCGTGCCGCATGGCCATGACCATCTTGATCACGCCGCTGACCCCGGCGGCGGCCTGCGCGTGGCCGATGTTGGACTTCACGGAGCCCAGCCACAGCGGCTGGTCGGCCGGCCGGTTCTTACCGTAGGTGGCGAGCAGGGCCTGCGCCTCGATCGGGTCGCCGAGGGTGGTGCCGGTGCCGTGTCCCTCCACCGCGTCGATGTCCGCCGTGGTCAGTTCGGCGCCGGCGAGCGCGTCGCGGATCACCCGCTGCTGCGCCGGGCCGTTCGGCGCGGTGAGGCCGTTGCTGGCCCCGTCGGAGCCGACCGCGGAGCCGCGGATGACGGCCAGCACGTGGTGCCCGTTGCGCTGCGCGTCCGACAGGCGCTCCAGCAGGAGCAGACCGGCGCCCTCGGCCCAACCGGTGCCGTCGGCGCTGTCGGAGAACGCCTTGCACCGGCCGTCCCGGGCGAGGCCGCTCTGCTTGCTCATCCCGATGAACGGGCCCGGCGTGGACATGACCATCACGCCACCGGCCAGCGCGAGCGCGCACTCCCGGTTGCGCAGCGCCTGCGCCGCCAGGTGCAGCGCCACCAGGGACGACGAGCACGCGGTGTCGACCGTGAGGGTCGGCCCCTCCAGACCGAGGGTGTAGGCCACCCGCCCGGAGATCACCGCGGACGCGGTGGCCGTGCCCAGGTAGGCCTCGGCCACCTCGGGGGCCGCGTCCAGCAGGCCCGCGTAGTCCTGCATGCCGGAGCCGACGAACACGCCGACCCGCTCACCGCGTACGGAGTGGGGGTCGAGGCCGGCGCGTTCGAGCGTCTCCCAGGCGACCTCCAGCACCAGGCGCTGCTGCGGGTCCATGGCCAGCGCCTCGCGGGGCGCGATGCCGAAGAAACCGGCGTCGAATCCCGCCACGTCGGCGACGAAGCCGCCCTCCCGTACGTAGCTGCGCTCGGTGTCGAGGTCCCAGCCGCGGTCGACCGGGAACGGGCCGATGGCGTCGACCTCGTCGGCGACGAGCCGCCACAGCTCCTCGGGTGAGGTGACGCCGCCCGGGTAACGGCAGCCCATGGCGACGATCGCGATGGGTTCGGTGGCATCGGCCTCCACCTGGCGCAGCCGCGAGCGGGTCTGGTGCAGGTCCGCCGTGACCTTGCGCAAATATTCAAGGAGCTTCTCGTCGTTGCCCATCAGCGAGTCCCCAGTTAGTCCTCAGTCGGTGCCACGTTGGTGCTGGTCGGTGCCGGTCGGTGCTCGGTCAGTGCTCGGTCATCAGTTCGGAGTCGATGAAGGCGAACAGGTCGTCCGCGGACGCCGTGGCCAGCCGCTCGGCCGTGGTCGCCCCCTCCGGCGCGGACGTCAGGCCGTCGAGCAGGGCCTGTAGCTGTGAGGCCACCCGTGCGCGTTCCTCGGGCGGCAGTGCGCCCGCCTGCGCGCCGATCCGGTTGAGGTCGGCGAGCACGACGTCCGCGGACGGCTCCTCCGGCGCGCACAGCGTGGCGCGGAGGTGCTCCGCGAGGGCCTTCGGCGAGGGGTGGTCGAACACCAGGGTGCTCGGCAGGTTCTCCCCCGTCGCGGTGTTCAGCCTGGTGCGCAGCTCGACCGCCGCGACCGAGTCGAAGCCCATGTCCTCGAACGACCGGCCGGGCTCGACCTCGGTCGCGTCGCCGTAGCCCAGCACCGCCGCCACCTGCGTACGGACCAGGTCGAGCAGCGTGCGCTGCTGTTCGGCCGGGCCCATCTCGCGGAGGCCGGACAGCGCCGGAGCCGGCCCGGCCGGCTGGGAGGCGGGACCGGAGCCGGCCCCGGAACCGGCGCCTGCGTCCGCACCGGCCGGCGGCAACGCGTTCAGCAGGGGCCGCGGCCGGGCCAGGGTGTAGGCGGGGATGAAGCGCGGCCAGTCGAAGTCGGCGATCACGACCTCGGTGTCGTCGTGGTCGAGCGCCTGGCCGAGGGCCTTGACGGCCCGCTCGGGCCGCATCGCCGGGGTGCCGATCCGGCGCAGCACCGCGCCGAGCTCGGCGTCGACCATGCCGCTCTCCCAGGGGCCCCAGGCGATGGAGGTGGCCGTCAGGCCGCGGGCCCGCCGGTCGCGCGCGAGCGCGTCCAGGTAGGCGTTGGCGCTGGCGTAGGCCGTCTGCCCGCCGCTGCCCCAGATCGCCGCGCCCGACGAGAACAGCACGAACGCGTCGAGCGGCCGGTCGGCGAGCAGCTCGTCGAGGTGCCGCGCGCCCGCCACCTTGGCCTCGCCGACCTCGGCGAACTCGTCGACGTCGAGGTCGGCCGGCGACGCGATCCGCTGCAGGACCCCGGCGGCGTGCACGACGGCGGTGAGCGGCGGCTCGGCGGGCAGGTTCTCCAGCAGGTCGCGTACGGCGTCCCGCTGGGCGACGTCGCAGGCGACGACGCTCACCCGGGTTCCCCGGGCGGTCAGCTCCTCGGCGAGCTCCGCCGCTCCGGGGGTGGCCGCGCCCCTGCGGCCGGCCAGCACGATGTGCTCGGCGCCGCGGCCCGCGAGCCAGCGTGCCACGTGCGCGCCCAGCCCGCCGGTGCCGCCGGTGATGAGGATGGTGCCGCGCGGCCGCCACGACCGCGCGGGGGCGGTCCCGCCGAGGCCGGCCGGCACCATGCGCCGGCCGAGAATCCGTCCGGACCTGACCGCGACCTGGTCCTCCCCGGTGGTGCCGGACAGGACGGCGGCGAGCCCGTCGAGGTCCGCCTCGTCGATCGTCTCGGGCAGGTCGACCAGGCCGCCCCAGCGCTCGGGGTGGTCGAGGGCGACACCGACGCCGAGGCCCCAGATCGTCGCCTGGTCCGGGCTCGGCGGCGCGTCCGCGGCGGCCGTGCCGACTCCCCGCCGGGTGACGCACCACAGCGGCGCGGTCACTCCGGCGTCGCCGAGCGCCTGCACGAGGGTGAGGGTCGCGGCGGTGCCGGCGGGCAGCGCGTCGTGCCGAAGATGCTGGCCTTGGTCGAAGGCCAGCAGGGACAGCACCCCCGCGAGGGGCGTCCCGCCCGCGATGGCCCGGCGCACGGCGTCGGCCGTCGCGGCCCGGTCGGCGCCGGTCTCCAGCACCTCGACGGTCGCGCCCCGGCCGGCGATTCCGGCCGTCAGCGTCGCGACCGCCTCGCGAGCACCGTCCCCGATCTCTCCGCTGGGCACGGCGACCAGCCACGCGCCGGTCAGCGCGGGAGCGCCTGCCGGCACCTCGTGCCAGTCGATCTTGTAGCGCCACGCGTCCAGGTCGGCGTCCGGCAGGGCCGGGGTCTCCCGCCAGTACTGCTTGCGCTGGAAGGCGTACGTGGGGAGCTCGGTCCGGGTGCCGCCGGTGCCCTCGTAGAACGCCCGCCAGTCGATCGCACGGCCGCGCACGTGCAGGGTGCCCAGCGCCGAGACGACGTCGTGCGCCTCGCCGGCGCTGCGGGAGGACCCGCGCAGCAGCGGCACGTACGCGCGGTCCTCGCCGGGCGCGCCGTCGGCGGCCAGCGCGGTGAGCACGGCGGCGGGACCGAGTTCGAGGAAGGTGGTGACGCCGCCGTCCGCCAGCCACCGCACGGCCTCGTGGAAGCGCACGGTCTGCCGCGCGTTGCGGAGCCAGTAGTCGGCGTTGGCCAGCTCCGCGGCGCCGACCGGCCCGCCGGTGACCGTCGAGACGAGCGGGACCCGCGGCGGGTGGTAGGTCAGTCCCTGCGCCACGGTGCGCAGTTCGGCGAGCATCGGCTCCATCAGCGGCGAGTGGAAGGCGTGGGACACCCGCAGCCGCCGGATCTTGCGGCCCTTGGCCTCGAACCGCGCGGCGAGCTCGCTCACGGCGGCGTCGACGCCGGAGATCACCACGGCGGACGGCCCGTTGATCGCGGCCAGGCCGACCCGGTCGTCGAGCAGCGGCGCGATCTCCTCCTCGCTCGCCTGCACGCTGATCATCGCCCCGCCGTCGGGCAGCGCCTGCATCAACCGCCCGCGCGCCGCCACGAGCTCGGCCGCGTCCGCGACCGACAGCACGCCTGCCGCGTGCGCGGCGGCCAGCTCGCCGACGGAGTGACCGGCCAGGTAGTCGGGCCGCAGTCCCCACGCCTCCAGCAGCCGGAACAGCGCCACCTCGATCGCGAACAGCCCGGCCTGGGTGTAGAGGGTCTGGTCGATCGCCCCGGTGTCGTCGCTCCAGAGCACCTCTCGCAACGGCCGGGCCAGGTGGACGTCCAGCTCGGCGGCGACCTCGTCGAACGCCTCGGCGAACGCGGGGAACGCGGCATGCAGCTCCTGGCCCATCCCCGGCCGCTGCGCCCCCTGGCCGGTGAACAGGAACGCCGTCCCGCCGCGGGGCTGCGCCACGCCGCGCAGCACGTCGGGGCCGTCGGTGCCGTACACCAGGGCGGTCAGGCCGCGCCGCAGGTCCTCGCGGTCGGCCGCGACCAGCACGGCACGGTGCGGCAGCGCCGCCCGCGCGGTCGCCGAGGTGAACCCGATGTCGGGCAGTGACAGCTCCGGCCTGGAGTCCAGGTGGGTCAGCAGCCGCACGGCCTGCGCGGGCAGCGCCGCACCGGTGTGCGCGGAGAGCAGCACCGGCAGGACCGGCACCGTCGAGGCCGGCGGGCGCGAGAAGACCTGCGGGTCCTCCTCGGCCGTCGGCGGCTCCTCGATGATCACGTGCGCGTTGGTGCCGCTGAGCCCGAAGGAGGAGATCCCCGCGCGGCGCGGGCGTCCGGAGGCGGACCAGGGAACCGGCTCGGTGAGCAGCCGGACGGCGCCGGCCGACCAGTCCACGTTGGGCGAGGGCTCGTCGACGTGCAGCGTCTTGGGCAGGACGCCGTGACGCAGCGCCATGACCATCTTGATGATCCCGGCCACCCCGGCCGCCGCCTGGGTGTGGGCGATGTTCGACTTCAGCGACCCCAGCCACAGCGGCCGGCCGGCCGGGCGGTTCCGGCCGTACGTCGCGATGATCGCCTGCGCCTCGATCGGGTCGCCGAGCGTCGTCCCGGTGCCGTGGCCCTCGACCACGTCCACGTCCTGGGCGGACAGCTGGGCGCTGGCCAGCGCCTGCTGGATGAGCCGTTGCTGGGACGGCCCGTTCGGGGCGGTCAGGCCGTTGCTCGCGCCGTCGGAGTTGACCGCGCTGCCGCGTACGACCGCGAGGATCGGGTGCCCGTTGCGCTCCGCGTCCACGAGACGCTCGACCAGCAGCAGGCCGACGCCCTCGCCCCAGGCCGTGCCGTCCGCGGCCGCCGCGAAGGACTTGCACCGGCCGTCGGCCGCGAGCCCCCGCTCCTGGCTGAACCCGACGAACGAGTCCGGCCCGGCCATGACCGTCGCGCCGCCGACGACGGCCAGCGTGCACTCACCGGCCCGCAGCGCCTGGATCGCCCAGTGCAGCGCGACGAGGGAGGACGAACAGGCCGTGTCGACGGTGACCGCCGGGCCCTCCAGGCCGAAGCTGTAGGCGATCCGGCCGGAGGCCACGCTGGCCAGCCCGCCGGCGCCGCCGCCCGGCGCGTAGTCGTGGTAGACGATGCCGGTGAAGACACCGGTACGGCTGCCGCGCAGTGTCGCGGCGTCGATCCCGGCGCGTTCGAACAGCTCCCAGGTGGTCTCCAGCAGCAGCCGCTGCTGCGGGTCGGTCTCCCGCGCCTCCCTCGGGCTGATCTTGAAGAAGTCGGCGTCGAACTGGCCCGCGTCGTGCAGGAAGCCGCCCATGGTGGTGTAGGTCTTGCCGGGCGCGCCGGGTTCCGGGTCATAGAGCCCGGACACGTCCCAGCCGCGGTTGACGGGGAACGACGAGACCGCGTCGCCCCCGCTGGCGACCAGCTCCCACAGGTCCTCCGGGGAGGAGACGCCGCCCGGGTAGCGGCAGCTCATCGCGACGATCGCGATCGGCTCCCCCTGCCGCGCCTCCATGTCGCGCAGCAGCCGCTTGGTCCGGCTCAGATCGGCGGTCGCCCGCTTCAGGTAGTCCCTGAGTTTGTCGACGTCAATCATGTCAATCTCCACTGGAAGGGACTGTCGGCGAATCGACGCCGAGTTCGCTGTCGATGGCCGCGAACAGTTCCTCGTCGCTGGCGTAGCTGAAGTCGTTGTCCGTCGCGGCGATGCCGCCCATCACCCGGGAGTCCTGCCAGCGGCGCAGCAGCGCCTCCAGGCGGGCGGTGATCCTGCCGGACTCGTCGCCCATCACGTCGCAGTTCTCCAGGGCCGTCTCCAGCGCGTCCAGCTCCGCGAACACCGGCGAGGCCGAGCCTCCCGCGCCGATCTCGCCGTCCAGGTAGGCGGCGATCGCCTGACACGTCGGATAGTCGAAGACCAGGGTGGACGGCAGCGAGAGCCCGGTCATCGCGCTGAGCCGCTTGCGCAGCTCGATCGCGGCCAGCGAGTCGAAGCCGAGCTCCGACAGGGCGCGGTCGGCGTCGACCGGCTCCTGCGAGGAGTGGCCGAGCACCACGGCGACCTGTTCCTGAACCAGGTCCAGCGCCGCCTGCGCCCGCGCGACCCCCGACAGGCCGCCGAGCCGCTGCCGCAGCGCCGCGGCGGCGTCCTCGTCGATCGGGGGCAGGTCGACCGCCATCCTCCCGATGTTCGGCCGGTCAGCGTCGATCCAGTAGCGCTGGCGCTGGAAGGCGTAGGTGGGCAGGTCGACCCGGTTGGCGCCGGTCTCGGCGTAGAAGGCCTGCCAGTCGACCGGCACGCCGGCGGTGTGCAGCTGACCGAGCGCGGCGACAACCGTGCCGGCTTCGGGCCGCTCGTTCCGCATGGTGGCGGCGAAGACGGCGGTGTCGGCCTCGTCGAGGGTCTGCTGGGCCATCGCGGTCAGCACCGCGTCCGGACCGAGCTCGACGAACCGGGTCACCCCCTGGGCAGCCAGGGTGGTCACGGCGTCGGCGAACCGCACCGCCCCGCGCACCTGGTCCACCCAGTACTGCGCGGTGCCGAACCCCTTGTCGGCGAGACCGCCGGTGACGGTGGACACGATCGGGATCGACGCCGGAGCGTAGTCCAGGGAGCCCGCCACTTCGGCGAAGTCGGCGAGCATCGGCTCCATCAGGTGGGAGTGGAAGGCGTGGGAGACCCGCAACCGGCGCGTCTTCCGCCCCTGCTCGGCCAGCCGTTCGGCCAGGGCGAGGACGGGGGCTTCCTGTCCGGAG
>NZ_VANP01000027.1:0-33319 GCF_005864065.1 Microbispora triticiradicis | reverse complement strand
CGGCGATCTGCTGGAGTGTGGCGTTGACGTCGGCGGTCAGCGTGGTGGTCATGGACTGCACCGAGACCGGCGCGTCCCCGCCGACGGGGACCGGCCCGACCATGATCTGACGCGACACCCGCCGCTTCGCGATCGGCCGGGTCCGTACGGCGGGAATCCCGAGATCAACAGACATTTCTGCACCTTGTTTGATAGGCGATGCCCGATGGGGGGCCCTCCCAGTCTAAGGAGTGCCGCGAGGGCGGGTGGCCCGAAACCTTTTCACGAGGAATGAAGGTTTCATGACCGATGGTCGATGAAAACGGTCCCACCTGCACGGACGATCGACCCCGCGGCGACCGGGGTGGGCGGTGGCACAAGGCCGACCTACAGTCCGAACAGCGCGAGTGCTCTCGCACCACCACCAATCAGGTCGGTTAGTCAGAGGCTGTCCCCCGGGGCCGACGTGCTCGCGCCGTCGGCGGTGCCGTGCTGCACCACGAGTGCGGCAGCCATGACCACGCGAAAGGGTAGCCCGTGGGAAGACCACGAAGAACACCATCGAAGGTGACGATCGGCGTGATCGTCGCCGCGCTGTCCGCCCTCGTCTCCGCCGTCGTCCTCAGCTCGCCCGCGAACGCGCACGGCGCCCCGATGACCCCCGGCAGCCGCACCTACCTGTGCTGGAAGGACGGCACCACCTCGAGCGGTGCCATCCAGCCGAAGAACCCGGCCTGCGCGGCGGCTGTCGCCAAGGGCGGGACCAACGCGCTGTACAACTGGTTCGCCGTGCTGCGCTCGGACGGCGCGGGCCGGATGTCCGGCTTCATCCCGGACGGGCAGCTGTGCAGCGGCGGCGCGATCGTCTACGACTTCAGCGGTTTCGACCTCGCCCGCAACGACTGGCCGGTCACCCACCTGACGTCCGGTGCGACCATCCAGTTCAAGTACAACAAGTGGGCGGCGCACCCCGGCACGTTCCGGTCGTACATCACCAAGGACTCCTGGAGCCCGACCCGCGCGCTGGCGTGGAGCGACCTGGAGTCGACGCCCTTCGACAGCGTCACCAACCCGCCGAGCGTCGGCTCGGTGGGCACCGAGGACGGCCACTACTACTGGGACGCCCGCCTGCCCTCGGGTAAGAGCGGCCGCCACATCATCTACACCGTGTGGCAGCGCTCGGACAGCAACGAGACGTTCTACAGCTGCTCCGACGTCGTCTTCGACGGCGGCAACGGCGAGGTGACGGGCGTCGGCCAGACCGGCACCAGCACCCCCACCCCGCCCGTCTCCCCGTCGGCCTCGCCCAGCATCACGCCGAAGAGCTCGCCGAGCCCGCCGGTGAGCCCGTCCGCGTCCCCGTCCACGTCCCCGTCGAGCGGCGGCCCCGGCGGCTGCTCGGCGACGTACAAGGTGGTCAGCTCGTGGGGCGGCGGCTTCCAGGGTGAGGTGACGGTGAAGGCCGGCTCCTCGTCCATCGGCGGCTGGACCGTCAAATGGACGCAGCCGAGCGGTGGCACGATCACCCAGGTCTGGAACGGCACACTGAGCCAGTCCGGCGGCAACGTCAGCGTGCAGAACGTGAACTACAACGGCAGCCTCGGCGCCGGCGCCTCGACCACCTTCGGCTTCCTGGCCAACGGATCGAGCAGCGGCACCCCGTCGCTGACCTGCTCGGCGGCCTGACCCGCCCGACCGCGGCGCGGCCCGCCTGACCCGGGTCGCGCCACGGTCCCAGGGACGGTTTCAGCGCGTGAGCTCGGCCGCCCGCGCCCTGGCCCAGGCGTCGGCGTCGAGGACCTCCTCGACGGACGACGCGGGGCCGGGGTCGTGGGCGGCCACCACGCGTTCCACCGTGTCCACGATGCCGGGGAACGGCAGGGCGCCCTTCAGGAACGCCTCCACGCACACCTCGTTCGCGGCGTTGTAGACCGCCGGGGCCGTGCCGCCCAGGGTGCCGACGTGCCGGGCCAGCGCGACGGCGGGGAACGCCTCGTCGTCGAGCGGCTCGAAGGTCCAGGTGCAGGCGGTGGACCAGTCGACCGGCCGGGCCGCTCCGGGCACCCGCTCGGGATAGGCCAGCGCGAGCGAGATCGGCAGCCGCATGTCGGGCGGGCTCGCCTGCGCGACCGTCGAGCCGTCCACGAACTCCACCATCGAGTGGATGATCGACTGCGGGTGGACCACCACCTCGATCCGGTCGAACCCGATGTCGAACAGCAGGTGGGCCTCGATCACCTCCAGGCCCTTGTTGACCAGGGTCGCCGAGTTCACGGTGATGACCGGGCCCATGGACCACGTCGGGTGGTTGAGCGCCATCTCGGGCGTCACGTCCGTCAGTTCGGCCCGCTTCCTGCCCCGGAACGGGCCGCCGCTCGCCGTCACGACCAGCCGCCGTACGGCCGCCGGAGCGGCTCCGCCGGGACCGGCCGCCCACAGGCACTGGGCGAGCGCGGAGTGCTCGGAGTCGACCGGGATGAGCCGCCCCGGCCCGGCCAGCCGCTTGACCAGCGGGCCGCCCACGATCAGCGACTCCTTGTTGGCCAGCGCGAGCACCCGGCCCGCCTCCAGCGCCGCGAGGGTGGAGGTGAGCCCCAGCGCCCCGGTGATGCCGTTCAGCACGACGTCGCAGGGCGACGCGGCGACCTCCGCCACCCCCTCCGGGCCCGCCAGCACGCGGGGCCGCGCCCCGGCGGCGGCGAGCGCCTCCCGCAACGCGGGCACGGCCGCCGGGTCGGCGACGGCCACCGTCTCCGCCCCCGTCTCGGCCGCCTGCCGCGCGAGCAGGTCGGCCCGCCCGCCGCCCGCCGCGAGCGCGGTCACCCGGAACCGTCCGGACGCGTGGGCGACGACGTCGAGGGCCTGGGTGCCGATGGAGCCGGTAGAGCCCAGCACGACGACTGACCGGGGCTGCGGCGAGGATTGGGAGCTCATTCCCTCATTGTCGCCGAGACGACAACCGCGACGGCATCCGCGTCGCCCTTCCGTTCCGCCGTACGGAACAGCCGATGCGGTGGAGAAACCAGTACATCTATGCCGGAATCTGCCCATAACCGTATAGGCGGATCGTGAGAAATCCAGCCGGAGGCGTCGCTACCTTCCCGCGTCAGGACATCCCGACACGGAGGTAGGCATGCACCCCTCGGCACGACGTCTCGCGGCCCCCACTGTCACGGCCGCGGGGGCCATCGCGGGGGCCATGGTCCTCGCCGCCTTACCCGCCGTGCCCGGCGCCGCGGCGACGGCCGCGCGGACCGCCACGGCGGCCGCCGGCCCGCGGCCCGCCGTGCACGACGCGGCCGACACGGCGGCGGAGCAGCGGACGGTCCGGAAGTTCTGGACCACCGCCCGGATGGAGGCCGCCGAACCGCTGGAGGCACCCGGCACGGGCTCGCGGCACTTCGCCGCCGCGGCCTCCGCCCTTCTCGACGCGCCCGGGGCGAGCCCCGCCGCCGTCGCCCCCACGAGCGCCCCCTCGAGCACCGCCGCGAGCGCGTCCACGCAGGCCGCCGCCTCGGGGGCCGCCGCCTCGGGGGCCGCCGCGGCGGGGTCCTCGGCGTACGTCTCGTCCCGGACCTCCGGGTCGTCCTGGACGGCGGGCGGGACGATCGCGAGGACCACGGGACGGGTGTTCTTCACGGTGACGACCGGATCGGACGCCGGCCGGAACGCCTCCTGCACCGGCACCGCCGTCACCAGCGCCAACAAGAGCGTCGTGATCACGGCGGGGCACTGCGTGAAGCTGAACGGCGCGTTCCACGCCAACTGGGTGTTCGTGCCGGGCTACGACCAGGGCGACCGGCCCGACGGCACCTGGCCCGCGACCACCCTGCTCACCACCTCCCAGTGGAACTCCGGCGAGAACATGAACTTCGACATCGCCGCCGCCGTCGTGGCGCCCCAGGGCGGCAGGAGCCTCACCGAGGTCGTCGGCGGCCAGGGCGTGGCGTTCAACCAGCCGCGCGGACGCCAGACGTACGCCTTCGGGTACCCGGCCGGCGCGCCGTACGACGGGTCGAGGCTGGTCTACTGCAGCGGGCGCACGTTCGACGACTACCTGTCCTCGGAGGACCAGGGGCTGAGCTGCGGCATGACCGGAGGCTCCAGCGGCGGCCCGTGGCTGCTCAACTTCAACCAGAGCACCGGCGGCGGCATGGTCAACTCGGTGAACAGCTTCAAGTACAACTTCGCGCCGTCCTGGATGTTCGGGCCGTACTTCGGCGCCGAGGCCGAGGCGGTCTACAACACCGCCCAGAACACGGGGCTGTCCTGATTCACGGAAAGTAGCCACGCGGACACCGATCGTGGTCCACACTCTGGAGCCATGACTCCGAGCCTCCCCTTGCTTGCCGTCACCCTCCTCGCCGCAGGACTCGTCCGCGGCCCCGGACCGGCGGTCCCGCCCGGAAACGATCCCGCGAGCCACCCCGTGCCGGACCCCGTGACGGACGTCGTGGAACATGTGGCGGACCACGCCGCCGAGACGTACTGGACGCCGCAGCGGATGGCGCGGGCGGCCCCGATAGGGCTGCTGGCGGGCCTGCAGAAGATCACCGCCCTGCCGCCGCCGGTCCTCGCGCCCGGGCCGGCGCCGCGGTCCGCCGCGCGGACCGGCGTGCCGGCGACCGGCGGGACGGGCGGGACAACCAGGACGCGGCAGGCGGCGGCGATGCCCCCGGTGACCACGAGCGGCACGCACTGGGCGGCGGGCGGTTCGGTGACGAGGACCACTGGAAGGGTCTTCCTGACCATGAACGGCGTGGACTTCGTCTGCTCAGCCAGTGCCGTGCGCAGCGCGAACAGGGACGTGGTCGTCACCGCCGGGCACTGCGTCAAGGACGGCGCCGGAGCCTGGGCCGAGAACTGGACCTTCGTCCCCGGATACGACCAGGGACGTCAGCCGTACGGCGCGTTCCCGGCCCGGCGCATGTTCGTCGCCGGGCCCTGGTCACGCGCGGGAAACGACGACTACGACGTGGGGATGGTGGCCGTGGACGACCAGGACGGCCGGCACCTCACCGACGTGGTGGGCGGCCAGCCCCTGGGCTTCGACGCGCCGCAGGGCCGGCGGACCTACGGGTTCGGTTTCCCCGCCGACCCCCCGTACGACGGGGAGCGCCTGCTCTACTGCGCCGGGGTGCCGCACGGCGACCCGCAGGGGCAGACCCGCGACCAGGGCCTGCGGTGCGACCTCACGGCGGGGGCCAGCGGCGGTCCCTGGCTGAGCGGCTTCGACCCCGGTTCCGGCCGCGGCACGCTGACGTCGGTGAGCAGCTTCAAGTACAGCAACGACCAGCGCACGATGTACGGCCCCTACTTCGGCTCGGCCGTACGCGACCTGTTCCGCGGCGCGGAACGGGCCTGACCGTGCGGGACGCGTGAGGACCGGTCAGAAGGGCGACAGGGGCTCGGCGTTGTCCTCGTCCACGATGTCGGCGGCGGACCGGACGATCAGGGGGTCGGGCTCGCCCACCACCGAGACGTCCTTGTCGTCGTAGTCGTAGAGGGACAGGACGTAGCGCATCGCCTCCAGGCGCCCGCGCTTCTTGTCGTTGCTCTTGATGATCGTCCAGGGGGCGTCCTCGGTGTCGGTGTTGAGGAACATGTCCTCCTTGGCCCGGGTGTACTCGTCCCACAGGTCCAGCGAGGCGATGTCCATCGGCGACAGCTTCCACTGCCGTACGGGGTCGACCTGGCGGATGATGAACCGGGTGCGCTGCTCGGCCCTGGAGACGGAGAACCACAGCTTGACCAGGCGGATTCCGTCGCGCACGAGCATCCGCTCGAACAGCGGCGTCTGGTACATGAACTCCATGTACTCCTCGGGGGAGCAGAAGCCCATGACCCGCTCGACCCCGGCCCGGTTGTACCAGGACCGGTCGAACAGCACCATCTCCCCCGCGGCCGGGAGGTGGGAGACGTACCGCTGGAAGTACCACTGGCCGCGCTCGCGCTCGCTGGGCTTCTCCAGCGCCACCACGGTCGCGCCCCTGGGGTTGAGGTGCTCCATGAACCGCTTGATCGTGCCGCCCTTGCCGGCGGCGTCCCGTCCCTCGAAGAGGATGACCAGGCGCCCGCCGGTGTCCTTCAGCCAGTACTGCAGCTTCAGCAGCTCGATCTGCAGCAGCCGCTTCTGCCGGTCGTAGTCCTGCCGGGAGATGCGGTGGTCGTACGGGTAGTGCTCGCGCCAGGTGTCCACCGGCCCGCCGTCGGCGCGGACGAGGACGGGATCGTCGTCATCGTCGTCCAGCACCTTCAGTCCCGGCGTGCGCCGCAGCAACTCGACGCCGTCCGGGTGATCCTTCGCGACCTGCGACGCTTCCGGCATCTCCGACCCCGCTCACTTGGTCAGCATTACGTAAAGGCCGAGCAACGCCCCGGCCAGGACGAGGCCGAAGCAGGCGACGGCGACGACCGTTCCGGCCGCTCGCGCCGCGGACGTCCCGCTGCCCCGATCAGGGGTGTCGTACACCCGGCCGGCGGCGAGAGCCGCGAGACCGAGGGCGTAGACGGCGACCAGCCCGGCGCCGCCCAGCAGCCCGGCGAGCAGCACCTTCCACAGCACGGCGAAGTCGATGTACTGGCTCATCCGACCGGCTCCTTGACGGGGACGAGACGCCCGGTCCACTCGGCGTTGACGTTGGCGTGGGTCACCGGCTCGCGCCGGGCGGCGAGGTAGAGACCGCCGGCCAGCAGCAGCATCACGGCGAACACGACGGCCGCGCCGCCGGTTCCGCCGATGGCGTCGGCGCCCTTCCACGCCGCCGCGCCCACGAGCGCGGCGGCCGGGAGCGTGACCAGCCAGGCCACGACCATGCGGCCGGCGAGGCCCCACCGCACCTCGCTGCGCTCCCCGGCGAGCCGCCTGCCGAGCCCTGCGCCGACCACCGAGCCGCCGGTCACGTGGGTCGTCGAGAGCGGAAGCCCGAAGTGGGTCGCGGCGAAGATGATCGCCGCCGAGGAGCCCTCCGCCGCGAATCCCTGCGGCGGCCCGATCTCGGTGAGGCCCTTGCCCAGCGTACGGATCACTCTCCAGCCGCCGGTGTAGGTGCCCAGGGCGATCGTCACCGCGCACGCGAGGATGACCCAGAACGGCGTGCCCGCGTCCGGCGCGATCGCGTGGTCGGCGACGAGGGCCAGTGTGATGACTCCCATCGTCTTCTGGGCGTCGTTGGTGCCGTGGGCGAGCGACACCAGGGACGCCGAGCAGAGCTGGCCGACGCGGAAGCCGCGCTCCCGGACGCCCCCGGGCGTCCCCCGGGTGATCCGATGGACGAGGAAGGCGCCGGCCGTCGCCACGAGGGCCGCGAAGACCGGTGCGAGGACGGCGGGGATCAGCACCTTCGACACGATCGCGGCGCCCTTGACGGCGGAGGCGCCCACCGCGATGAGCGTCGCCCCCGCCACGCCGCCGATCAGCGCGTGCGACGAACTGGAGGGGATGCCGAAGTACCAGGTCACGAGGTTCCAGGCCAGGCCGCCCACGAGACCGGCGAAGACGACGGTCAGCGTGATCGCGCCGCTGTCGACGATGCCGGTCGCGATCGTGGCGGCCACCTTGAGCGACAGGAACGCACCGGCGAAGTTGAGCACGGCGGACAGTGCGACGGCCGCGCGCGGCGGCAGCGCACCGGTGGCGATGGACGTCGCCATGGCGTTGGCGGTGTCGTGGAAGCCGTTCGTGAAGTCGAACGCGAGCGCCGTGACGACGACGACGGCGAGAAGCGCTGTGTTGGCGTCCATGGCCCTCTACTGCACCCGTGGAGCCGCGCCAATCCCTTCGCCGCCGATGTTTTCGCGACGTTCACTCCCCGGCCCGCGTCCCGTCGACGGGTGCGGTGCGGGCGGGCCGGGAGACCTCGTCGAGGCGGGCGGCGACCTCCGGCGGCAGGTCGAGGTCGAGCCCGGCGAGGTTGTCGCGCAGCTGGTCCAGGGTGCGGGGCCCGACGACGACCGAGGTGACCCCCGGCCGCCGGCGCACCCAAGCCAGCGCCACCGCCGCCGGTGTGGCGCCCAGTCCGGCGGCCGCCTCGGCGACGTGCTCGGCGACCACGAGGTTGGGCTCGTTGAGCAGGCCGTCCGCCCAGGCGCGGGCCATGGGCATCGGCGACGCCCTGAGCCGGGCCATCCGGGTGCCGGGTCCGGGGGCCTCGCCCCGCCGGTAGCGGCCCGCCAGCACGCCGCCGCCGAGAGGCGACCAGACCAGCGTGCCGAGGCCATGCCGCCGGCAGACGGGCAGGATCTCCGCCTCGATGCTCCGGGCCAGCAGGGAGTACTGCGACTGGAGGGACACGAACGGCGTGCCGCCCGCCCGCTCCGCGGCCCACTGCGACTCCACGATCTGCGCCGCCGTGAAGTTGGAGCAGCCGATGTAACGCACCTTGCCCGAACGCACGAACCCGTCCAGGGTCGCCATGGTCTCCTCGATCGGAGTGGAGTCGTCCCACTGGTGGCACTGGTAGAGGTCCACGTGGTCGGTGCCGAGGCGGCGCAGGCTGCCCTCCAGCGCCCGGGTCAGGTGGGCCCGGGACAGCCCGCGGTCGTTGGGCCCGGGTCCCTGCGGCAGGAACGCCTTGGTGGCCAGCACGACGGAGTCGCGCCTGCCCCGGACGGCCCGTCCGACGACGCGCTCGGACTCGCCGCCGTTGTAGGCGTCGGCGGTGTCGATGACGTTCCCGCCCGCCTCCAGGAAGGCGTCGACGATCCGGGCGGCCTCCGTCTCGTCGCAGCCGCCGGCCGAGCCGGGGCCCATGCCGGGTCGCATGCCGAAGTTCATGGTGCCGAGGCACGCCGTGGAGACCTTGAGCCCCGAACGACCGAGTTGTGTGTGCCGCACTGCGCTCCCTTGTTCCCGAGAACCGGAACCGGCGTTCCGATTATGTCGCGGCAACATACGGAACTAATGTTCCGGTTGTCAACGCGGCATCGGGCCGCTCAGGCGAGGAGGACGATGACCGGCGACGCCAGACCGCTGCGCGCCGACGCGCGGCGCAACCGGGCCCGGATCCTGGAGGCGGCCGAGACCGTCCTGGCCCGCGACGGGACGTCCGCGTCCATGCGCGCGGTCGCCCATGAGGCGCGGGTGGGGCTCGGCACGATCTACCGGCACTTCCCCGACCAGGAGGCCCTCTACCACGCGGTGATCGTCGAGGGCGTGCTGCGGCTCCTGGCGGAGGCGGAGACGCTGCCGGCCGACGCGGGCGAGGCCTTCTTCGGGTTCCTCGGGCGCGTCGTCGCCGGCGCGCGGCGGAGGAGGACCCCGGCCGACCTGCTGACCGCGGCCGGGGCCGATCCGAAGGCGGGGACGGCGGAGGCCGCCCGCGGCATGCGGAACGTGATCGAGCGGCTGCTGCTGGCCGCGCAGGAGTCGGGCGCGGTGCGGTCCGACGTCCGCATGCCCGAGCTCCTGGCCCTGCTGTCCGCGGCGTGCCTGGCGGCCGAGCGCGACCAGTGGAGCGACGACCTGCGCGGCCGGGCTCTCGGCCTCCTCTTCGACGGCCTGCGCCCCCGCCGCTAGGTCCCTGCGCGGGGGTCCCGCGCGAACGCCACCGTGACCTCCAGGCCCCCTGCGGGGCCCGGTCGCGCGCGTACGGCGGCTCCGTGCGCGCGGGCGATGGACGCGACGATCGACAGCCCCAGCCCCGCGCCCTGCTCCCGGGTGGTGTGCAGCCGGCGGAACGGCTCGAAGAGATCGTGGAACCGCTCCTCCGGCACCTCCGGGCCCGTGTTGCGGACCGTCAGCACACCGTCGGCGAGGGTCACGTCCACGGCCCCGCCGGAATGGTTGTAGCGCAGCGCGTTGTCGACGAGGTTGGTCACGAGCCGGTTGAGCAGGACCGGATCCCCCTGCAGGACGAAGGGGGCGATCCGCGAGGTCACCGTCACGCCCGCCGGCCCCCGCCCGTTCTCGCCCGCGTCGGCCAGGGCGAACCGTACGATCTCGCCGAGCGCCACCGGGCTCCGCTCGCGCAGGCCGTGCCCGGCCTGCGCGAGGGCGAGGAGCGCGTCGATGAGGTTCTCCATGCGATGGTTGTGGAGCAGCAGCTTGGCGCGGATCTCCCCGACGTCCTCGGGCAGGCCGACCTCGATCGCCGTCCGCTGCACGGCCAGCGGGGTGCGCAGTTCGTGGGACGCGTTCGCGATGAACCGGCGCTGCCCCTCGACGGAGCGCTCCAGCCGGTCGAGCATGGCGTCGAACGTGTCGGCCAGTTCCTTCAGCTCGTCCTTCGGCCCGGTGAGGGCGATCCGCTCGTGGAGGGTGGACAGCGACAGCCGCTGCGCGGTGGCGGTGATCCGGTGGAGGGGCCGCAGGACGCGCCCCGCGACCACCCATCCCACCACCACGGACACCAGGGTCAGGACCCCGATCGTCAGCGCGCTCACGTCCCACTGGTAGTGGATGACGTCCCGCACCAGCTCGGACAGCGGCGGCGGCGGTTCCGGCTCGCCCAGGCGCGGGGCCGGAGCCGGACGCGGCCGCTCGGGCGGCAGCGGGAACCGCGCGATCCGCGTGTCCAGCGCCTGCCGCATCAGCGTGTTGACGATGATCAGCAGCACGACGGAGGTGAACAGGAACAGCCCGGAGTAGATCAGCGTGAGCCGTACCCGGACCGTCGTCACAAGACGTAGCCGGCGCCGGGGATGGTCTGGATGCAGGGCGGGTCGCCCAGCTTCGCCCGCAGACGGCTGACCACGACCCTGACCACGGTCGTGAACGGATCGACGTTCTCGTCCCACGCCTCCTCCAGCAGCCGTTCGGCGCTCACCACCGCGCCCTCCGCCCGCAGCAGGGTCTCCAGGACGGCGAACTCCTTGAGCGACAGATGCAGGTGCCGCCCGTCCCGGGACGCCTGGATGCGGTGCGTGTCGAGCGTGATCCCGTGCCGCGTCAGCACCGGCGGCACCTGCGACCTGCTGCGCCGCCCCAGCGCCCGCACCCGCGCGACCAGCTCGGCGAAGTCGAACGGCTTGGGCAGGTAGTCGTCGGCGCCCATGCCGAGGCCCGCGACCCGGTCCGGCACCGACGCCGCCGCCGTCACCATGAGGATCCGGGTACGGCTCCCGCGTGCCACCAGTTCCCGGCACACGAGGTCGCCGTGCAGTTCGGGCAGGTCGCGGTCCAGCACGAGGACGTCGTAGTCGCTCACCGCCAGCCGCTCGGCGGCGCCCGCCCCGTCGTAGACCACGTCGACCGCCATGGCGTGGCGGCGCAGCCCCGTCGCCACGAGATCGGCGAGGTCGCGTTCGTCCTCCGCCACCAGAACCCGCATGGGACCTTCGTACCGCAGGAGGGGTAACAGCGGCGTTAACGATCTCGTTCACGGTCCTGAAACCCACTCCCGGCCACGCTGACGACATGATCAGAACGTTCTGCTCCGCCGTCCTGCTGGCGGCCTGTGCCCTGGCTCCGGGGTCGTCCCCCGCGACCGCCGCCGACGGCGGACGATGCGCCACGCCGTCTGGACCCCCGCCCACGTCCTCGTCGCCGACGACGGTGAACACGCTCCGGCAGGCGTACGAGTGCGTGCTGGACAACTACTACAGCGGGCCCGTGCTGGATTCGAAGGTCCTGCTGCGGGACGCCCTCGCCGCGTACACCCAGGACCTGGTCAGGCGGGGGGCGGACGCGCCGGGCCTCCGCCTGCCCGCCCTGACCGGGGACCGCGACGCCGACTGGGCCGCCGTCGCGGAGATGCTCGGCACCGGGGATCCACGAGCCCTGGGGGCCGCGATCACCGGCATGGTCGCCGGGCTGCACGACAACCACGCCCGGGTGGAGAGGATCACTCCCCCGTCGGAGGACGGACCGGTGGGGACCGGCATCGCCGGCCTGTCGGCCGCGCAGGGCGGGCGGCTGGACCCGGCCGCCCGGCCGCCGCTGTTCGTCACCCGCGTCCTGCCCGGCAGCCCGGCGGAGAGGGCCGGCATCCGGCCCGGCGACATCGTCGAGAAGGTGAACGGCATACCGGCGTTCATCGGGGAGAAGGTGAACCAGAGCCTCGTCGACACGTTCGCCTCCGGCACCGTGCGGCTCACGCTGAAGCGGCCCACGACGGGACGCGTCCGGACCGTGAAGCTCACGGAGGGTCCCGTCGAGGAGCAGAAGCGGGCGGTGACGTCGAAGACGCTCCCCGGCGGCGTCACCTACGTCAAGGTGCCCGGGTTCTTCCAGGGCGTGGCCGACCAGGTCATCGCCGCGTTGAAGAGCACGCCGAAGGCGGCGGTCCTCGACCTACGCGGCAACGGCGGCGGGTCGCCGCGCGAGGTGACGCGGCTGCTCGGCGCGTTCGCCCACGGCAAGGTGACCAGTTACTTCTGCCCTCTGAAGGGTGACTGCACGGCCAACCGCACCGACGACTCCGTCCCGCTGCTCGGGTTGCGCCTGGTCGTGCTCACCGACCGCGCGTGCGCCTCGGCCTGCGAGGACTTCAGCGGGGCCGTGAAGGACAACGGCCTGGGCATCCTCGTCGGGACCCGCACCGCGGGGGTCGTCTCCGGCCCGTCCGAGGCGTACCTCCTCGACGACGGCAGTGTGCTGCTGCTGCCCAAGGTCCGGCACCTCGGGCCGGCCCGGGAGATCATCGACACCGTCGGGGTCCCCGCCGACCACTACGCCCCCATGACGGCCCTCGACCTGGCCAAGGGCCGCGACCCCGGCCTCGCCAAGGCGCTGAGTCTTCTCTGAGGCCGCCGGGGCTCCCACGACGAGGGGCCCGGGGGACGGTGGTCCCCCGGGCCCTCGGACGCGTGGTTCTACAGGGTGAGACCGGTGAGCACCATGACCTTCTCGTAGGTGAGGTCCTCCATGGCCGAGCGCAGCCCCTCGCGGCCCACGCCCGACTCCTTCACCCCGCCGTACGGCATCTGGTCGGCCCGGTACGACGGCACGTCGCCGATGACGACGCCGCCGACCTCGAGCTCCCGGTTGGCCCGGAAGGCGACGTCGAGGCTGCGGGTGAAGACCCCCGCCTGCAGGCCGTACCGGGAGTCGTTGACCAGGGCGAACGCCTCGTCGACGGAGGCCACCCGCTGCACGGTCATGACCGGCCCGAAGACCTCCTCGCAGGTGACCTTCGCGCCGGCGGGGACGTCGGCCAGCACGGTGGGGGCGATGGTCGCGCCGTCGCGGGTGCCGCCCGCCAGCAGGCGCGCCCCGGCCGCCACGGCCTCGTCGACCCACTTCTCGACGCGGATCGCGGCGTCCTCGCTGACGAGCGGACCGACCTGCGTCTTCTCGTCGGCCGGGTCGCCGGTCACGAGGCCGCCGACGGCGCCGACCAGCTTCTCGGTGAAGGCGTCGGCGACCGAGTCCTCCACGATCACGCGCTGCACCGCGATGCAGCTCTGGCCCGCCTGGTAGTTGGAGAACAGCGCCACCCGGCTCGCCGCCCAGTCGAGGTCGGCGTCGGCGAGCACGACCGCGGCGGCGTTGCCGCCGAGTTCGAGCGTGACGTGCTTGCGCGGCACGCTGTCCAGGATGGAGTAGCCGACCGGCCCCGAGCCGGTGAAGGAGACGACCGGCAGGCGGGGGTCCTCCACCAGCGAGGCGGCCCGGTCGTTGGGCACCGGCAGCACGGAGAACACGCCCTCCGGCAGGTCGGTCTCGGCGAGGATCTCACCGAGCACGAGCGCCGACAGCGGGGTCGCGGGGGCGGGCTTGACCACGATCGGCGCGCCCACGGCGATGGCCGGGGCGACCTTGTGCGCCACCAGGTTGAGCGGGAAGTTGAAGGGCGTGATCGCCAGCACCGGTCCGTACGGCACCCGGGAGACGTAGGCGAGCCGTCCCTGCGCCGCGGGCTCGGTGTCGAGCCGCTGCACGTCGCCGCTGAACCGGCGGGCCTCCTCGGCGCCGAAGCGGAAGGTGGAGACGGCCCGGCCGACCTCGCCCCGGGCCCAGAAGATCGGCTTGCCGTTCTCGGCGCTGATCAGCTGGGCGATCTCCTCGGCGCGCTCGCTCAGCCGCCGGGCCACGTGGGCCAGCGCCTCGGCGCGTACGTGGATGGGCAGCGCGGCGGCCTGTCCGCGCACCGCGTGCGCGGCGGCGACGGCCTGCTCGACCTGGTCGGGCGTCGGGACCGAATGGACGCCGACGACCCTTCCGTCGTGCGGGTTGGTCACGGTCTGCTCGGCGTCTCCCGTGGCGGGACAACCGGCGAGCCAGAAGGGGCGGGGATCGGAAGTGCGGCTCACGTCCATGTCTTCACGCTATGACCGCTGACGGAACCCGGCTCTACTCCGGACAGGCCAATCGCCGTTCTCCGGCGCGCCATCGTGGACAACTCCGGCGGGATGTCACAGATGCGCGGCGATTTCATGATGTTTTCTGTTTCTCGGCGGTTTGAAAGCCGAGCGGCATGGTTAAGTCATCTTCCGGGTCTGTCGCGGGACCCCCACAATCAGAAGGGCTCGTCGCTGATGGGTACGCCGGCGCCGCTCGGTCTTCAGGGTGCCTACGCACGCGGCCATCGGAGCAATTACGACGAGTTGCGCACCCGCCTTCTCGATGTCGCCAACGACCTGCTCGCCTCCGCGGGCCCGGAGAGCCTCACCGTACGCAGGATCGCGTCCGAGGCCGGCTGCTCCACCCAGCTGATCTACACGATGTTCGGCAGCAAGGAAGGCCTGGCCGAGGCGCTCTACCTGGAGGGCTTCGAACGGTTCCGCCGCAGGCTGGAGGCCGTGCCGCACCGCGCCGACCCGATGGAGCACCTCAGCCTGCTGGGTCCCGCCTACCGCGAGGCCGCGCTGTCCGAGCCCGGCTACTACAGCCTGATGTTCGAGCGGGCCATCCCCGGGTTCGTGCCGAGCGAGCGCGCCCGCACCCTGGCGAGGGCCGCGCTCAACATCGTCGACCGGGTGATCGCCGACTGCATCTCCGCCGGCCGCCTCGTGCCGACCCAGCCCCGGAAAGTCGCCGACACGCTGTGGGCGGCGGCGCAGGGCGCGCTCAGTCTGGAACGTGCCGGGCACCTGCCGGACGGCAAGACCTACGAGATCGTGACGACCGCGGCCATCCGCGCGTTCATCGCCCGCCCCGAGGCCTGACCCGCCACGGTTGGACACGCGCCGTCACAGGCTCAGCGCGATCCAGAGTTCGGCGCGTACGGCGGGGTCGTCGAGGTCGCGCCCGAGCAACTCGCTCACCCGCTTCATGCGGTATCGCAGCGTGTGCCGGTGCACGCCGAGACGCTGCGCGGCTGCGTCCCAGTGCCCGTTGCTCGCCAGATAGGCACGCAGCGACTCGACGAGGTCGGCCCGGGAGCCGTACTCGCGCAGCGGCGCGAGGATCGCGGCGGCGAACGACGCCGCGGCGTCCGGATCCAGCAGCGACAGCAGCCCCTGACCGGCGAGTTCGGTGAACCGTGCCACCGGCGAGGCCGAGGCGAGCGCCCGGCGGGCCTGGTCCAGCCCGACGGCCAGGTCCACGGCCAGGCCCAGCCGGGGCCCGCCTCCGGCCGCGGGTGCGGCGCCCACGGCCTCCGCCTCCGCGCCGCCCGGGCCGACCCGCACGCCTTGTCCCGACGACAGGTCCACGCCGGGCGCGCCGGCGCCGACCCGGCCGTAGCGTGCGGCCAGCGCGATGACCTCCTCCGCGTACGCGTCCGGAGCCGGGACGACGAGCAGGCCCTCCCAGGGAGCGGTGAAACAGGCGGGCGCCGCGCCGCTCAGCGCCTCGGTCAGCGCGTCCGGATCGGAGGTCTGGCAGACCAGGACCGTGACCGGCTCGGCGGGCAGCCGCATGCCCAGGGCCGCCAGCGTCCGCGCCGCGGCGCCGGTCTCACCGGCCAGCAGCAGCCGCAGCACCGCGGCGCGCACCTGCGCCGCGGCGGCCCGCTGCTCCCTGCCCTGTTCCAGGGCGAGCGTCAGCAGGGACCCAGCCGCGTTGACGACCGTGTGCGCGATGGGCGAGAACGGCCGCGGGGAGCCCACCGCGAAGAATCCCCGGCGGCCCAGCGGCTGGACGACGACGTGCTCGTCCGGGGTGGCCAGCGCGAGACTCGCCGGGGACGGCGCGCTCCGCAGCCGGGCGATCTCGGGCTCCAGCGACCGGGCCGTCTCCCGCGCCCAGTCCTCCACCGGGCCGTCCTGACCCGCGCGGCCGGTCGCGTCGGCGGCGTGCCGTACCCCGCCGGAGGGGTCGAGCAGCAGTACCCAGCCGCCGATCTCCCTGGCCAGCCGGTCCACCACCGCCACCGGCCCTCGGCGCCGCAGGGCGGCGCGGGTCAGCCGGCCCTGCGCGGCGAAGGCGCGGCTGATCTCCTCGTACTGCTCCCCCGCCAGCAGGTCGCTGACGGCCTTGCCGATCGCGATGAAGGGGGTGTCTCTCGGCACCTCGACCAGCGGCAGCCCGGCCGACTCGGCCGCCTCGGCGAACGCCGGCGGGACGACGTCGTGGCTCAGCCCCACGCCGAACCCCAGCCCCGTGACGCCCCGGGCCACGAGCCGGGAGACGTACGGGCCCGCGTCGGCGCCGGACAGGCGCATGCCGGTGGTGAGCACGAGTTCCCCGCCTTCGAGGAACGGGGTGGGGTCCTCCAGTTCGCTCACGGCGACCCATCGCACGGGCCGGTCGAGCCCGCTCCTCCCGGCGAGAACCTCCAGGTGGAGCGGTACGATCGCCGTGATCCGGCGCAGTGTGGGTGCCACGGCCCCCTCCCCGGCGGCTTGTGCGCACCGGCCAAAAGTGCGCCTACATTCTGACATAGCGGCATATCGGCGGGTGGTGGCGGTAGCCGTAGCGTCTCAGACATGAGCACTGCGACCACGCACGGCGGCCCGCAGCTCCCCCAGGAGCGCCGCCTCGTCACCGAGATCCCCGGCCCGCGGTCCCGCGAACTGTTCGCGCGCAAGCAGTCGGCCGTGCCTCCGGGCATCGGCACCACCCTGCCCGTCTTCGTGACCCACGCGGGCGGCGGTGTGATCGTCGACGCGGACGGCAACTCGCTGATCGACTTCGGCTCGGGCATCGCCGTGACCAACGTCGGCAACGCCGCGCCGCGCGTGGTCGAGCGGGTGCGGAAGCAGGTCGCCGACTTCACCCACACCTGCTTCATGGTCGCGCCGTACGAGTCGTACGTGGCGGTCTGCGAGAAACTCAACGACCTGACCCCCGGTGACCACGACAAGCGCACGTTCCTGGTGAACAGCGGCGCGGAGGCCGTCGAGAACGCGGTCAAGGTCGCCCGGCACGCCACCGGCAGGCAGGCGGTCGTCGTGTTCGACCACGGCTACCACGGCCGCACGCTGCTCACGATGTCGCTGACGGCCAAGAGCATGCCGTACAAGCACGGATTCGGCCCGTTCGCGCCTGAGGTGTACCGGGTGCCGCTCGCCTACCCGTTCCGCTGGCCCACCGGGCCGGAGAACTGCGCCGAGGAGGCCGCGGCGCAGGCGATCGACATGATCAACAAGCAGGTCGGCGCGGAGAACGTCGCGGCGGTGCTCATCGAGCCGATCGCGGGCGAGGGCGGGTTCATCGAGCCGGCCCGCGGGTTCCTGCCGAAGATCGTGGAGTACTGCCGGGCCAACGGCATCGTCTTCATCGCCGACGAGGTCCAGACGGGCTTCGCCCGGACCGGCCACCTGTTCGCCTGCGAGGACGAGGGCATCGTCCCGGACATCATCTGCACCGCCAAGGGCATCGCCGGCGGCCTCCCGCTGGCGGCCGTGACCGGCAGGGCCGACCTGCTCGACCACGTCCACACCGGCGGGCTCGGCGGCACGTACGGCGGCAACCCCCTCGCCTGTGAGGCGGCCCTGGGCGTGCTGGAGACCATCGAGGAGGAGAAGCTCGTCGAGCGGGCCCGGCACATCGGCGAGGTCATGCTTCCCCGTCTCCGGGCCATCCAGGAGCGCAACCCCGTCATCGGCGACGTGCGCGGGCGCGGCGCGATGATCGCGATCGAACTCGTGGTCCCCGGCACCAAGGAGCCCTACCCGGCCGGCGAGATCGCACGCAAGTGCCATGAGCAGGGACTTCTCGCACTCACCGCCGGGACCTACGGCAACGTGCTGCGCTTCCTGCCGCCGCTGGTCATCCCCGACCACCTGCTGGAGGAGGGCCTCTCCATCCTGGAGAAGGCACTCAGCATCGATTAGCCGTTTCAAACGGATCAAAAGGGGCACCCGTTATCATCCAGGGTGTCCCTTTTGTTGTCGTACGGCTTGCGTTATGCCTGGATTTAACCATCACTTGGCCCGACTCGCGCCGATCACGAAGGGTAACCGCGTTATAACGGTTCCGATAGGCGATCGAGGGGGGACTTTGATGAGCTGGAACCCGAACGGCGCCGAGCGGCTCATGCTGACGTTCGACCCTGCCGGTCTGACCACCACGCAGCGCGACGGCGACGCCTGTGTCGTCTGCCACAAGAAGTGGCCCCGCCCCCGGGTCAAGGTCGGGATGCTGCCCGACAACGCCCCCGTACACGCCTGCGACGACTGCGCCGAGGCCCTGCTGCCCGCGCCCGAGGGCAAGGTGCCGCTGCCCCGCCGCTCCCGGGCGGCCATGTCCTGACCATCGCGCCTGTCAGCGGCTCCCTTCCGGACCGACGTTGATGTTCTGGTCGAACAGGTTCGCGGGGTCATAGAGGCGCTTGACGGCCGCGAGCCGCTCGCGGGTGCGGGCCGGGTAGACGGCGGCCACGTCGTCCTTCGACGGCTCGCTCAGGAAGTTGCCGTACGCCCCGCCGGTGTGGGGAGCCAGCCCGCGCCACAGGGCTTCGAGGTTCTCCCGGACCGGCGCGTGCTCCGCCTGGCCGCCCAGGACGACCGTGGTCAGCAGGACCTCGGCGTCCCGGTGGGCGAAGGCGGTGGCCCCGGCCGGCACGCGGCCCATCGCCCCGCCGAGCGCGCGCAACTCCACCACCGTCATCGGGATGCCGCCCACGTGCGACACGAGCGTGTCGATCAGCTCGTCGGTGCAGGACCGGGCGAACCGGTTGCGCAACTGCGCGTGCCAGGCCGGCCGCGGTCCCGGCGGGGTCTCCACCAGCAGGTCCGCGTACGGCTGGACCGCGACGTCCACGCTGAGGGCGTCGCCGAGCCGGGTGAGAGGCTCCACGGCGTCGTGGTCGCCGCCGGCCTGGCAGGCGGTGATCACCACCGTGGGCGGGGCGTCGTCGCCGGACGCGGGAGACAGCTGCGCGGTGGACGTGAGCTCGTCGCCCGCCGACCGCATGACGTCGCGCCAGCTCCTGAGCACCCGGGCCGCCTGGCTCGCCGGATAGACGATCCGGGCGAAGGTCACCTCCCGCTCCCGCGTGGCGGCGACCTCGAACGTGGTCACCACGCCGAAGTTGCCGCCGCCGCCGCGGATCGCCCAGAACAGGTCGGGGTGCTCAGTCGCGCTCGCCCGGACGATCCGGCCGTCGGCGGTCACCACTTCCGCGGCGACGAGATGGTCCAGGGCCAGGCCGTGCTTGCGCACCATCCAGCCGATGCCGCCGCCGAGCATCAGCCCGCCGACACCCACCGCCGCGGTGTCTCCCGAGGAGACGGCCAGGCCGTACGGCGCGAGCGCGCGGGCCACCTCGCCCCAGCGCGCACCGGCGCCGATCCGCACGATGTCGTCCAGGCCGCCGAACACCTCAACACCGTCGATGAGCCCAAGGTCGATGACCAGCCCGCCGTCGTTGGTGCCGAACCCCGCGCCGTGGTGCCCGCCGCTGCGCACCGACAGCGTCAGGCCCTCCTCCGTCGCGAACCGCACGGCCTGCGCGACCTCCTCCGCGTCGCGGCAGCGCACGATGTACGCGGGGCTGCCGGTGCCGCCGGAGGTCCGGCGCAGGGTCTCGTACGCGTCGTCACCGGGCAGCACGATCTCGCCGGTGAGGGAGGGAGCATATGCGAGCGTCATCGTCGTGTCCTTCTTCGTCTCGGTGGGACCGCCATGGGCGGCACTCACTGAGGAGCCGGAGCGGAGCTCGCGCCCCCGACATCCACACGCCGATTCTTTCCGCCGCCACCGACAAAATCGGGGCCCGCAAAGCCCTCCGCGTACGCGAACGGTCACGGCGCGATGCGTGACCAGCGCTCCACCCACTTGTCGTACGCCTCCGGGCGCACGGCGAAGTAGACGTCCTTGAACGCCCTGGGCTCTCCGACCTCGTAGTCGGCGCAGATCCGGCGGGCCGCGCCGGTGCACGCCTCGGGGTTGGCCGGGGCGAGGCCCATCCAGGCCGACACCTTCCGCTGCACGTCGGCCGAGGCGGTGAAGTCGAGCCACTTGTACGCGCACGACGGGTGAGGGGCGCCCGCCGACAGCATCCAGGAGTCGGCCCAGCCGGTCACCGGCCGGTCCCCCGCCACCTTGACGGGCTTGCGCCCGTGGCTGAGCACGTCCGCGTGGTACGGCGTGGCCTGCGCGAGCCGTACGGACCCGGTCGCGAAGGCCTGGACGACCTCGATGGGGTCGTGCCAGAAGAGACGGCCGCCCTCGTCGCCCGAGCGGAACAGCTCGGCGGCGGCGTCGAGCTGCTCGTCGGTGAGGTCGAACGGGTCCTCGATGTCGGCGCCGCGCTCCTTGAGCACCAGCGCGGCGTCCGCCAGCGTCAGCGGGCGGTCGCGGAACATCACCGGCCCCTTGTCCTCGAACAACGACTCCGGTCCGGCCGAGCGGACCTTGCCGGAGTCGTAGAGGACCTCGTTGGTCGCCCAGACGTACGGCACGCCGTACACCTGCTCGCCACGGGTCACCGAGGGCAGCGTGCGCAGCCGCTTGGGGATCTTGTCGTAGCCCGTGAGCAGGGTGGTGTTGAGCGGGGCGGCCTTGCCCTCCGCCATCAGCCTGCCGCCCACCTCCGGCGTCGCGGAGACCACGTCGAAGGACGCCGGCGCGAAGTCGCCCGGCTTCTCCTCCTGGCGGGGGTCGTAGATCCGGAGGCTGACCTTGCAGCCCGTCTCCTTCTCGAACGTGCCGATCCACTTCACCTTGGGATCGACGCCGCCCCACTCGGCGTACCCGTCGAGCGCGACCACGCTGACCGTTCCCTCGCCCGGCCCGAGCGAGGCCGCGGGTGTGGGCGTGGGCGTGGCGGCCGGAGCGGACGGGCCGGGGCCGCTGGAGGCCGTCGCCGACGCGGCCGCCGCGGAGGCCCCCGGCGTGACCGTCTCCGTCCCCGGCGCGGAACGGCTGCCGCAGGCGGTGAGCAGCCCGGCGGACACCACCGCCACGGCCACGTGTGTACGGCGCACGCACGACCCCCAGGGAAGAGACGGACGTCCCGAGCCTACTGGCCCGGCCCCCCGGGACGGCCCGGGGAACGGCCCGCGCCCGCGCGGGCCGCGGGCGACGGCGGCGCGCCACGCCGCGTACCATCGCCCGCACAAGGCCGCTCAATCGCCCGCCTTGATCGCCCGCGTGGGATATCACGGGATCGCCCGCCGCGTCGCGTACACAATCTGTCGCGCTCGGCTGAGCGACGGTATCTTCCCTGAATGGCGACAGAGCCCGGATATGTCGTGGCGGACAGATACCGCCTTCTCGCCGTCCTCGGGCGTGGCGGCATGGGCACGGTCTGGCGCGGCCTTGACGAACGACTCGGCCGGACCGTGGCGCTCAAGCAGATCCATCCTCCGGATTCCCTCGCCACCGCCGAGATCTCGATGCTCCGGCTGCGCATGGAGCGGGAAGCACAGGCGATGGCCCGCATTCGCCATCCTGGTGTCGTGACCGTCTACGACGTGGTCAATCATGACGATGATCCCTGGATCGTCATGGAGTACGTGCCCGCGCGGTCTCTCGACCATGTCGTCCGGGACGCCGGCCCCATGGAACCGGATCGAGCGGCGACGATGGGCCTGGAAATTCTGGAGGCTCTCGACGCCATTCACCGATGCGGGATCCTGCATCGCGACGTGAAGCCGAGCAATGTCCTGATCACCGCCGATGGACGGGCCGTCCTGACCGATTTCGGCATCGCCACCTTCGAGGGCGCCCACACACTCACCCGGGCGGGCGAATTCATGGGGTCGCCCGCATATCTGGCCCCCGAGATCGCCCAGGGCCGGCAGGCGAGCGTGGGATCAGACCTGTGGTCATTCGGCGCGACCCTCTACTACGCCCTGGAAGGGCAGGCGCCGTACGCACGGGAGAGTTTCATCGCCACCTTGGCGGCGCTCCTCACCAAGCCACCTCGCCCACCGGCACGAGCGGGAGACCTGACCGCACTCGTCACCGGACTCCTGCAACGCCGCCGGAGGGCACGTCGCGCGTGCTTCCGCTCGTACGGCCTGTCGGCGCGGTGAGGGAAGTGATGGAACGTGACCAGATGGACAGCCGCTCTGCCGGCCGCCGCGACGGCGGCGATCACACTGACCGCCGCTCTTCCGGCGGTGGCCGCCACACCGCTGCCGCGGGCGACGGGACAGGCGCACAGCGCGCGCGGCAAAGCGGTCAACCTCCGGCTGACGGAGCGGACCCGGCACCAGCTCGCCGACGCCTTCTACAAGCAGTACTACGGGCAGGGCCATCCCGGCACCCGCGGCAGGGTGGACGGACCGAAGCACGTCTACTACGGGAAGATCAGGGGAGCCTCCGCCGCGAAGGACGTTTACTGGGCCATCGGCAGCGTCGGGGTCAAGGGTGACCCGGTGAGCTATCAGGACGGGCCGCACATCTGGCGCAAGCGCGGTAACCATGGCTGGGAGTACCGCGGCGACACCGGCGGCTGTGTGGAGGGGGGCGTGCCGAAAGCTCTGCTGCAGCTCTGGCGCTTCCCCGCATGCGGCTTCCCGGCCTGATCTCCCGGTAGCGGGTTCCGCGCATCGGTCAGGCGGTCGCCCACCGGCCGCGCCCGGACAGGCCGGGCGTGGTCCACGGTGCGGATCTCAGCCGTTGGTGGGGAATCCCAGGTTCACCCCGCCGTGGGAGGGGTCGAGCCACCGGGAGGTTACGACCTTGCCCCGGGTGTAGAAGTGGACCCCCTCGGTGCCGTGCACGTGCGTGTCGCCGAACAGCGAGGCCTTCCAGCCGCCGAAGCTGTAGAACGCCATCGGCACCGGGATCGGCACGTTGATGCCGACCATGCCGACCTCCACCTCGTTCTGGAAGCGCCGGGCCGCGCCGCCGTCGTTGGTGAAGATCGCCGTGCCGTTGCCGTACTCGCCGGTGTTGATCAGCTCCAGTCCCTCCTCGTACGAGCGGACCCGCACGATCGACAGCACCGGACCGAAGATCTCCTCGCGGTGCACGCGGGAGTTCGGCGGCACGTGGTCGAGCACGGTGGGGCCGAGCCAGAAGCCGTTCCCCCGGTCCCCGCGCACCGGGGTCTCCCGGCCGTCGACCACGAGCTTGGCCCCCTCCTCGACGCCGAGGTCGAGGTACGACTCCACCTTGTCGCGGTGCGCCGCGGTGACCAGCGGGCCCATCTGCGACTCGGGGTCGGTGCCGGGGCCGACGGTCAGGTCGCGCACCCGCGACACGATCTTCTCGACCAGGGCGTCGCCGACCGGGTCGACGGCGAGCACCACGGAGATCGCCATGCACCGCTCCCCCGCCGAGCCGAAGCCCGCCGAGGCGGCCGAGTCGGCGACCAGGTCGAGATCGGCGTCGGGCAGCACGAGCATGTGGTTCTTGGCGCCGCCGAGGGCCTGCACCCGCTTGCCGTGGGCCGTCCCGGTCTCGTACACGTACCTGGCGATCGGTGTGGAGCCGACGAACGACACCGCCCGTACGGCCGGATGCTCCAGCAGCCGGTCGACCGCGACCTTGTCGCCCTGGACGACGTTGAACACGCCGTCCGGCAGCCCCGCCCGCCGCCAGAGGTCGGCCATGAGCAGCGACGCCGAGGGGTCGCGCTCCGAGGGCTTGAGCACGAACGTGTTCCCGCAGGCGATGGCCACCGGGAACATCCACATCGGCACCATGGCCGGGAAGTTGAACGGAGTGATGCCCGCGACCACCCCGAGCGGCTGGCGGATCGAGTAGGAGTCGACGCGGGTCGAGACGTTCTCCGAGTAGCCGCCCTTGAGCAGGTGGGGAATGCCGCAGGCGAACTCCACGACCTCCAGGCCGCGGGCCACCTCGCCCAGCGCGTCGGAGTGGACCTTGCCGTGCTCGGCGGTGATCAGCGCGGCCAGTTCGTCGCGGTGCGCGTCCATCAGCTCGCGGAACCGGAACAGCACCTGCGTGCGCTTGACCAGCGAGGCGTCCCGCCAGGCGGGGAAGGCCCGCGCGGCCGCGTCCACGGCCGCGTCGACCTCCTCGACGGAGGCGAGCGCCACCTGGCCGCTCACCTCGCCCGTCGCCGGATCGAACAGCTGGGCCGTACGGGCGCCCTCGCCGGTGAGGACGCCTCCGATCCAGTGGTCAACGTGCTTCATCGTCGACGGTCTCCAGAGCGGTGACGAGGATGCCCAGGCCCTCGCGGGCCTCGTCCTCGGTGAGGGTGAGCGGCGGGGCCATGCGCAGGGTGCTCCCGTACAGGCCGCCCTTGCCGGCGAGCAGGCCGAGCTTCTTGGTCTCCTCCATGAAGCGGGCGGCCAGCGCGGGGCCCGGCGCTCCGGTGGCGGGGTCGACCAGGTCGACGGCGAACATCAGGCCGCGGCCCCGGACGTCGCCCACGACGGACAGCCGCCCGGCCGCCTCGCGCAGCCCGGAGATCAGGATGTCGCCGGTGCGCGCCGCGTTGGCCTGCAGATCGTGGTCGAGCACGTAGTCGAGCGTCGCGTTGGCCGCCGCCATCGAGATCGGGTTGCCGCCGAAGGTCGACAGGCCGATGGCGTGCGGGCCGTCCATGAGGTCGCCGCGCGCGACGACGCCGCCGACCGCGAAGCCGTTGCCGAGCCCCTTGGCGAAGGTCATCATGTCCGGCGTCATGCCGTGGTTGTGGATGCCGAAGAACGCCGAGCCCGTACGGCCCCAGCCGGTCTGCACCTCGTCGCTGACGAACAGGATGCCTTCCTCGTCGAGGACCTCCTTGTACGCGGCGAACAGCCCGTCGGGGGCCGCGGTGAAGCCGCCCACGCCCTGGATGGGCTCGGCGATCAGCGCGGCGACGTTCCCGGCGACGGCGGTGGCGAGCACGTGGCGCAGGTCGTCCACGCAGGCGGCGATGTAGTCGGCGTCCGACATGCCGCGGAACTGCGTGAGGTGGCGGTCGGCGCCGTGCAGGAAGTGCACGTTGAGCGGCGACAGCGAGTTGTTCTTCCAGGCGCGGTTGGAGGTGATGCTGATCGCGCCGAACGACCGGCCGTGGTAGCTCTGCCGCATCGCGAGCACCTGGTCGGAGCCGCGGGCGTAGGTGGCCAGCAGCAGGGCCGTCTCGTTGGCCTCGGTGCCGGAGTTGGTGAAGAAGACCTTGGCGTCCGGGATGCCCGACAGGCGGGCGATCTTCTCGGCCAGCTCGACCTGGGTCCGGAGGAGGTACAGCGTCGAGGTGTGGACGACGCCGGTGGCGAGCTGGCGCTCGACGGCCTCCCGCACCTCGGGCACGTCGTACCCGATCATGTTGGTCAGGATCCCGGCGAAGAAGTCGAGGTAGCTCTTCCCGTCCGCGTCGACGACCCGGTTCCCCTTGCCGCCGACGATCTCGATGGGCTCGTTGTAGTAGAGGGCCATCCAGCTGGGCATGACCGCGCGATGGCGCGCGAGAAGATCCGACATGTACTGAGTATCCCGGCTGACGGGCGGAGGCTCACCCGTCAGCCTGTCGGGACAATCCGAAATCCGCTTACACAGTGCCTGCCGTCACCGGTTCCGCGCCGGCGGCGGGAGCGGCGGCCTTCCGGCGCAGGACCAGCAGCGCGACCAGGGCCGCCGCGAGAGAGCAGCCCGCCCCGACCCACGAGCCCGCGGACATCGCCGACACGAACGCCGCACGTCCGGCGGCGGCCACCGAGGGATCGCCCAGGGTCACCGCGGCGCCGATCGACTCGCGCGCCGCCGCCGGAGCCGATGCCGGCATGGCCGAGGTGTAGGCCGCGGCGAGCACGCTGCCGAGCACCGCCACGCTCAGCGCCATACCGACCTGCTGCACCGTGTCGTTGAGCGCCGAGCCCACCCCGGCGTGGTCGGGGGGCACCGCGCCCATCAGCGTGGCGTACGCCGCCGGGCCGGCCAGTCCGCCGCCGACCCCCATCACCAGCAGGCCGGCGATCATCGTGCCGTACCCGTCGGTGAGCGTGGACAGCAGCGCGAACCCGGCGGCCATCACGACGAGGCCCGCGACGATCAGCGTCCGGTTGCTCACCTTCTTGCCGAGCGCCGCGCCCAGGCCGTTGAAGAGCGCCGCCGCCACGACGTACGGCAGCAGCGCGAACCCGGCGGTCAGCGGGTCGTAGCCGAGGACGAACTGCAGATACTGCGTGAGGGCCAGCATCAGCGCCCCCGCCCCGAACGACAGCAGCACGACGGAGAAGCACGCGCCGCTGAACGAGCGGTCGCGGAACAGGCCGAGCGGCAGCATCGGGTGCGGGTTGCGGCGCTCCCACAGCACGAACGCCGCCAGGGCGAGCGCCGAGACCACGACGACCACCGGGTCGAGGCGGCCTCCCGGCGCCGAGATGACGGCCCAGACCAGGCCGCCCATCCCCGCGACGGACAGGATCACGCCGAGCGGGTCCGCCCGCCGCGCGACGCCGTACGTCTCGGGCATGAGCGTGACGGCGGCGACGATCGCCAGGATCGCGATCGGCACGTTGAGCAGGAAGACCGATCCCCAGTAGTAGTGCCGGAGCAGGAACCCGCCGAGCGTGGGACCGGCGACGACGCCCACCATGGCGACAGAACTCCACACCGCGATGGCCTTGCGCCGCTCGCTCTCGTCGAAGACGGTGATCAGGATCGACAGGGTGGACGGCATGACGCAGGAGCCGCCGACGCCCATGAGCGCGCGGGCCCCCACGAGCTGCCAGGGCTCGGTGGCCAGGGTGGCGGCCAGCGAGGCTCCGCCGAAGAACGCCAGGCCGATCACGAGCATCCGCCGCCTGCCGTACCGGTCGGACAGGCTGCCCGCGGTGAGCAGCAGCCCCGCGAAGACCAGGACGTACGCGTCGATGATCCACTGCACGTCCTGCGGGGTGGCGCCGAGATCGCGCATGAGCGACGGGATCGCGAGGTTGAGCACGGTGTTGTCCACGACCAGAGTCAGCAGGCTCAGGCACAGGACCCCGAGGATCCACCATCGGCGAGGATGGGACATGTCTATCTCCTCGTACAGTGTGCGAGTTGTCTCGCACACTGTACGACTGCATCGAACACCGTGCGAGCGAATATCGTGGGGCCGTGTCACCGAAGCCGTTCTCCTCCGTCTGGACCCGCGAGCGCAGGGGAACGCGCGAGCAGGGCCTCAGCCGCGACCAGATCGTCCGCGCGGCCGTGGAGCTGCTCGACGCCGAGGGCCTCGACGCGCTCAGCATGCGCAAGCTGGGCGCCCGCCTGGGCGCCGGGGCGACCAGCCTCTACTGGCACGTGGCGAACAAGGACGAGCTGATCGAGCTGGTCATGGACGAGGTCTACGCCGCCGTCGTGCTGCCGGAGGACGCGGACTGGCGGGAGACCACCAGAGTCTTCGCGTACGGCATGCGGGGGGCGGTCTTCGCCCACCCCTGGAGCGCCGGCCTGATCGGGGTGGTCCCCGCGCTCGGGCCGAACGCGCTCACCGCCGCCGACCGGCTGATGGGCGCGTTCGTCCGCGCCGGCTTCCAGGGCGTCGACGTGGACTACGCCTGCACGGCCGTCGTGTCGTACACGCTCGGCGCCACGATTCCCGAGGTCGCCTTCCTCGGCACGCTGGAGAACTCCGGTCAGAGCGTCGCCGACCTGCAGGCCGCGGTCGACCCGATCCTGATGAAGGCCGTGGCCGACCGGCCCAACCTGCTGGAGCGCTTCAGCAGCTACAGCAACATGGCCTACGACCCCCTCGTCGCCCGCCGGCTCGCCTTCGAGTTCGGGCTGACCGCCCTGCTCGACGGGCTGGACAGGCACAGGACGGACGGCTCCTGACACCGGGCCCGCATACTGTCATGTTCGGGCGGGTCATCCTTACATAATGATCAGGTAGCCTCGGACCATGCTCCCCACGGTCGCCGACGTGCTCGCCCTGGACACGGTGCGGCGCGGCAAACCCCGGGTGGTGGCGGGCGGCGACCGGCTCGACACCCGGGTCCGCTGGGTGCACGTCGGCGAGGTCCACGACATCGCGCATCTGCTGCGCGGCGGCGAACTCGTCCTCACGACCGGGGTGGCGCTGCCGGAAGAACCCGGCAGTCTGGCCGACTACGTCGGCGAACTGGCCGAGGTGGGCGCCTCCGGCCTCATCGTGGAACTCGGCCGCCGGTTCGTCCGCGAGCTGCCGGCCGCGGTGGTCAGGGCCGCGGAGGAGCACGGGCTGCCGCTCGTCACGCTGGCCCGCGAGACGCCCTTCGTGCAGATCACCGAGTCGGTCCACGCGCGGATCATCGACGACCAGCTCCAGGAGCTCCGGGCCTCGGAGCAGCTGCACGAGGTCTTCACCGAGCTGTCGGTCGAGGGCGCCTCCCCGGGGGAGGTGCTGAACCAGGTCGTCCGGTTCTCCGGCCGCCCGGCGTTACTGGAGAACCTCGCCCACCAGGTGCTGGCCTGCGACGCCGCCGGAGGCGACACCGGCACCGTGCTGGCCAACTGGGAGGCCAGGTCGCGCGCGGTCATGCCGTCCGAGCGGACCGCCTACGACGCCGCCGCCGGATGGCTGGTGACGATGGTCGGGGCCCGGGGCCAGGACTGGGGACGGCTCATCCTGCTGTGCGACGGCCCGCCCGGCCCCCGCGACATCGTGCTCGCCGAACGCGCCGCGACCACCCTCGCGCTCAGCCGCCTGCTGGAGCGGCACCAGGAGTCCCTGGAGCGGCAGGCGCACGGCACGATACTCACCGGCATCCTCACCCACGCCTACGCCGACCCCGACGAGGCCGCCGCGCGGGCCCGCGCCGTCGGCGTCCCGCTCACCGGCCGCCGGCTGGTGAGCGCCGTCATCCGCCTGGCCTCCCCGGCCGGCCCGGCCCCGGTCGGCACTGTCCCGGCCGGCACCGCGCTGGGTGAGCAGGCGAGGCTCGGCGAACTGGCCGAGGCCGGCGCCGCCGCCTGCCGCGAGGCCAGGCTGCCCGCGCTGGTGGGGGCGCTCGACCAGAGCAGCGTGGGAGTGCTGCTGCCGCTGCCGCCCCGTACGGCCGCCGAGACGGCGCTCGGCGCGCTGGCCGAGCGCCTGCGGGCCGGGTTCGTCACCCCGTTCGTGCTCGCGGCCGGCTCCGTCGTGGAATCGATCAAGGACGTACGGCGCAGCTTCCTGGAGGCCGAGCAGGTCGCCGAGGTCGCGGTGCGCCAGCCCGACGGGCGGCCGTTCTACCGCCTGCCCGATCTGCGGCTGCGCGGGCTGCTGCACCTGCTGCGGGACGACGCGCGGCTCCAGACCTTCGCCGAACGCGAACTCGGCACCCTGCTCGCCCACGACGCGCAGCGGCACGGCGACCTGACCAGGATCCTGCGCGTCTACCTCGACTCGGGCCGCAACAAGGCGGTGGCCGCGCAGAGGGCCCACCTGTCCCGGCCCGCCTTCTACGACCGGCTGCGGCGGCTGGAGCGCGTCCTCGACACCGACCTCGACGACGTCGAGTCGTGCCTGTCGCTGCACGTCGCGCTGCTGGCCCTGGAGACCTTCCGCCGCGAAGGCGGCTGAGCGCGATCCGGCCACACCGGCCCGCGGTGGATAACTGCCCGTGGAGATGCCACAACCGAAGCGTAGGTATGTCGTCCCGCGTGTAAGACTTCGCATCCGCTACTGTTCGCGCACTCGCGATCACGCAGCGAATCGTGCTTATCTCGAAGCGTGCCCACGACGAACGAACCCCGAATCAGCCCGGCCGTGGTGGTACGGGCCCTGTCCGCGCGTTTCCCCGGCTGGACCATCTGGTGGGGCCAGGCCACCACGCACTACTGGGGCATGTTCCGGCGGCCCGACGGGCTGCTCGTCCACATCGAGGCCCGCTCCGCGCAGGAGTTCGTCCAGCGGGCCCGGGAGATGGACACCCGCGCCTCCCGAGGTCCCGCGTAACGCAGGCGGACGCCTTCGCGAAATTTCGGGCCTAATGTTCCTTTGGTCCGATTTTCTCGGACGGCGCCGACGGCTTCACGTCGCAATTTGATGCCCTTTGGCGCGTTCGCCTCCACATCGGGCGTCAGCCTCGCCACGATGGTCCCGTAAGGATCACCAATGGGGAGTAAACCGCATGAGACGCCGCCTGATCGCCGGGGCCGCAGTACTGGCCCTGACGACGACCATCCCTCCGGCCCCGGCAGCCGCCGAACCCGTCGCCGGTCTGCCGACGACGAGCTTCCCCCTCGGCGCGCCAGGGATACCGAAGTCGGCGGCGAAGAGCCTCGGGCCCGGCATCAGCTACTTCACGCTCCGGCACGGCAGCACGAAGGACGGGTACACGGTCAGCGTCGTCGTTGCGGGCAAGGACTTCATGTCCGAGTCCAACGCGCAGGCCCAGGCCGAGGCCGTGCAGGCCGCCGGGTTCACCCCCACGGTGGTGAAGTTCACCCGGCCCGCGGTGGCCGACTTCCCCGCCGGCGACTACTACATGGTCCGCGTCGGCGGCTGGCCGCTCAGCCAGAAGGCCGAGGCCGCCAAGGTCGTCAAGCAGCTCAAGGACGCCGGCGTGAACACGAAGGTGGACTTCCAGGGCGACGACGGCTTCGTCACGACCGGCCCCTGGAGCGTGCGGGTCATCGTGGTCGATCCCCGCACCTTCCGCGGCTCCTACCGGTCCTCGGTGGGCACGAGCGTCGCGAAACGGGAGAAGGTCTCGGCGATGGCCACCGCCGCCAAGGCCGTGGCGGCGGTGAACGGCGGATTCTTCGACATCCACACGCTCCCCGCCTTCCGCGGCGACCCCACCGGCATCTCGGTCGTGGGCGGCAAACTGCTCAGCGAGGCGGTCCCCGGCCGCGTCGGCCTGGTCCTGAAGGGCCGTACGGCCCGGGTCACCGAGTTGTCCTCCTCCGTGGTCGCCCGCGCGGCCGACGGGGCGACCGTCCAGGTGACCGGCCTCAACCGGGTTCCGCAGCCGGACGAGGTCGTCCTCTACACCGAGGAACTCGGGCGGGAGACCCCGAAGGACGACGGGATCGAGGCCGTCCTCGACGCGACGGGCAAGGTGCTGGCCCTCCGCGACGCCGGCGGCAAGGTCACCCGTGGCATGCGGGTCCTGCACGGCGTCGGAGCGGGCGCCGACTGGCTGTCGGAGCACGTGACCGAGGAAACGACGATCAAGGTCACGACGCGGGTCACCGACCTGCGGACGAAGAAGGCCGTCCCGCTGACGCCGGAGACGAACATCATCGGCGGCGCGGTGGGCCTGGTCCGCGGGGGCAGGACGACGATCACCCCAGGCCGGGACGGCATGGCCAACACGAACATGATCCTGCGCCGTCACCCCCGGACGCTCGCCGGCGTGACCCGCAACGGCAAGCTCGTCATCGCGGTCGTGGACGGCCGCGATCCCGGCGGCACGATCGGCGCGTCGTTCTTCGAGGCGGCCGAGCTCATGCGCTGGCTCGGGGCGCGCGACGCGATCAACCTGGACGGCGGCGGGTCGAGCGCCATGGTCATCGGCAAGAAGGTCGTCAACCACCCGTCCGACGGCGTGGAGCGGGGAGTCGGCGACGCCCTGCTGATCGTCGGCGCGTCCTGAGCTTGGGACGAGCCCTTACGGCCGGCGCCCGGACAGGAGGCGGGTGACGGCGTCGTCGTCGCAGGTGTCCCAGAACGTCCCGACGGTGTCTTCGAGGTGGTCGAACGAGGCCGCCTCGAAGAGCACCTCCTGATACTTGGTGATGTCGTACTTTGTGGTGCCCATCGCGGCGAGGTCGAGCGGCCGGATGTCCATCCCGCGGAACTCCTCGATCTCGCCGTACGAGCTCAGCAGCCCCGCGCCGTACGCCCTGAGCTCGCCGTCCTCCCGCATGACGCCGAACTCCAGCGTGAACCAGAACACCTTGGAGACGAACTCCAGCGCCTCGGTGGTCTCCATCCGCCGCGCCGCCCGCCCGGCCGCCCGGTACAGCTCCGCGAACCGGGGCGAGGCGAGGGTGTTGCCGTGGCCGATCACCTCGTGGATGACGTCCGGTTCCGGCGTGTAGAAGGGCACCGAGTGGTGCCGGATGTACTGCGTGGAGTGGAACAGGCCGTCGGCCAGCACGCCGTAGAACTCACGGAGCGGCACCAGCCCGGCGGCGGGCAGGTAGCGGAATCCGGTGAGCGGATGGAGGAGGTCGCTGACCTCCTGAAGCTGCGGGATGCGGTGCTCGGGCAGCCCGAGCCGCTCCGCCGCGCGGAGAAACTCGCGCACCGCGTACTTGTGGTGCTTGACCGCCAGTTCCTTGGTGACGAGCGCCCACACGTGGTGCTCCTCGTCGGTGTACTCGGCGACGGGAATCGGGTCGCCGGGAGTGTGGCCGAGCGCCAGCGCCGCGATCGCGTTGCGCCGCTCCCGGTAGACCTGGTCCGCGAACCCCGGGTGGCTGGTGGCCAGCTCGACGACGACGGAACCGTCATCCTTCGTCGCCACCGGAGCGAAATACTGCGCTTCCTCGAACATACTTCTATATGACAGCAAGTCACCCATGCAGTGGCAAGAGTGACCAGTTGTAGTGGGCGAATCGCCCAAAAATGATCGTTCCTGCAGCGTCGCACTGGTCGAATCGCCCACTCCGGGCGTACCCTCGGCGCATGCTCGACGCGCTCGACAGCCGGCTGCTGACCACCATGCGGGCCCATCCCCGCATCGGGCTCACCGAACTGGCCCGCCTGCTCGGCGTAGCCCGGGGCACCGTGCAGGCGCGCGTGGAGAAGCTGACCGCGCGTGGAGTGATCACGGACTTCGGCCCCGCCATCGCGACCGAGGAGATCGGTTATCCCATCCTCGCCTTCGCCTCCCTGCAGATCGCGCAGGGCCGGCTGACGGAGGCGGTGCACACGCTGGCCGAGATCCCGGAGATCCTGGAGGTGTACGGGACGAGCGGGCAGGCCGATCTGCTGTGCCGGGTGGTCGCCCACAGCACACCGCACCTACAGGAGATCATCGCCCGGATCCTGGCCTCCCCGGCCGTCCGGCGGTCGGACACGACGATCGCCCTGTCGACCCAGATCCCCTACCGCGTCGAACCTCTGCTGAAGGCCGCGGTCAGGCCGGACACACCGTGACGGCTGGCCCAGAGAAAAGGCTCGGGGGCACAAAAAAAGGGGGGTCATCCCATACGGGATGACCCCCCTCAAAAAATTGTCCGGCGGCGTCCTACTCTCCCACACCGTCCCCGGTGCAGTACCATCGGCGCTGGTAGGCTTAACTTCCGGGT
>NZ_VANP01000026.1:0-38201 GCF_005864065.1 Microbispora triticiradicis | reverse complement strand
CCCCTCAGCCGCCGACTCATGCGGCGCCACCACGATCACCCCGTCCACCGACTGCGACCGCAGCCGATCCACCCCCCGCCCGATCCACCGCCGATCCAGCACCGGCAAACTCGCGATACTCACCAGATAGTCACTGTCACGCGCCGCCTGCTCCACCCCGAACAACGTCGACGCCGGCCCATACAACGTGGTGTCGAAACACACCACCCCCAACACCCCCGACCGCCCCGTCACCAACATCCGCGCCGCCGAATTCGGCCGGTAATCCAGCTCTCGCACCGCCGCCAGCACCCGCTCCCGCGTCTCCGGACGCACCTTCTCCGGAGCGTTCAGCACCCGCGACACCGTCATCGCCGACACCCCCGCCAGCTCCGCGACGTCTTCCATGACCGCCGCCCTCGGGCGCTCGGCCGGGCTCTCTCCAGGCCGCACCATCGTCATCCCCCGCGTCCCCGCTCTTCCCGATCAGTCGCCCTGAACGAACCCGACAGACTCCGACACGATCCCGGCACAGTCCCGGCACGTTGCCGGGACTGCCGGGACCAGCGGACGGTGTGAGCGCCGACGGCGATCACCGGCGGGACGCGTATCGAAAAGGAACGTTCCGCCTGGCGACCGCGCGCTTCACACCACCCACCCGATGGTACCGTTAACAGCTCGGCTTCCCTGGTCGTGACCCCTGCACCGGCCCCCGCGCCGGTCCCCGCACCGCCTCCCGCGCCGGCCCCTGCACCGGCCCGCCGCGCAACTCCGCGCGGGCGAGCAAGGTGAGGGCGGTCAGGAGGAGGGCTCCCCCGCCCACCTGTACGGCGGTCATGCGCTCCCCCAGCAGGACGACGCCGGCGACGGCCGCGACGAGGGGTTCGAGCAGGGAGACGACCGACGCGGTGACCCCGCCCACGACGCCCAGACCGGTGAAGAACAACCGGTACGCGAGCGCGGTCGGCACGATCGCCAGATAGCCGAGGAGCAGCACGCTGGTCGTCGTGTGCCCGGTGGGCAGCAGCCCCCCGCCCACGGCGAGCGGGAACAGGCACAGCGCTCCCCCGGCGAAACCCCACACCGCCACCCCCTCCGCGGGCATGCGGCGGGTCACGAGGGTGACGAAAGAGTAGGCGGCCGCCGACACCAGGCAGTAGCCGACGCCTGCGGGGCCGGCCGGGGCCGCTCCGCCCGTGAGCATGGCCAGCCCGGCGAGTGCGAGACCGGCGCAGGCGAGAGCCGTACGGCCCAGCGGCTCACCCTGGAAGATGCGGCCGCCGGCCGCCACCAGGAGCGGGGCCGCCCCCATGGTGATCATCGTCGCGACCGCGACGCCGGTCTCGGCGATCGCGGCGAAGTAGGCGGCCTGGCACACCGCCATGGCCGGGCCGACGAGCAGCACCGCCCGCCAGGAGGGGCGGCAGGGCGCGATCACGAGCAGCAGTGCCGCCCCGCAGGCGAAGCGCCAGAAGGACACGGCGACGGGGCTCAGCCGGCCCGCGTCGTGGAGCATCGCCCCCGCCGCGCCGCCGGTTCCCCAGGCGGCCGCGGCGGTGGACACGTGGACAAGGCCCTGCCGTACGGACAGGGCTGGAGCATGGTTCATCGACGTCTCTCCAGTGAGGTGGGCCCGATTCCCGTACGCGGGCAGGGGCCACCGGCCGGGCCTTCCAGACCCGGCTCACCGGATGACGCCGCCCGCTATCGGGCGGGCGGCGGAGAGACGATCATTGGCACGCGGGCCACACTAGCGGGCTCTCCCGAAACACGGCATCGGCTTTTCCGGCATTTGGGGGGTGCCGGTGCGCACAGCCGGACATCGAAGTCGTAGTCTTGGCATCGTGACAGCCCGAGGCGAGGTCAGGTCGCCTCGGGCTGTCCGCTGTCCGGCCCCCCGATAGTGCGCGGCGGTGCGGCGGCCGGTAGGTAGCGCGGCGGCGCGGCTCAGGACCCCGCCGGCACACGTTCCAGGAAGGCGAGGACGCGCGACCACGCGTCGGCGCAGGCCTCGGCCAGTTCCGGCCGGCCGAGTTCGAAGAAGCTGTGCGGGGCTCCCGGATAGGTGACGAACTCGTGCTCGACGCCCGCGCCGTCCAGCGCCTCGTCGAACGCCTTCACCACCTCGGGCGAGATGCCCTCGTCCGCGCCGCCGAACAGTCCGAGGATCGGCCCGCGCAGCTCACCGGCCAACTGGGTGGGGCCGGGATTGCCGAACAGCGTGTCCGGATATCCGTACAGGCCGACGACGCCCCTGAATCCGAGGTCGGGGCGGGCCGCCAGGAACGCCAGCCTGCCACCGAAGCAGAACCCGAGCGTGACGACGTCCTGGTGCCCCTCTGCCCGCAGGCACCGCGCCCCGGCGGCGATGTCGGCGAAGAGGGTGTCCTTGTGCGCCTTGCCCAGGTGCTCCATGAAGGGGAAGTCGGCCGGGCGCGGGCCGGTCCCCGCCGTACGGCCGAAGTAGTCGATCGCCAGTGCGGGATGCCCCTGCTCGGCGAGCCGTCCGGTCAGCTGCTCGTAGAACCCCGAAAGGCCCCGGTTGTCGGGGAGGACGAGTACGGCGGCGCCGGCGCGTTCTCTGGGACGGGACAGGAAAGCCGCGAATTCCGCTCCGTCGCCCGAGGTCAGGACGAGGCGCTCGGACGACGTGGTCGTGCGCGGAGCACCGTGAACAGGGGGTACGGCGTCGGCGTCATAGCACACGGGCGGGCATCCCTTCATAATCAAATGAACGACGCCCGAAAGGCTATAGGATTACGTCCTAATCATATCACGACAAAATAAATTACCGATAATCCTCCGATATCGGCATTATAACGAGAAGAGGCCCATCTCCCTGTCCCTCGGGAGATGGGCCTCTTCGGACGACCCGCGCCTAGATGACGGGGCCTGGATAACCGCGCCTAGATGACGCGCCTAGATGACCGGGCCGGGCGTGTCCCGCGGCGGCAGAGGTCCGCTGCCGGGAAGCGGGCCCGTACCGGGCGCCGGCGGGATCGGACCACTGCCGGGCGCAGGCAGCGGCGTCTCGCGGGGGTAGTCGGGGTTCACGGTCTGGGGCGGCATCGGCTCGCCGATGTCGTAGCCCGTACCGGACCCTCCTCCGGAGACACCTCCGGAACCCGTTCCGCCCTGCTGGTGCGGGCCGGGCACGTCACCGCGCCAGGCGCCGGTCTCGCCGCCGCGCGACTCGATGAAGGTCTTGAAACGCTCCAGGTCGCCCTTGACGCGCATGCGCACGAGCTGAAGAGCGTCCGCCGCCTTCTCGAGGAAGCCCTCGGGGTCGTACTCCATCTGGAGGGTGACGCGGGTGGTGTCGTCGCCGAGCCGGTGGAACGTGACGACTCCGGCCTGCCGCGGCGTGTCCAGTGAGCGCCAGGCCACGCGCTCGTCGGGGTGCTGCTCGGTGATCTCCGCCTCGAACTCCCGGCGGACTCCCGCGATCTCGACGACCCAGTCGGTGCGTGTGTCGCCGATCTGCTTGACCGACTCGACGCCTTCCATGAACTCCGGGAAGCTCTCGAACTGCGTCCACTGGTTGTACGCGGTACGGATCGGGACATTCACGTCGATGGACTGTTCGATCGAGCTCATGCCTCCTCCTTCTCTCGTGGGCTACACGACAAGCCCTGCCCTCTGAGGGCTGCCTAAACCCGGAGGTGGGAAGCCCCCTCGGCGCCCGCGTCCTCCAGTGTCCGGTCGCCGCCCGCGTACCAGCCGGTGACGACCTGTACGGCGAGTGCGGCGAACAGCAGGCCGAACGGCAGCGCCCAGCCACCGCTCACCTGGTGGAGGAGGCCGAACGTGATCGGGCCCGCGCCCGCGATGAGGTATCCGGCGCTCTGCCCGAAGGCGGAGAGGGCGGCGGTGCCCGGCGCCGTCCTGGTCCGCAGCGCCAGCATCGCCAGCGCCAGCGGGAACGTGCCGCCGCCGAGCGCCACGAGGATCGCCCACGCCCACATCGCGTGCCCGGTCAGCATCCCGGCGAAGCCGGCCGCGTACAGGGCGGCGAAGGCGACCACCAGCGGGCGCTGCCCGGAGAGGCGGGTCGCCAGCGTGGGCACCACCATCGAGATCGGGATGCCGAGCCCGGTGAAGACGGCGAGCACCACCCCGGCCTGGCCGCTGGTGTAGCCGTTGTCCTGCAGCAGCAGCGGCAGCCAGCCGAACATGACGTAGGCGATGAGCGACTGCGACCCGAAGTAACCGGCCACGGCCCAGGCGAGCCTGCTGCGCAGGAGGCTCTCGCCCGCCGTCCGGGCGGGGGTGCTACGCCGCTCCGGCTCACCGCGCCTGAGCGCGAGCCACGGAATCGCGGCAACGGCGGCCAGGGCCGCCCACACCCCGAGTGCCACGTGCCAGTTGCCGCCCGCGGCCTGCTGCACCGGGACGGTGGCGGCGGCGGCCACCATCGTTCCGGCCGCGAGGGCGGTCGAGTAGACGGTCGTCATGGCGCCGGACCGTCGCGGGAAGTGCTTCTTGATCAGCGTGGGGATGACGACGTTGCCGACCGCGCCGCCCGCCAGCGCGACCGTGCTGGCGGCCATGAACGGCGCCGCCGAGTCGACGAGGGAGCGTACGGCCTGGCCCGCGGCGAGCAGCACGATCGCGGTCAGCAGCAGCCGGTGCTCGCCGATCCTCCGGGACATGGCCGGCGTCAGCGCCCCGAACAGGGCGAAGCTCACCACCGGCAGCGTGGTCAGCAGCCCGGTCATCGCGCCGGACAGGCCGAGCCCGGTACTCACCTCGTCGAGGACCGTGCCCACGCTGGTCACGGCGGTGCGGAGGTTCAGCGCGGCGAGGGCGATGCCGCCGGCGATGAGCCACGCCATCGATCCGCCCGGCGCTCTCCACGCGGCTCTCCACGGAGCCTCGCCGGTGGCCCTTCGCGTGACGACGGCACTCATCGCCGCAACATCTCCCCTCATCCAGTCATCCTACGTTTGACACCCTACCAAAGGCCTCAAACTCCTCGTTTGTTCCCGGTTCCTGGAGTAGTCCTGGAGAGGATCGTCAGCGGCGGACGCCGCGCAGCAGCCACAGCAGGCCGACGACGGGCAGCACCAGCGGCACGAAGCCGTACCCGCTGCCGTACCCCGACCACACGGTGGCGTGCGGAAAGGCGGCCGGGTCGGCCAGGCTGAGCGTGCCGACGACCAGCACGCCGGCCAGCTCGACCAGGCAGGCGGCGAGCGCCACACGGGCGGCGCCGCGGGCCAGCGCCACCGTCAAGGCGATGTAGACGACCGCCGCGAACGCCGACAGCGCGTACGCCAGTGGCGCCTCGGCGAAACGGGTGGCGATCTGCACGGCGGCGCGTGAGGTCGCGGCCAGCGCGAAGACGCCGTACACCGCCACGAGCACCCGCCCGGGCCCGGACCGTACGGCCGCGTCGCTCACGGGACCATGCTCCAGACCTGCAGCAGCCGCCCGGTCATGACGGCCACGGTGAACGCGGCCACGGCGATGACCCCGGGGCCCCAGCGGGTCCGCTCCGCCCGGCCCCACCACACCGCGGCGGGCGGGATCACCACGGTCCCCGCCAGGTATCCGACGAAGGTCGCCTTCTCCGCGACACGCCCCATCCCGGCGAGGGCGAACCCCGCCTGCGCGAGCACGGCGATCTCCAGCAGCCCCAGCCCGATCAGCAGCACCGGCCCCATCGGCCGGTTCCGTACGGTGGTGACCACGGCGGCCAGCGCCAGCAGCAGGGCCGCGCCGATCAGCCAGCCCGAGTAGGCGCCGTTCATGCCGTGCTCAGGGGGTGGGCGGACAGTGGAGGCATGGCCAGAAGGCTATCGGCCCGACCGCCCACCCCCTCGCGCGGCCCGTCCGCGCGCCCGGCGAGGGCTTCAGCTCTGCCGGGTCTCCGCGAGCAGCAGGTCGACCGCGTCCTCGGCTCTGCCGTTGACGGCGTACGCCCCCCGCTGGCGGGAGGCGGAGCTGCCGCGGAGCAGGGCCTCGTTGGCGAGTTCCGACACGATCTCCCAGTCGCCGAGTTCCTCCAGGGTCGGCCGCAGCTCCTCCAGCATCCACGTGACGAGCCGCGGCGCCGGCGCCGGCCGGCTGGTGACGGGCGACATCAGCTCGCCCTCCAGCCCGTCGCGGGCCGCCCGCCAGTTGGCCGCCCGGAGCAGCGCGAGACGCTGCTCCCCGACCGGCGGCTCACCCCGCTCCACGGCCTCGATCTCCCTGCTCATGAGGGCCCGGAAGAGCCCGGCCAGCAGCACCACGTCGTCCGCCAGGGGGCACGAGTCGCAGACGCGCATCTCCACCGTCGGCACGTGGGCGCTGAGCCGCAGATCGTAGTAGATCATGCCGGCGTCCTTGATCACGCCGGAGGCGACCAGGTCCTCGGCCGTCCTGTCGTACTCGGAGGCGTCGGCGAACGGACCGAGCGGTCCGGCCGTCGGCCACCGCTGCCAGGTCAGCGCCCGGCTGCTGGCGTACCCGCTGTCCTCGTTCATCCAGAACGGCGAGCTGGCGCTGAGGGCGAGCAGCGGCGGAAGCCACGCCTCGACGCGCTGGGCGGCGAGCACCGCCACGTCCCTGTCGTCGATCTCCACGTGCACCTGCGCCCCGCAGATGAGCTGTTCCTCGGCCAGGAACCGGTAGGACTCCGACAGGTAGCGGTAGCGCTCCCCCGGGGTGAAGGTATAGCCCTCGATGCCGGTGTTGGGGGTCGTCCCGGCGGCGATGACGCCCACGCCCAGCGGCTCTCCGGCCGCGACCAGCGCCTGGCGCAGCCGTACGATCTCGGCCCGTACGTCGCTCAGGTCCTCCATCGGGGTGCTGTTGGTCTCCACCACCGATCGCTGCAACTCGGCCGAGAACCCCTCGTCCGGCAGCCGCTCCAGCATCGACTCCGCCAGCGGCGTGAGACGCCGGGACTGGAGGTCGACGACAAGAAACTCCTCTTCAACGCCGACAGGCCGTCTCTTCATCATGGCCGGGTCACTACCCCCGTCACGGAAAGTAGGCCTGGCCTGCGCGGAAGGGCGGGAAGCCGGGGCCACCACCGCCCCGCCCTTTCCGACCCCGCCGTTTCCCCGGTACACCGAACCTTTTCCGTGGATGATGGCTCTCATCGGTAGGGGCCCGACATTTCCACTAAGGGGGAAGGAACCGACATGCCGGTCAACCTGTCCAACGGAAAGCCGCTCGCCTGGGATTCGGCGAAACTCGACGCCGACACCAAGGCGATGCTCGACAACCTGCAGCCGAACATCCTGCAGGCGCACGTGCGCGAGAACATGTCCCTGCTGCTCGTGCATTTCGGCGACGGCGCGGACGGCAGGCGGTTCCTGCGCTCCCTGGTGCCGCTCATGAAGTCGGCCAGGAAGCACCTTGAGGAGGTGCGCGAGTTCAACCGCTCGAAGAAGCGCGGCACGCCGTACGTCGGCGTCGGCATCAGCAAGCTCGGATATCTCAAACTGGGCGAATCAACTACTAAATTCACCGACAACGCGTTCAAGTCGGGGATGAAACGGCGCAAGGACACCTTGAGCGACCCGGCGGTCGACGCGTGGGAGAAGCACTACCAGGGGGAGATCCACGCGATCGTGCTGATCGGGGACGCCACGCCCGAGCCGGTCGCCGCGACGCGCACGCGCGTCCTCGCGCTGCTGCCGAAGACCGCGAAGATCCTCGGCGAGGAGACGGGCGAGGGCCTGCGCGACGCCCAGGGCCGGGGCATCGAGCACTTCGGTTACGTGGACGGCCGCAGCCAGCCGCTGTTCCTCGCCGACCAGGTGGCCGCCGAGTCCGGCACCAACTGGAACCCGTTCTTCCCGCTGAGCCACGTGCTCGCCGCCGACCCCCTCGCCCCGCACCCGAGCCGTCACTTCGGCAGCTACCTCGTGCTGCGCAAGCTGGAGCAGAACGTCCGCGCGTTCCGCGAGGCCGAGGAGGCCCTCGCCGACGCGCTCGGCTTCAAGGGGGAGGACCGGCCGCTCGCCGGCGCGATGCTGGTGGGCCGGTTCCGCAACGGCACGCCGCTGCGGCTGCACGGCAGGCCGAGCGCCGAGGGCCACCCGGTGCAGAACGACTTCAGCTACCGCGACGATCCCGGGTCCAGGTGCCCCGTGAGCGCGCACATCCGCAAGGCCAACCCCCGCGACTCCCGTGACGGCGGGCTGGAGCGCGCGCTCGGGGTCATGATGGCCCGGCGCGGCCAGACGTACGGCAGGCGCACCGACAGGCCGTGGGACGACGCGTCCCCGGCGACCAGGCCGACCGGCGGCGTGGGCCTGCTGTTCATGGCGTTCAACTCCAGCCTGCAGTCCCAGTTCGAGTTCACCCAGCAGAGCTGGGCCGACGAGCCCGGCTTCCCCGCCGAGGGCACCGGCCACGACCCCGTGATCGGCCAGGGCAGGCGGGACGTCAAGGTGCGCTTCCCCACCGAGTGGGACGGCAAGAAGCTGAGCGCCCCCCGGCAGCAGGTTCCGCAGACGGTGACGATGAAGGGAGGCGAGTACTTCTTCATGCCGTCGCTCGCCTACCTGAAAGGCCTGTGACGCCCGGCTGATTCACCGGCTGAGTGACCGCGCACCCGAGTGGGTGGAGCTATGGGGACTCGAACCCCAGACCCCCTCCATGCCATGGAGGTGCGCTACCAGCTGCGCTATAGCCCCTTGCCACCGCTCCGAGTCCTCCCGGCGCGGCGCTCGGAGAGCATATATCCATGCCCTTCCGTTTACCTAATCGTCACCGGTCACCCGCGTAGCACCGGTAACAGGCGTATCAGCCGTCCGCGGTGGCGGCGGGGCTGTCGTCGCTGCTGACCGGCTCGGGCAGGGTGCCCGCGTTGTGCTCCATCAGGCGCCATCCCCGGCGGCCCTCCTCCAGCACCGACCACGAGCAGTTGCCCAGGCTGCCGAGCGCCGACCACAGCTCCTGCGGCAGGCCGAGCAGGCGGCAGATGCCGAGCCGCAGCGCGGCGCCGTGCGAGGCGATCACCAGCGGGCCGTCGTCGCCCAGGCGGCCCGCCCAGCGCTCGACCGCCTCGGCCACCCGGTCGGCCACGTGCGTCACGTCCTCGCCGCCCGGCGCCTCCCACGCCTCGTATTCGACCGGCCAGCCCGCCCTGATCTCGTCGCGGGTCAGGCCCTCCCACTCCCCGCCGCCGCGCTCGCGCAGGTCCTTGTCGACCATGACGTCGAGGCCGGTGATGCGGCCGAGCGCGGAGGCCGTGTCGTAGGCCCGGCGGAGGTCGGAGGCGACGAGCATCGTCGGGCGCAGCGACGCGAGCAGGGAGGCCGCCCGGGCGGCCTGGGCGATCCCCGTCTCGTCGAGGGCGATGTCGGTGTGCCCCTGGAAGCGCTTCTCCACGTTCCACAACGTCTGCCCGTGCCGCAGGCAGACCACACGGCGGCCCATCACGCCGCCCCGGCGCCGGCGTCCGTCACGGGTTCGCCCCGCGCCCGCGCTGGGCGGCGACCCGCCGTACGCTCTCCGGCAGCTCGATGGACGGGCAGTCCTTCCACAGGCGCTCCAGCGCGTAGAAGGCGCGGTCCTCCTCGTGCTGCACGTGCACCACGATGTCGAGGTAGTCGAGCAGGACCCAGCGGCCCTCCCGCTCGCCCTCCCGGCGTACGGGTTTGGCGTCGGCCTCGACGCGCAGCCGCTCCTCGATCTCGTCGACGACCGCGCGGACCTGCCGGTCGTTGGACGCGGAGCAGAGAAGGAAGGCGTCGGTGATGACGAGCTGTTCGCTCACGTCGTAGGCGATGATGTCGTCGGCCAGCTTCTCGGCGGCGGCCTCGGCCGCCACCCGCACAAGCTCTGCCGCTCTCTCGGATGCTGTCACGATTCGGTTCTGTCCTCCGTTGACGGGCTCTTCAAGGGTGCACAGTCCGCGGCCCCCGTACAACCCGCTTTTCCGTGGAGACCCTACCGTCACACCCTGTCGATACCGGAGTTATGCCCGGGATCGGAGCTTCAACGTCCTCCCGGGCCCGATGATTCCGCCGGAGGGACGCGTGCGGCCCCGCGCCCGTACGGGTGCGGGGCCGCATCGGACAGGTCGCCCGCGCACCACGCGGGCCGGCCGTCAGTGCCCGTGACCAGGCCCGTGATGAGGCTTGGTGTGCTTGTGCTGCTGCTGCTGGTGCTGCTTCGGCTTCTTGTGGTGCTTCCTCGGCTTGTGGGGTTTGGTCGGCTTGACGTGCGGCACCCGCTGCGCCTGGCCGAATCCGGTGCCGTGCCCCGTGCCGTGTCCCGTGCCGTGTCCGGTGCCGGTGGTCGTCACCTGGGCGGGAGCGGCCGAGCCGGCCGTGGCGACGGCCGTACCGCTCAGCAGCGCGGCCCCTCCCACCGCGAGCGCGGAGGCGAGAACTGTCGCGACGGCGAGCCGCATCGATTTCGGGTGCATGGTCCCTCCTTGCGCCCGGTCAGGGCTGGGACGGGTCTGGCGACCAGGCAGGTCCTGGACCGCGGGAACGGACCGCGCGCCTTCCCCGAGCCGGGTCGGGGGACGGCATTCCTCCGGCGACATCGCGCCTTACGGCCGTACTCCGATCCTGTATCGCCGGACCCGAAGGTTTCCAGGGGAGTTGGCGCAAGCCTGCCCGGCGGTCTCGGACCATTTGACCGCGGAGAGTGATCCGGCGGGCGCGGGGCGCCGACGACCACGCGCCCCTTGCCCGCCCGTTGGCGGCCGCGATGGCGCCCGCCGGTTCAGCCGGCCGGGTCCCGGTAGAGGCGGCGCTTGTTGATGTACTGCACGATGCCGTCGGGGACGAGATACCAGATGGGTTCCCCGGCGGCCACGCGGTCGCGGCACTCGGAGGAGGAGATCGCCAGGGCGGGGATCTCGACCAGGCTCACCTTCCCGGCCGGCAGGCCGGGGTCCTGCAGCGGGTGACCGGGCCGGGTGCAGCCGACGAAGTGCGCGGTGTCGAAGAGCTCGCCGGCGTCGCGCCAGCTCAGGATCTGCGCTAGAGCGTCGGCGCCGGTGATGAAGTAGAGATCGGCGTCCGGTCCGTACGCGGCGGCGATGTCGCGCAGCGTGTCGATCGTGTACGTGGGCCCCGGCCGGTCGATGTCCACCCGGCTCACCGAGAAGCGGGGGTTCGACGCGGTCGCGATGACGGTCATCAGATAGCGGTCCTCGCTGGAGGAGACGCGCTGGTCCGCCTTCTGCCACGGCTGCCCGGTCGGGACGAAGACCACCTCGTCCAGGTCGAAGTGGTGCGCCACCTCACTCGCCGCCACCAGGTGGCCGTGGTGGATCGGGTCGAACGTCCCGCCCATCACGCCCAGCCGCCGGATCTCCGTCCCGTTTCGCATGGAACGGACCTTAACGTCCTCGCCCGGCCGGTCCGTGAACCGGCCTCCTCGGACGCCGTCAGGGCTCCTCGCGGCGTCCCGCGCGCGTCCGCCCCCTGAGACATAGCATGCGGGACATGACCACTCCCGATCGCAATCGCGTGCAGCTGCCCGGCATCAGCTCACGAGCCTACGAACATCCCGCCGACCGGTCCGCGCTGGTCGCGATGCGTTCGCTCTCCGGGTTCGACGCGGTGCTGAAGCGCACGTCCGGCCTGTTCAGCGAGCGCAGGCTCCGCCTGATGTTCCTCGCCTCCGCCGTGCGCACGACCGACACCCAGTTCCGCGCCCTGTACGACATGGGCCGCGACAGCGCCTACATCCTCGACCTGCACCGGATTCCCGAGATCTACGTGCAGCAGGACCCCAAGGCGTACGCGATGGCGATCGGTTTCGACGAGCCGTTCATCATCGTCTCGACGGGCCTGCTCGACCTCATGGACTCCGAGGAGCTGCGCTTCGTCGTCGGCCACGAGACCTCCCACATCCTGTCGGGCCACGCCGTCTACGGCACGATGCTCGCGATCCTGACCCGGCTGGCCACGCGGGTGGCCTGGATCCCGCTCGGCTACATCGGCCTGCGGATCATCGTCGCGGCCCTGGAGGAGTGGCAGCGCAAGGCGGAGATGTCCGCTGACCGGGGCGGCCTGCTCGCCGGGCAGGACCCCGACGCCGCGCTGCGCGCGCTCATGAAGCTCGCCGGCGGCTCGCGCCTGCACGAGATGAACATCGAGGCGTTCCTCGACCAGGCCAGGGAGTACGACACCGCGGGTGACGTCCGCGACGGCCTGCTCAAGGTCCTCAACATGCTCGGCACGACCCACCCGTTCGCCGTGACCCGGGTCGCCGAACTCGACCGCTGGCGCCGCGACGGCGAGTACGACCGCGTCCTCGCCGGCGACTACCCGCGCCGGGAGGACGACGCCAACGCCCGGCTCACCGACGAGATCAAGGCCGCGGCCAACTCCTACCGGGAGTCGTGGGCGCAGTCGCAGGACCCGTTCATCGGCGTGCTGCGCGACGTCGCGGAGGGCGCGGTCAACGCGGGCGAGCGCATCTTCAACCGCTTCGCCCGGCGGGAGAACTGACCCCGGCCCGGCTGCTCAGAAGAAGTAGGAGACGGCGCGTACGGCGGCCGCGCACAGCGGCACGAAGCCGCCGAGCACGGCGAGCGCCCGCAGGCCCTCCCGCCGCAGGCCCGGAATGGCCCCGCCGGCGCGCTCGATCTCCCGCCCGACGAGCCCGCCGCTGACCACCCCGAAGGCGACCCCGGCGATCGTGACCGGCACCACCTGAGACCACCAGTCGGGGTCCAGGCGCGCGCCGGAACCCACCCAGATCGCCGCGAACGCCGCCGCGGCGGCCGGCAGGCCGGGCCACACGACGGCCGACAGCGCCGAGCCCGCGAGGGTGAGGGGGAACAGCAGCACCCGCAGGAAGGTGCGGCCCCGGCCGGGCCGGCGTCGTCGCACCAGCCAGTGGCTCGTCCAGATCGCCCTGGTCACCACGGCGAACACCGCGGTGATCACGAAGGTGGCCAGCGGGTAGATCACCGCCGTCACCACGCACGGCACCGCGAGCAGCGCGACCAGGACCAGCGCCGCGTTCCCGGTCGGGATCCCGAGCGCCCCCTCGGGCGCGGCCGGGCCGGTCGCCGTCCTCGCCGCCGCCTTCGCCTGGGTCCGCGCCGCGGTCCTCACCGGCGTTCTCAAGGGGCTTCTCAACGGTGGCCGCACCGGGGGCCGTGCCGTGCCGGTGCGGGCGGCGGCCTCCGCGGAGGCACGGACCTGTACCGCCGGGCCGCCCCCGCCGTTCTCCCGGCCGCTCTCCCTGGCGCGCTGCGGGGCGGGCGGCCCGGCGCCGCGGTCCGGCGGGTCGACGGCGACCCGCGCGAGCCTGGACAGGCGGTCGGCGATCAGCGCGGCGGTGGGACGGCGGGAGGGGTCGCGGTGCAGCGCCGCACGCACCAGCGACAGCAGCGCGGGGGGCACCCCCACGAGATCGGCCTTGCCGTTCAGCACGGCGTACATCTGCGACTCGGCGGTGCCCCGGCCGAAGGTGGGCCGCCCGGTGGCCGCGAACGCGACGGTGGCGGCCCAGCCGTGCACGTCGGCGGGCTCCCCCACCGTCTCGTCGGAGAACACCTCCGGCGCGCAGTAGCCGGGCGTGCCGAGGAACGTTCCGGTCATCGTGACCCGCGTCGCGTCGAGCACCTGGGCGATCCCGAAGTCGATCAGGACCGGCCCGTCCTCGCCGAGCAGCACGTTGGCCGGTTTGACGTCGCGGTGCACGATCCCGCCCGCGTGGATGATCGCCAGCGCGGCGGCGAGCCCCTGCGCCAGCGTGATCAGCTGTGGCTCCTTGAGCGGGCCGCCGCGCCGTACGGCGTCGAGCAGGTTCTCCCCCTCGATGTACTCCATCACGAGGTACGGCCGGTCGCCCGACAGGTCCGCGTCGAGCACCTGGGCGACGTACGGGCTCTCCACCCTGCGCAGCGCCCGCACCTCGCGCTCGAGGCGTAAACGCGCGTCCGGGTCGTGCTCGATGGGGTCGCGGAGCATCTTGACCGCGACGCGGTCGCCCCGGCGGCCGTCGGCGAGGTACACCTCGCCCATGCCACCCCGGCCCAGCCGCTCCAGCAGCGTGTAGGGGCCGACCCGCCCGAGACGTCCAGCCATAGGAGCGCCAACCATAGCGGGCCCGGAGCCCGAATCGGCGGAGGCGCGCCGATGACCCGATACAAGCGAACACCAACCGGCCCACAAGAGCGTCCCGGCAGAGTCTGCTCCGGAAACACAGGCAAGACGGAGACAACGATGCCGATGACCGACTCCTCCGGCCCGATCACCGTCGTGGTCGCCGCCGATCAGCCTCTGCTCGTCGAGGGCATCCGGTCCGCCCTCGACCAGGCGGCCGGACTCCACGTCGCCGGCACCGCGTGCGACGACCTCGACGCCCTCCGCCTGTGCGTACGGCTGTCGCCGCGGGTGCTGCTGGCCGACCTGGCCATGCTGGGCGCGCTGGAGTCCCTGCCCCGCCGCTGCCCCGCCGTACGGGTGCTCGCGCTCGGCGCGGACGACGGCGAGGCGGGCTTCACGGGCGCGCTGCGCGCCGGGGCGTACGGCTACCTGCTCAACGGGTCACGCCCCTCGGAGATCGCGGCCGCGGTCACGTCGGTGGCCCACGGGCAGGTCGTCTTCGGCGGCGGGCTGGCCCCCCGGCTGCTGGACCGCCTGACGACGCCGCCGGCCCGCAGCCCGTTCCCCGGCCTCACCCAGCGGGAGCACGAGATCCTGGAGCGGCTGGCCGACGGCAGGTCCAACGCCGAGATCGCCCGCGAGCTGTGCCTGGCCACCAAGACCGTGCGCAACCACGTGAGCAACGTGCTGACCAAGCTGGCGGCGCCGAGCCGGGTGGACGCGGCGCTGCGGGCGAGGGACGCGGGCCTCGGCTCGCGTCCCGTGCTCACCCGCGTCTGAGCCCGCCTCTGAGCGCACCCCCGGGCCCGGCTCCGGGCCCGGGTGCGAGGGTCACACCCGGATGTGCCCGTCCCCTGTGTAGATCCACTTGGTGGAGGTCAGCTCCGGCAGTCCCATGGGCCCGCGGGCGTGCAGCTTCTGGGTGGAGATGCCGATCTCCGCGCCGAAGCCGAACTCGCCGCCGTCGGTGAAGCGGGTGGAGGCGTTGACCGCGACCGCGGCGCTGTCCACGGTCGCGACGAACCTGCGGGCGGCCTGCTGGGACCGGGTCACGATGGCGTCGGTGTGGGCCGAGCCGTACCGCCGGATGTGCGCGACCGCGTCGTCGAGCGAGTCGACCACCGCGGCGGCGACGTCGAGCGAGAGGTACTCGGTGGTGAAGTCCTCCTCGGTGGCGGGCACGACGTCGGCGCCGTAGGACCGCACCCGCTCGTCGCCGTGGACGGTCACCCCCGCGTCCTTGAGCACCGTCAGCGCCTTGGGGACGAACTCGTCGGCGATCGCGGCGTGCACCAGGAACGTCTCGGCGGCGTTGCACACCGAGGGCCGCTGCGCCTTGGCGTTCACCAGGATCTTCAGGGCGGTCTCGACGTCGGCGTCGGCGTCCACGTAGACGTGGCAGTTGCCCACCCCGGTCTCGATGACCGGCACCGTCGACTCCTCGACCACGCTGTTGATCAGCGAGGCGCCGCCGCGCGGGATCAGCACGTCGACCAGCCCCCGGGCGCGCATGAGATGCCGGACCGACTCGCGGGTCTGGCCCGGCACGAGCCGTACGGCGTCGGCCGGCACCTCGGTCGCCGCCAGCGCCTCCCGCATGATCCGCACGAGCGCGGTGTTGGAGGAGAACGCGCTGGACGACCCGCGCAGCAGCACGGCGTTGCCGCTCTTGAGGCACAGCGCCGCCGCGTCGACGGTGACGTTGGGCCTGCCCTCGTAGATGATGCCGATGACGCCGAGAGGCACCCGCACCTGCCGCAGCTCCAGGCCGTTCGGCAGGGTGCTCCCGCGTACGACCTCCCCGACCGGGTCGGGCAGGTCGGCCACCTCGCGGACGGCCCCGGCGATCTTCGCGATCCGGGCGGCGTCCAGCCGCAGCCGGTCGATCATCGCCTCCGGGACGCCGTTCGCCCTGGCCTGGTCCACGTCGACGGCGTTGGCCGCGACGATCTCGTCCGTGGCCGCCTCCAGCGCGTCGGCCACGGCACGCAGCGCCGCGTCCTTCGGCGCGCGCGGCAACGGCGCGAGCGCCGCCGCGGCGTCCTTCGCCGCCCGGGCGACCGTCAGGAATTCCTCTGCCTCGGACACAACCTCAGACATTGCCTCGCGCTCCGTCGCTTCTTCTCGGTGGACTACAGGATCACGATGTCGTCCCGGTGGATCAGCTCACGCTCGTACTCCGGGCCGAGTGTGCTGGCCAGCTCCCGGGTGGAGCGGCCGAGCAGGTCGGGGATCTCCCCCGCGTCGTAGTTGACCAGGCCGCGGGCGACCGCGACGCCCGTCGGCGCGCACAGGTCGACCGGGTCGCCGGCTGCGAAGTCGCCCTCGACCTTCACGACGCCGGCGGGCAGCAGCGACATCCGCCGCCCCACCACGGCCTCGACCGCGCCCGCGTCCAGGTGCAGCCGGCCGCGCCCGGTCGTCGCGTGGGCGAGCCACAGCAGCCGGGTGCCGGGATGGCGGCCCCCCGGGTGGAAGCAGGTGCCGATGTCGGCCCCCGCGAGCGCCTGGGCCGCGTGCGCCGCCGCCGTGAGCACGACGGGCACGCCCGCCCCGGTGGCGATGCGGGCCGCCTCCACCTTGGTGATCATGCCGCCGGTGCCGACCCGGCCGGAGGTGCCGAGCTCGACGCCCTCCAGGTCCTCCGGTCCCCTGACCTCCGCGATGCGGGCGGCGCCGTCCCTGCGGGGATCCCCGTCGTACAACGCGTCGACGTCCGACAGCAGCACCATGCCGTCGGCGTGGATGAGGTGGGCCACCAGCGCCGCCAGCCGGTCGTTGTCGCCGAACCGGATCTCGTCGGTGGCCACCGTGTCGTTCTCGTTAACGACGGGGACGATGCCGAGCTCCAGCAGCCGGGCCAGCGTCCGCTGGGCGTTGCGGTGGTGCGAGCGGCGCATCATGTCGTCGGCCGTCAGCAGCACCTGGCCCACGCGTAAGCCGTACCTGGCGAAGGAGGAGGTGTAACGGGCGATCAGCACGCCCTGGCCCACCGAGGCGGCGGCCTGCTGGGTGGCCAGGTCCTTAGGGCGGGCGCGCAGCCCGAGCGGGCCGAGCCCGGCGGCGATCGCGCCGGACGACACCAGCACGATCTGCGCGCCGGCCAGCCGCCGGGCGGCCAGCACGTCCACCAGCGCGTCGACCCGGTCGACGTCGATCGTGCCGCGGGGGGTCGTCAGCGACGACGAGCCCACCTTGACCACCAGCCGCGCGGCCTCGCCGATCCGCTGCCTGCCCGTCACGCCGTCTCCCCCTCTCTCACCGCTCCCCCTCTCACCGCGTCTCCCCGTCAGCCGAGTCTCAGGTCGGTGCCGCGCGGCCCGAGGACCGCCTCGGCGCCCCGCGACGGCTGCCAGTCGAAGACGTAGCCGCCCTCCATCGGCCCGATGACGACCTCCGCGCCGGCCGTCGCACCGGCCTTGATCAGCTCCTCCTCGACGCCGAGCCGGTCGAGCCGGTCGGCGAGGTAGCCGACGGCCTCGTCGTTGGTGAAGTCGGTCTGGCGGATCCACCGCTCGGGCTTCTCGCCGGTCACCTGGAAGCGGTTCTCGTCGATCCGGCGTACGGAGAACCCGGCCTCGCCGAGCTGCTTGGGCCGGATGACCAGACGCGTCGGCTCCTCGACCGGGGCCTGCGCGCGGGCCGCCGCCACCATCTCGGCCATCGCGAACGACAGGGGCCGCAGGCCCTCGTGGCTCGCCGCGGAGATCTCGAAGACCCGCACGCCGCGCTCCTCCAGGATGGGCGTGACGATGTCGGCCAGGTCCCGGCCGTCGGGGACGTCCACCTTGTTCAGCGCGACCAGGCGCGGCCGGTCCTGCAGGGAGCCGTACGCCGCGAGCTCGGCCTCGATCACCTCGAAGTCGGTCACCGGGTCGCGTCCCGGCTCCAGCGTGGCGCAGTCGAGCACGTGCACGATCGTCGAGCAGCGCTCGACGTGCCGCAGGAACTCGTGGCCGAGGCCCCGGCCCTCCGAGGCGCCGGGGATGAGCCCGGGCACGTCGGCGACCGTGAAGACGGTCTCGCCGGCCGTGACCACCCCGAGGTTCGGCACGAGGGTCGTGAACGGGTAGTCGGCGATCTTCGGCCGGGCCGCGGAGAGCGCCGCGATCAGGGACGACTTGCCCGCGTTGGGGAAGCCCACCAGCGCGACGTCGGCGACGGTCTTGAGTTCGAGCACGATCTCGGCCTCGTCGCCCGGCTCCCCGAGCAGCGCGAAGCCGGGGGCCTTGCGTTTGGCGTTGGCGAGCGCGGCGTTGCCGAGGCCGCCGAAGCCGCCCTGCACGGCGACGTACCGGGTGCCCGAGCCGATCAGGTCGACCAGCACCTCCCCGGTCCTGGCGTCCTTCACGACCGTGCCGTCGGGCACCGGCAGGACGATGTCCTCGCCGTTGGCGCCGTCCCGGTTGGAGCCCATGCCCTGCTTGCCGTTGCCCGCGCGGCGGTGCGGCCGGTGGTGGTATTCGAGCAGGGTCGAGGTGTTGGGGTCCACCTCCAGAATGACGTCCCCGCCGCGGCCGCCGTCGCCGCCGTCCGGCCCGCCCAGCGGCTTGAACTTCTCCCGGTGGATGGAGGCGCAGCCGTTGCCCCCGTCACCCGCCTTGATGTGCAGGACGACGTGGTCCACGAAGTCGGCCATCAGCCGCTCCCCCTTACTGCTGTGCCGGAATCGGCCGGAGTACGGCCGGAGAAAACGAATGAGGCGGACCGAATGCTCGATCCGCCTCATCGTGCTGCTTCAGGTGTCCGGGCGGATCTACTCCGCGGCCGGGACGATGCTCACCGCGCGGCGACCGCGCTTGGTGCCGAACTGCACCCGGCCGGTGGCCAGGGCGAACAGCGTGTCGTCGCTGCCGCGGCCGACGTTGTCGCCGGGGTGGAAGTGCGTGCCGCGCTGACGGACGATGATCTCGCCCGCGTTCACCAGCTGGCCGCCGAAGCGCTTCACGCCGAGGCGCTGGGCGTTCGAGTCACGGCCGTTCCGGGTGGACGAGGCGCCCTTCTTGTGTGCCATGGTTCACTCCCTGTCGGGGGTAAGCCGGGGTGTCCCCCGGGAGACTACTTTCCGGGGTTGATATCGGTGACCTTGACCTGGGTGTACCGCTGGCGGTGACCCTGGCGCTTCTTGTAGCCACTCTTGTTCTTGTACTTCAGAATGCGAATCTTCGGTCCCTTGGTCTCGCCGAGGATCTCGGCGGTCACCTGGAACCGGGAGAGGGCGGCTGCGTCGGTGGTGACATCGCCGTCGTTGACGACGAGCACCGCCGGCAGCGACACCGAGGAGCCAACCTCTCCGGCGACCTTGTCCACCTCGAGGACGTCCCCGACGGAGACCTTCTGCTGCCTGCCGCCGCAACGAACGATCGCGTACACCGCGGAACCCTTCTACTGGCTAATGCTGAGATGCCGCGCCCCGCATCCAGCTGCTGTCGATACACGACCGGCGGTCCGGGCAGGCGCGCGAAGCCAGGCACGCCGACACCAGGCGCACCGGATGACCAGGGTACCGGATATCCGGTACCCAGGTCGAACCGAGCGGACCGCCGGGTGAGGAAGTCGCTACTCCGCCGTCTTCCTGCGGGAACGTCGCCGTCCCCGGGAGGACGGCGCGGAGCCTTCGCCCTCGTCTGAGTCGATGGCGTCGGTCACGCTCTCACGCGCCGACCCCGTCGCCGCGGCGACCGATCCCTCGCCCGCCGCCAGTTTGTCTGCCACCGCCTTTTCGATGGCCATCTTGCCCTGCGTGCCGCGTGGCTCGGGCCTGCCCTCGACCGGTTCGGTCGACACGATGATCCCGCGCCCATGGCAGCAGTCGCACGGCGTGGAGAACGCCTCCAGCAGGCCCTGGCCGACCCGCTTGCGGGTCATCTGCACCAGGCCCAGCGAGGTGACCTCGGCCACCTGGTGCTTGGTGCGGTCCCGCGCCAGGCACTCCAGCAGCCGGCGGAGCACCAGGTCGCGGTTGCTCTCCAGCACCATGTCGATGAAGTCGATGACGATGATGCCGCCGATGTCCCGCAGCCTGAGCTGGCGGACGATCTCCTCGGCCGCCTCCAGGTTGTTGCGGGTGACGGTCTCCTCCAGGTTGCCGCCCTGCCCGGTGAACTTGCCGGTGTTGACGTCGACGACGGTCATCGCCTCGGTCCGGTCGATCACCAGGGAGCCGCCGGACGGCAGCCACACCTTGCGCTCCATCGCCTTGGCGATCTGCTCGTCGATCCGGTAGGCGGAGAAGGCGTCGGTCTCCTCCTGCCACTTCGACAGCCGCTCGGTGAGGTGCGGGGCGACATAGCGGACGTACTCGTCCACCGTCGTCCACGCCTCGTCGCCCTCGACGACCAGCGAGGTGAAGTCCTCGTTGAACACGTCGCGGACCACCCGGACGGTCAGGTCGGGCTCGCCCGACAGCAGCTCCGGCGGGCTGGCCGACTTGGCCTTGCGCTGGATGTTCTCCCACTGGGCCGACAGCCGGGCCACGTCACGGTCGAGCTCCTCCTCCGAGGCGCCCTCCGCGGCGGTGCGCACGATGACGCCCGCGTTCTCCGGCATGACCTTGCGCAGGATCTGCTTGAGCCGGGTTCGCTCCTTGTCGGGCAGCTTGCGGCTGATCCCGGTCATCGAGCCGTCCGGCACGTAGACCAGGTAGCGGCCGGGGAGGCTGATCTGGGAGGTCAGCCGGGCCCCCTTGTGACCCATCGGATCCTTGGTGACCTGCACCAGCACCGACTGCCCGGACTTCAGCGCCACCTCGATCCGCTTCGGCTGGCCCTCCAGCCCGGCGGTGTCGAAGTTCACCTCGCCGGCGTACAGCACCGCGTTGCGGCCCTTGCCGATGTCGATGAACGCCGCCTCCATCGAGGGCAGCACGTTCTGGACCTTGCCCAGGTAGACGTTGCCGACGTACGACTGGCTCGACTCGCGGTCGACGTAGTGCTCGACGAGGACCCCGTCCTCCAGCACCGCGATCTGGGTGCGGCCGCCCTGGCGGCGCACCACCATCATCCGCTCGACCGACTCGCGGCGGGCCAGGAACTCCGACTCGGTGATGATCGGCGGGCGGCGGCGGCCCAGCTCGCGGCCCTCGCGGCGGCGCTGCTTCTTCGCCTCCAGCCGGGTCGATCCCCGTACGCCCTGGACCTCGTCGACGGACGTGGAGCGGGTCGCGCGGGGCGCCCGGATGCGGACGACGGTGTTCGGCGGGTCGTCGGGGGTGGGCTCGGCCTCCTCGCTGCCCCTGCGGCGGCGACGGCGGCGGCGACGGGTGCCGCCCTGGGCGTCGGACTCGTCCTCGGCCTGCTCGCGGTCCTCGTCCTCGTCCTGCGCGGCCCGCGGCTCCTCGCCCTCGGCCTCGGACTCCTCGCCTTCCTCGGCGTCCCTCGTCCGGCTTCCCCGGCCCCGGCCGCCGCGACGGCGGCGACGGCGGCGGCCGCCGCCCTCGGACTCGTCCTCGCCCTGCTCGGCGGTCTCCTCCGGCTCCTCCTCCGGCTCCTCCGGCTCAAGGTCCTCGTCCCCGGCCGTCACCGGCGCCGGGACGTGCGCGGCGGGCCGCTGCACGGGCGCCGCGAAGGGGTCGGGAGCCTGGAAGAGCGGATGGAACAGCGCCGACGGCGCCTGGAAGGTCACCGAGGGCGAGGGCTGCGACCGGGAGGACAGCCCGAAGGGGTCGGCCACCACGTCAGGACGGCCGTTCTCCTCCTCGGTCTCACCGGTCTCCTCGACGTCGATGTCCTCGATGTCGATCGGCTCGTCGTCCAGCGGTTCCTCGTCGGGCAGGTTGAGCCGCAGCGCGGCGGCCACCTCCGCCTCCGCGGCGCTCATCGCCCTGGATCGTTCCGGTACGGACTCGTCCGCCCGGGCACGACGGCGGCGGCGCGGGGCGGGCGTCTCCTCGACGGGCTCGGCCTGCTCGGCGGGCTCGGTCCGTTCGGCCTGCTCCGGCGCGTCGGTCCGCTTGCGGCTACGGCGGCGTCGCGTGGGCGCGGCCGGCTCGTCGTTCCCGCCGTCCACCGGCTCGGCTCCCGCGCTCTCAGGGGCGGCGGCCGGGGCGGCGTCGTCGCCGGCCGGGGCCTGCTCGGGCACCGGAGTCTCCACCACCGGCGTCTCCACGACCGGCGCCTCCGCCACCGCGGGCTCGGGAACCGGCGGTTCGGCGGTCTTGGTGCGGCGGCGGGTGGCCCGCTTCGGCCGCTCCTCGACGACCGGCGCCTCCTGCGCCTCCTGGCCCGGCTGCTCAGGCTCCACCGCCTTCGGCGCCGCGGCGGCGGCCACCGTGGTCACCGGAGGCGGCAGTTCGTCCGGCTCGGGCGGGGGCCCGGCGGGCCGGCTCGCCGACCGGCGGCGCGGCGTGGACGCACGGACCGAACCGGAGGAAACCACGTTCCCTCCGGCCTGGCCCTGGTCTTCTGTTGTCGTTTCACCGTCAAGGCTCACAGCCCCGTCAGTGGGCTCGTTGTCGAGCATGCGGGCGCTCTCCCGTCAGCCCCCGGGCACGTCTCCGCGCCGCGCGGAGGCTCTCGTCTCTCGCGGTCCGCCGGGCCTCCTGTCGGCGCCGCGGCGGCAAGTCTTATCGTTCTCCGCCTGCCCGGTCGAGGTCGAACGGGTCGGCGGGCTCACCGGTCACCGCGTCGAGCGGCCCCTGCGCCAGCCTGGTCACCGCAGCGGGTGACGGCGGCGCGAAGCCTGCCACGAGACGCAGACCCATGAGCACGTCATCGGGTCGTACGGCAGGTGTTTCGTGCCGAACAACCATACGAAGTATGACACACGGCTGAACAGGCTCCTGACCTGCCGTCTTTTCCGGCCCCTCCACAAGGGTCAGCGTACGCACCGCCTGGCGGGCGTCGAAGCGCCGCATTCCCTTCTTGGTCAGGCGTTCCACCTCGACGTGACCGGCCGAGAGGAATTCCTTCACCGCCCGCTCGGCCTCCCCCGGATCGGCCCCGGGGAGCCGCAACTCCCAGACCGAGCCCTCCAGCCGGTCGGCCAGGCCGCTGTCCCGCGCCTCGACCACGTCGAGCACGTCCAGGCCCGGCGGCAGCGAGGCGTCGAGGTCGTCGCGCACCCGGCGTGGATCGCACGCCCGGTGGACTCCGATCTCCAGGTACTCGGCCTCGCTCGCCACCCCGGTGGGGGCGGCGCCGGCATAGGAGATCTTCGGGTGCGGGTTGAAGCCCGCGCTGTAGGCCACCGGGATCCCCGCTCGCCGCACCGCCCTCTCGACGGCGCGGGAGATGTCGCGGTGGCTGGTGAAGCGCAGCCGCCCCCGCTTGGCGTAGCGCACGCGCAGGCGCTGCACCGTGGGTTCGGGCGCGGGCCCCTCGGGAACGGGTTTCACCAGTTCCGTCGTCCTTCCGGTATCCGGTATCGGTCAGTCGTCTTGTCGGGGCGTCAGATCACCGTGAGGGGCAGGAGCTTCCTGCCGGTCGGGCCGACCTGGATCTCCGTCCCCATCGTCGGGCAGACGCCGCAGTCGTAGCAGGGCGTCCAGCGGCAGTCCTCGACCTCCACGTCGCCCAGCGCGTCCTGCCAGTCCTGCCACAGCCACTCGCGGTCGAGACCGGCGTCGAGGTGGTCCCAGGGGAGCACCTCGTGCTCGTCCCGCTCGCGGATGGTGTACCAGTCCACGTTCACCGGCTCGCCGGCCAGGGCCCGCTCGGCCGCGGCCATCCACCGCTCGAACGAGAAGTGCTCGCTCCAGCCGTCGAACCGGCCGCCGTCCTCCCAGACGGCCCGGATGACTTTGCCCACGCGGCGGTCGCCCCGCGACAGCAGCCCCTCCACGATCGACGGCTTGCCGTCGTGGTAGCGGTAGCCGATGGCCCTGCCGTACTCCTTGTCGGAGCGCAGGGCCTCGCGCAGCGCCCGCAGCCGGCGGTCCACCGTCTCGTGGTCGCACTGGGCGGCCCACTGGAACGGCGTGTGCGGCTTGGGCACGAACCCGCCGATGGAGACCGTGCAGCGGACGTCCCGCGAGCCGGTCGCCTCCCGGCCCGCCCTGATGACCTTTTTGGCCAGGTCGGCGATGCCGAGGACGTCCACGTCCTCCTCCGTCGGCAGCCCGCACATGAAGTAGAGCTTCACCTGCCGCCAGCCGTTGGAGTAGGCGGTGGTGACCGTGCGGATCAGGTCCTCCTCGGTGACCATCTTGTTGATCACCTTGCGCATCCGCTCGGACCCGCCCTCCGGCGCGAACGTGAGCCCGGACCGGCGGCCGTTCCTGGACAGCTCGTTGGCCAGGTCGATGTTGAACGCGTCGACCCGGGTGGAGGGCAGGGACAGCCCGATCTGGCTGCCGTCGTAACGGTCGGCGAGGCCCTTGGTGATGTCGGCGATCTCGGAGTGGTCCGCGCTGGACAGCGACAGCAGCCCGACCTCGTTGAAGCCGGACTCCTTGATCCCCGCCTCGACCATGTCGCCGACCGTGGTGATCGACCGCTCCCGGACCGGACGGGTGATCATCCCCGCCTGGCAGAAGCGGCAGCCCCGGGTGCAGCCCCGGAAGATCTCGACACTGAACCGCTCGTGCACGGTCTCGGCCAGCGGGACCAGCGGTTTCTTCGGGTACGGCCACTCGTCGAGGTCCATGACCGTGTGCTTGAAGACGCGCGACGGCACACCGTCGCGGTTGGGGACGACCCGCATGATGCGGCCGTCCGGGTGGTACTCGACGTCATAGAACTTCGGGACGTACACCCCGCCCGTGGAGGCGAGGCGCAGCAGCAGTTCGTCACGGCCGCCGGGGCCGCCCTCGGACTTCCACTCGCGCAGCACCTCGGAGATCGCGATGGCGATCTGCTCGCCGTCGCCGAGAACGGCGGCGTCGAGGAAGGCGGCGATGGGCTCCGGGTTGAAGGCGGCGTGGCCGCCCGCCAGCACGATCGGATCCTCGTCGGTGCGGTCCACCGCCTCCAGCGGGATCCCCGCCAGGTCGAGCGCGGTGAGCAGGTTCGTGTAGCCGAGCTCGGTGGCGAACGACACCCCGAGGACGTCGAACGCGCGAACCGGCCGGTGGCCGTCCACGGTGAACTGCGGGACGCCCTCGGACCGCATGAGCGCCTCGAGGTCGGGCCACACCGCGTAGGTGCGCTCGGCCAGCGTCTCGGGCAGCTCGTTGAGGATCTCGTAGAGGATCTGCACCCCCTGGTTGGGCAGGCCGACCTCGTAGGCGTCCGGGTACATGAGGGCCCACCGGACGGTCGCCTCGTCCCAGTCCTTGACCGTCGAGTTCAGCTCGCCCCCGACGTACTGGATCGGCTTCTGCACCTTCGGCAGCAGCGGCTCCAGGCGGGGAAACAACGACTCGACAGACATGACTCCAGGGTATCGGCTTCCGGGAGTGGCCCCTGCGGATCTTGCCACCCCTCGTGGGGCTCCAGGAGGGCTCAGAAGGGATGCCACAGCCGGCCGTCCCCAGCGCGCAGCGAGGCCAGGCGGTGACGCAGCTCCGCGTGCGCGGCCGCGTCCCGGTGCCCGATGCGCAGGGCGGCCGTCAGCGTCTGGAGCTCCCGGATGTCGCGCAGCACCGGATACCCCGGCCACTCCCGGATGTCGCAGCCGTAGGCCCGGGCGAAGCCGTCCCGCTGGGCGTCGGACACGCCGAACCGCGCGCCCTGCAGCGTGGGCACCAGGTCGATCTCGCGCGGCCCGGCGCCGGCCGAGTCCCAGTCGCACAGCAGCAGCCGGTCCCGGGTGCGGATCAGGTTGCCCCGGTGCGCGTCGCCGTGGACCAGCCCGTACGGCAGCGTGAACTCGACCCGCTCGTAGTACGCCTCCTCCAGCGCCCCGCACCGCCCGAGCAGCCACTCCCGTTCCTCGTCGTCGAGCACGCGGCTGGCGTGCACGGCCCGCCGCACGCGGCCGAAGGGGTCGAAGGTCGGCAGCTCGAACGGCACGGGCGGCAGGGAGTGCAGGCGGCGCAGCAGGAGGCCGAGCGGGACCGGGTCGCCGTCGCCCGCGCCGTCCTCGTAGAGCCAGAAGGTCGCCAGGCAGCCCTCCACCGCGAGGGGCTGGCGCACGTCGAGCGGCAGCGTGACCGGGAAACCCTGCTCGTGCAGCCACCTCGTGACCTTGAGCGAGGTGACCAGGCGGTCGTACTTGCCGGGGGCGCCCGACTCGGCGAGGCGGACGACCACCCCCTCGCCCGGCAGGTGGTAGACGACGTTGGCGAAGCTGCGCAGCAGCCGGGCGCCGGACGCGTCGAGCCCCGCCATGCGGCAGGCCTCCGCGAGGGCGGGCGGGGTGCCCGCGACGGTGGAGACGGTCATCCCACGCCTCCTTCGTGCACAGGTGCCTCCGGCAGCGCGCGGGCCGCCGACTGGGGCAGGCCGGACGCGCAGAACGCCTCCAGCCGGTCGGCGAGCGAGCCGCCCACCCGCGGGCGGGCGGCCTGCAGGGTCTCGGCCAGGCTGTCGATCCGGCGCTCGGGCGGCAGGTCGAACAGCGGCGCCATGGCCCGCTCCGCCCCGGCGGGATCGTCCTCCATCAGATGCGCGGCGGCGAGGTGGGCCGCGGCCATCGCCTCACAGCCGTACGACCTGTTCTGCCGGTCCTCCCGCGCGTACAGGTCGAGCGCCGCGCGGGCCTGGTCGATCGCGCGGTCCGGCCGGCCGAGGTGGAGGTACGCGACGGCCGAGTAGTAGGCGTGCTTGGCGGGCCGGAAGGCGAACTCGCCGGCGAAGCCGTCGTGCAGTTCGTCCCCCGCTCCCGGCTCGCGGGCGTCGGCGGCCCTGAGCAGGTCGTCCTCGGCCTCGCGGGTCCAGCCGAGCATGGCGCCGGCGCGGGCGCGCAGCATGTGCAGGCGGGCGCCGCCCTGCCCCCTCGGCAGGTGGGTCAGGCCGGCCTCCGCGTAGCCCGCCGCGTCCTCGTAGCGCCGGTCCCACAGCGCCACCGACGCCTGCATGCCGCGCGCCCATCCCATCAGCGACTGGTGCCCGGCGATCCTGCCGTACGTCCAGGCGGCGCGGGCGAGGGTGTCGGCGGGCATCCGGCGGCCCATGTCCATGCTGGCGTTGGCCATGAGCCCGCACAGCGTGCCCGCCAGGAAGTACAGCTCACCGGCCTGGGCGGGATGGACACGCCGTTCCAGCGCCCGCCGGGCCTGCTCCTGCAGCGCCCGCATCTCGACGAACAGCGGCAGCGGCGACTCCCAGACGTACCGCCGCGACAGCCAGATCACCTGTGTGCGCAGCCGCTCCAGCGCGCTGTCGCCGACCTCGCTCGTCTCGGCCCGCTCGGCGTGCTCACTGGCCTCGCGGGCGGCGGCGGTGACCAGGTCCGGGGCCGTCCCGCGCTGCCGTCCACCGTCCGGGCGGCGCAGCTCCTCCGGCGTGTAGTCGCGGGCGAACCCGAGCTGCACGGGCCCGGTCTCGAACAGCCGGCACAGCAGGTCGGTGTAGTCGCGGTCGGGCCGGGCCCCGGCCTCCCACTCCCGCCAGGACCGCTCGGTCAGCCCCCTGCGCTTGATCTGCTCGCGGTCGCACATCGCGTGGAAGCGCTCGATCGCCTCCTCGACCGTCCACCCGTACGCCAGCCGCACGCACTTGAAGCGCGACAGCCGCGGGCAGCAGAGATGGATCTCCTCGGCGATCTGGTGGAAGACCGCGGTCGTGGGCGGGTCCCCTAGAGCGGCGAGGGTGCGCTCGCGGATGCCGCCGGCGATCTGGATGGCGGACCGGTCCCCGCCGCGTGAGGGTGTCGTCATCGGCTCTCCCAGTGGTGACAACCGCACGCTAACGGTGTCGATGTCACGAACCGGTCACCTCGCGCACTGCGAGTCGCTCTCCTCCACCCGGAGGGGCGCGATGGTCCCGCCGCTGCGCAACTGCGCCGTGAAGAGCTGTCCGCACAGGCTCGCCGGCGTCTCGGCGAACCACACCGTCGGCGGGTCGCCCGCCGCCGCGGCGGCCCACCGGCCGCCGCCGTACACGATCCGGTAGTCGGGAAAGGCCCTGCGCAGCAGTTCAAGGGCACGCTGGCGGTCCCGCGCCTCGTCGTCCGGAGTCACCGTTCCTCCGTAATGGTTCGTTCAGCCCCCGAACCTGTTCCGTTCCCATACTGTTCGCCGCGCCGTGCGGCCGCCAGTGAGAGCGGGGATCCGCCACCCTGCGAACCGCTCTCATGGGAGTGTCACGACGACATCAGGAGACATCAGGAGGCATCGGTAGGCATCGGGAGGCATCACGAGGAGAAGGGCCGCGACCTGAGGTGGATCGCCTGGAGGACGGCCACCGCCGTCATGTTCGCGAACGTCGCGGTGCCGCCGTAGGACACGAACGGCAGCGGCACGCCGGTGATCGGCATGATGCCGATGGTCATGCCGACGTTGACGAGAGTCTGGAAGGCGAGCCACGCGACGATCCCGCCCGCGACGAGCGCGCTGAACCGGTCGTTGCACATCCGGGCGATCCGGGCGCCGCGCAGCAGGATCACACCGAGCAGCGCCACCACGGCGACGGACCCGACGAAGCCGAGTTCCTCCCCCGCGACGGTGAAGATGAAGTCGGTGTGCTGCTCGGGCACGAAGCGGCCGGTGGTCTGCCCGCCGTGGAACAGCCCCTTGCCGAACAACTCGCCCGACCCGATCGCCACCAGGGCCTGCCTGCTGTTGTAGCCCACGCCGCGAGGGTCGGTCGACGGGTCGAGCAGCGCGGTGAACCGCGCCACCTGGTACGGCTTGAGCAGCCCCAGCGACCACACCGCCGCCCCGGCGGCCGCCGCGAGCAGGATCCCGGCGACCACCCAGCGCTTGCGCACCCCGGAGAGCACGATGATCGCACCGGTGATCGTCGCGAGCACCATCGTCGTGCCGAGGTCGGGTTCGAGCATGATCAGTCCCGCTGCCACGCCGGTCAGCGCGATGCAGAGCGCGACGTTCAGGGCCCGCGGCCGGTCCTTGTCCCGTTCGGACGGCCGCGCGAGCAGCCGCGCGAGCATCAGCACGAGCACCGGCTTGGCCAGCTCGTCCGGCTGTACGGCGAAGCCGCCGCCGACCATGATCCAGGAGTGGTGCCCGTTGATCGTGGAGCCCATCGGGGTCAGCACGAGCACCAGCCCCAGGAGCGCCACGGCGTACAGGACCGGCGCGTACGTGCGGAGCCACCGGTAGTCGCTCACGGCGACGGCGCTGTAGAGGGCCAGTCCGATGAGCAGGTTGATCACGTGCTTCTTTGCCATCGCGGTCGGCTCGATGGACGACCAGGTCCTGGTCGACGACCACACCAGCAGCGTGCCCACGACGCTGAGCGCGAGGACCGCGCCGAGGAGGAGCCAGTCCATCCGCCAGACGACCGCGCCGCGGCCGATCGCCCGCCGCGCCAGCGACCCGCGTCCCACTCTCATGGCCTCGGTCATGGCAGGCGCCTCACTGGGTCCCGTCGCGGCTGATGGCCGGCAGCCGCGTGACCGGTTTGCCGTCGGGGAGCGCCGGCTGCACCGGCTTGCCGTTGTCCCCCTTGCCGAGGCCGAAGATGCCCTCCCAGATCCGCCGTACGGCGGGCGCGGCGGTCGAGGCGCCGAAACCGCCCTGCGCCACCATGACCACCGTGACCAGCCGCGGGTTGTCGGCGGGCGCGAAGGAGGCGAACCACGAGGTGTCCTCCTTGCCGTAGACCTCCGCCGTGCCGGTCTTGCCGCCGATCTTCACGATGTTCAGCGGGAACCCGCGGAACGCGCCGGCCGCCGTGCCGTCCGACGGCACCTCGCTGAGCGCCTTGCGGATGTAGGTGCGGGTCTCGTCGCTGACCGGCAGGTGATACTCCACCGGCACCGGGATCTCCTTGTGCAGCGTGCCGTCGGGCCGCATGAGCGCCCAGCCCAGCCGGGGGCTGCGGACGTTGCCGTCCCCGACGAGCGCGGCGTACGCCCGGGCGAGCTGGAGCGGCGTGACGAGGACGTCGCCCTGGCCGATGGACAGGTTCACCGCCTCGTACGCGTGGAAGATCATGCCCTCCAGGCAGTTCTCGTTGGCCAGCCGCTTGGCGAAGGCGGCGCGGCTCTCGTTCTTCATCTCCGGGTAGCCGATCTTGGCCCGCCTGCACATCTCGGCCCTGGTGGAGTTGTAGAGGTCACGCTTCCACGCGCGGGTGGGGATGCGGCCGGGCGACTCGCCGGGCAGGTCGATGCCGGTGCGGCGGCCGAAGCCGTACGCCTTGGCCATGTTCGGCATCGGCTCCTTGACCTTGGACTTGGGCGTCTTGCCGCCGTCGCGCAGCCACTCCTCGTATCCGGACTTGTAGAAGACGGTGTCGCACGACTTCACCAGCGCCTCGTGCAGCGAGATCGCGCCGAGGCTCATGCCGCCCGCGTTCGGGTACGACCGGCCCTCGACGGTGTAGGCGCCGGGGCACTGGTAGGTGCCGTGCAGCGGCTCCCCATCGGCGATCATGGCGGAGGCCGAGCTGATCTTGAACGTCGAACCGGGGGCGTACTCGCCCGCGATCGCCCGCGACACCAGCGGCTTGCCCGACTTGTCGGACAGGAGGCGCCGGTAGTCCTTCTCGGTGATGCCGCCCGTCCAGACCCTGGGGTCGTAGTTGGGCCGGCTCGCCATCGCGATCACCCGGCCGGTCTTCACGTCGAGCACCACGCCCGCCGCGCCGTCGGAGTTCGGGATCTCCTGCATGGCCTGGTCGAGCGACTTCTCCACGATCCGCTGCACCTTGGCGTCGATGCTGGTCACCAGGACGTCGCCGGGCACCGGATCGGACTGCTGGTCGACCGTGATGACCTTGCCCATCCGGTCGACCTGGACGGCGCGCAGGCCCGCCGTGCCGCGCAGCGCGGCGTCGTAGGTCCGCTCCAGCCCGTCGCGGCCGGTGAGGTCGACGCCCGAGTAGTTGGCCTTGAGGCCCTCGCGTTTCTCCAGCTCGCTCTGCGTCACCGGCTGCAGGTAGCCGAGAAGCTGGGCGGCGTCCCTGCCGTTCGGGTAGTCGCGCATCGCCTGGATGTCGGCGGTCACGCCGGGGAAGTCCTCCTGGCGCTCCAGGATCTGCAGCGCCGCCCGGGGGTTGACGTTCGTCGCCACCGGGATCGGCGTGTACGGCGAGCCGGGCCAGCACGGGCGGCTGACGCCTGGACCGCACGCCCGGATCTCCATCTTCAGCTTCGGCAGCGGCACCTTCAGCACGCCGGACAGCCGCCTCAGCACCGCGTCGCCGCCGTCCGGCATACGCTCCAGCCGGCCACGGTCCACCGAGACCACCAGCGTCGTGCGGTTGCGCACCAGCGGACGGCCCGAGGAGTCGAGGATCGCCCCCCGCAGGGCGGGCACCCGCACCTCGCGGGTGCGCGTCTCCGTCGCGACCGTGACGAACCGCGATCCCTGCACCACCTGGACCTGCCACAGCCGGACGACGAGCACGACGATCATGGCGATGACCATCACCTGCAGGACGATCAGCCGCCCGCGCAACCGTGTCATGCCGCCCCCCGTCTATAACCCGGAACGAGCTCCGTACGACCCGCGCGTCTGCGGTGGCCGCCGTACAGGGCGTTGACCGCCCACAGCACCAGTGGAGCGGCCACGAGATTGCAGACGGCCGCCCGGGGCCACGCCGTCGCCAGCACGCCCCAGGTGACCCCCGGCGCGCCGAGCAGCGCGCCCAGACCGGCCACCATGCCGGGCGCGAGCACGCCGCAGCCCGCCATCACGAGCAGCGGCAGGCGGTCGCCCGCACGACCGGCCGCGTAGCCCAGGAAGCACAGGACCAGCGCGTACTGGCCCAGCGTGTGGTTGGCGGGCGGCAGCAGGTCGTAGGCGAGCCCGCCGCAGAAGCCGATCACCGCGCCCGGCAGGGGCCCGCGCCTGGTCGCGAGCACGGCGACCGTCAGGAGCACCAGGTCCGGCGCCCACGTGAACAGCAGCCGGTTCACCAGGACGACCTGCAGCACCAGGACGGCGAAGAGCAGCAGCGCAGGGGTGACGTTGCGGAGCATCGTTCAGTTCCTCCCGCCGCGGCCCTCGCCGGCCGCCATATCCTCGCGGGCACGCTCGTCACGCGGTGGCGCCGGCCGCCGGAGCCCGAACCCCTCCTCCAGCGACCTCTGACCGGTCCTGTGCTCGCCGGGCCGCCGTTCGTCGCGCGGCTTCGGCGGCGGCGGCACCGGCGGAAGCACGGAGTCGCGGGGGTCCCTCTTCGGCGCCGCGACCACGACCCCGACGACGTCCAGCGCGGAGAAGTCGGTGAAGGGCCGCGCGTAGGCGGTCCTGGTGACCTCGCCCGGGGTGTTGTCGATCCGCTCGACGACCCCGATCGGCACGCCGGGCACGTACGGCAGGCTCCGCTGGGAGCCGAACGACACGATCCGCCGTCCCACTCCGATCGGCACGGTGGAGTCGAGCAGCCGGAACTTGATCAGGTTGCCGCCGCCGCCCGCCTCGCCCAGCCCGTTCACGACACCGAGTTCGTTGCCGCCCTCCAGCCGGGCCCCCGCCGACAGGGCGGGATCGGTCAGCAGCGCGACCGTCGAGCTGGCCGGGCCGGCCTGGATGACCCTGCCGACCAGCCCCTGGTCGCTCAGCACGGTCATGTCGGCTCGGATCCCGTCGGCCGCCCCCACGTCGATCTCGACCGTGTCCTCGAACCCGGCCACGGTACGCCGCGCGACGACCTGGGCCGGCACGATCCGGTAGCGACCGAGACCCGCCAGCCCGAGCATGCGGTCCAGCTTGTCGGACCGGGCCCGGTCGAGCCGCTGCGCGGAGACCTCGTCCCGCAGCCGCGCGTTCTCCTTGCGCAGGTCGCCGATCACGCGGCGGGCGGACGGCGCGTCGCGCAGCATGCCGACGAAGCCGGTGATGGGCCCGGTCACGGCGGCGCCGACGCGCTCGACCTTCCCGAACACCGCCCCCGCGAAGCCGCGCACCGGGCCGAGGACGCGGTCGCTCCCGGCCCGGTTGTCCACGGTGATCAGGATCAGCGCGACGGCGAGAAGGAGGCCGAGCGTGAGCCGGGCGCGGCGGGTGTCTCTCATGACCGCTCCTTAGCTGCGGGGCTCCGGCACGAGCACCTGCTGGAGGGCTTCAAAGTCCTCCACGCACTTCCCGGAGCCCAGCGCGACGGAGTCGAGCGCGTTCTCGGCGAGGTGGACCGGCATCCCGGTCTCCTCGCGCAGCCGGTCGATCATGCCGCGCAGCAGGGCGCCGCCACCGGCCACGGCGATCCCCCGGTCCATGAGATCGCCCGACAGCTCGGGCGGGCACTTGTCGAGCGTGGACTTCACCGCGTCCACGATCGCGTTGACCGGCTCGGAGATCGCCCGGCGGATCTCCTCGGCGCTGATGACGACGGTCTTCGGCAGGCCGGTGACCAGGTCACGGCCCCGCACCTCGGCGTGGAAGTCCTCACCCGTGGCGCAGGCGGAGCCCACCGCGATCTTGACCTCCTCCGCCGTGCGCTCCCCCAGCATCAGGGAGTACTCCTTCTTGGCGAAGGAGATGACCGCCTGGTCGAGCTCGTCGCCGCCGACGCGGATCGACTGGCTGGTCACGATGCCGCCCATCGAGATGATGGCCACCTCGGTGGTGCCGCCGCCGATGTCGACGACCATGTTCCCGGTCGGCTCGTGCACCGGCAGACCGGCCCCGATCGCCGCCGCCATCGGCTCCTCGATGATGTACACACGGCGGGCGCCGGCCTGGTAGCCCGCTTCCTTCACCGCGCGCTGCTCGACCGCGGTGATGCCACTGGGTACGGCCACGATGATGCGCGGGCGCACGAAGTGCCGGCGTTTGTGGATTTTCTGGATGAAGTACCGCAGCATCCGCTCGGTCACATCGAAATCGGCGATGACCCCGTCCCTCAGGGGCCGGATCGCGACGATGTTTCCGGGCGTCCGCCCGATCATCCGCTTCGCTTCGATCCCAACTGCCACGATCTTGCCGGTCGTGACGTTGATGGCGACGACGGACGGCTCGTTCAGGACGATGCCGCGCCCTCGGACGTAGACGAGAGTGTTCGCCGTGCCAAGGTCGACAGCCATGTCACGGCCCAGGAATGTCAGCTTGCTGCCCATGCGGAAGGAAGCCTTCCTTCAGGTGGTGAGCGGTTACCGGGTTCAGCGGGAGTGCGGGATGACGCATCGCATTCGAATCGTAACCGCACGTGCTCATCACTGGGCACATCGAGCTCCCAAGCCCCCGGAAAAACCGGCCTGCTCCGGTCTAAGCTCGATCACCACCCGGGAAAACACGAGAGGCCCCGGTTTAAACCGGGGCCTCTCGTGGGGCAAGGACTAGAAACGGTCGGGAAAGAAAATCTTGGTTTCCCGGGCCGCGGACTCCGGCGAATCGGAGCCGTGGACGACGTTCTCGCCGATCTCCAGCGCGTGGTCGCCGCGGATGGTGCCGGGCGCGGACTTCACGGGGTCGGTGAGCCCGGCCAGCGCGCGGAACGCCTCGACGGCCCGCGGGCCCTCCAGCACCATCGCGACGAGCGGGCCGCCGGTGATGAACTCCACCAGCTCGCCGAAGAACGGGCGCTCGGAGTGCTCGGCGTAGTGGGCCTTGGCCGTCTCGGCGTCGAGCGTGCGCAGGTCCATCGCCACGATCTTGAGGCCCTTGCGCTCGATGCGGCCGATGACGTCCCCGACGAGCCCGCGACGGACCCCGTCGGGCTTGATCAGGACAAGCGTACGCTCGGACACGGTCTTCTCTCCTATTGTCGTCGTGGGTGACGCTCACGTGGCGTCCGACCCGCCGGTTCTCGGGCACGCCCGGGAGCTCCAACGCAACGGCAGCTTACCGGTCCAGGTGCGCCACTCCGCTCACCCGGCGTGGTCAGCGCACGGTGTCCGGCTCCTGCGGTCCGGGGTCGTCGCCCTCGGGCGAGGGCGTCGGCAGGGGGATCACCACCTGACCGGCGGACGCGGCGGCGGCGCTCCGCCGCGCCAGGACCGACGAGAGCACGATCACCCCGACCACGACGAAGCCGCCGACCAGCGCCCACATGTGCAGCGCGTCGACGAACCCCTTCACGAGCGCGTTCCCCCCGTCCCGGCCGGCCGGCGCGGACCCGGCGGCCTCGCGCAGCCGGTTGACCTGGATGCCGGTGCCGAGCAGGAAACCGGCGAGCACGGCGGGGAAGCACAGCGACAGGCCCAGCAGCGCGGAGCCGAGGCCCGCCAGCCGGAACGCGCCGACCAGCGCCACCGCCGCCCCGGCGGCCAGCAGGACGAACGGCACCACCAGCGGCGTGCCAGAGGGTGCCGGAACGAGAAGCCTGACGGCGCACATCCCGCCGACCACGGCGGCGAGACCGACAGCGGTCATCCGCGTGGCGGACGTCTCCGGCGCCCTCCCCGCCAGGACGGCCGCCGCGAGCGCGGCCAGCCCGGCCACCAGGAACGGCACCCACAGACCCAGCAGCCCGGGACCGCCCAGCGGGCCGCCGAGCTCGATGTAGGTCATCTGCGCGGCGGTCGGCAGCACGACCAGCCCGACGGCCACGTTGACGAGCGCGAGGGTCCGGCCGCCCTGTCCCTCGATGGCGCCGAACGCCGCGAGGGCCAGCATCGCCACCGTCGCGAGCGCCGCCGCGGCGACCACCAGCAGGGGCGGCCAGTCGAAGGTGACGCCCACGCCCAGCGCCGCGATCGCCGCGGCGGGCACGGCGGCCAGCGCGAGCCTGCCGCGTTCGGCGGAGGTGGGCCGCCTCAGGGGCAGCACCTGCCGCTCGCCCTCCGCCTCGGCCGCGCCGGCGCCGCCGGTGACCATCCACAGGACGAGGTACACCGCGGCGAGGGCCAGCGCGACCCCGGTGAGCAGCGGGTACGGCTGGAGGGTGACCCGCCAGGACGACACGTCCCGGATCGCCCACAGCGCCAGTGCCTGCGCCGACAGCAGCGACACGGAGAGCGCCCCGGCCCAGATCGGCAGCAGCACCCGGTGACGGGGACGCTCGGCCACCGCGGCGAGCGTGGCCGGGACGAGCATGCCCGCGCCGATTCCGTGGAGCACGCGCAGCACGCCGACGAGCGTGACCGTCTCGGTGTATCCGCCCGCGGCGTCCGCGAGCGCGAGCAGGGTCAGCCCCGCGACGAGAATCGGCGCCGCGCGGAACCTGCGCACCGCCGCCGCGGCGATGGGCACGGTCACCAGCATGGCGGGCAGCGCGAGACCGTGCGCGCGGATCATCTCGACCTGCGAGACCCCCGGCGGCAGGAGCGCCGCCACGACGGAGATCGTGTTCGGGATCGCGACGACCGCGAGAGGAAGGGCGACCACGGTGAGCAGCCCGATGACGACGTCGACCAGCATGGGGACGCGCACGGCACGGACCTGCACGGCGGCCCGTGCCTGCGGTACGGGAGGGACGGCCATGGAAGCCGACTTTAGCGCTTCGTCGTCCCTTCGACACGGCGAGCGACGAAGATGGCGGTTATCCACAGGGCGGCGAAGATCACCCCGAGGAAGAACATGGCCGGGACCAGGAATCCTGTGGCGATTGTCAGGATCTGCAGCACACTGCCCGCGATGTAGGCGTACGACCGCTTCAACTGACCGGCGATCAGCACGCACAGGACGGCCAGGCCGAGCCCGACGGTCACCGCGACCGGCGGGGACACGTGGTTGATGGTGATCGCGACGGGAGTCACCAGCGCCACGACGATCGCCTGCATGCCGAGAACGCTCGCGCAGAGCCGCCGCATGCCGGGAGTCACCTCGAACATGCCGCCGCTCACCGCCCTCACCTGGCGGCCTTCAGCAGGACCCGGGCGTCGCCGGCCGTGACCACCGACCCGGTGATCAGGACCCCGGAGCCCAGTTCGTCCCCCTGGTCGGCCAGTCCGATGCCCGTGTCGATCGCGTCGTCCAGCCGGTCCTCGATGTGGACGCGGTCCGGGCCGAAGACGGCCTGCGCGCGGACCGCCAGGTCGTCGGGGCTCAGGGAGCGCGGGGAGGAGTTGCGGGTGACCACGATCTCCTCGGCCACCGGTTCGAGCAGGTCCAGGATCGTCTCCACGTCCTTGTCGGCCATCACCGCCACCACGGCCACGAGCCGGGTGAAGCCGAACGCCTCGGTCAGCGCCTCGACCGTCGCCTCCATGCCCGCGGGGTTGTGCGCCGCGTCGACCAGGACGGTGGGCCCGCGCCGGACGACCTCCAGCCTTCCCGGGCTGCTCACCTGGGCGAAACCCTGCCGTACGACCTCGTCGCCCAGCGGGTCGTCCCCGGCCGTCAGCGCCTCCACCGCGGCCAGGGCGCCGGCGGCGTTGCCGGCCTGGTGCGCGCCGTACAACGGCAGGAAGACGTCCTCGTACACACCCTTGAGGCCCCTGAGCTGGAGCAGCTGGCCGCCCATCGCCAGTTCGCGGTGCAGCACCCCGAACTCCAGCCCTTCCCGGGCGACGACCGCGCCGACCTCGGCGGCCCTCCGCATCAGCACCTCGGCAGCGGGCAGCGCCTGCTGCGCCAGCACCACGGTCGCCTTGGGCTTGATGATCCCCGCCTTCTCGCCGGCGATCGTGGCGATGTCGGGGCCGAGATATTCGGTGTGGTCGAGAGCCACGGGGGTGATCACCGCGACCGTGCCGTCGGCGACGTTGGTCGCGTCGAAGGTCCCGCCCATGCCGGTCTCGACGACCGCGACGTCCACGGGGGCGTCGGCGAACGCGGCGAACGCCATCGCCGTCAGCACCTCGAAGAAGCTGAGCTTCCCCACCCTGGCGTCGATCAGCTCCAGGTAGGGCGCGATGTCCTCGTACACCTCGGTGAACCGCTCCTCCGAGAGGGGCTCACCGTCCACGGAGATGCGCTCGCGCATCGACTGCAGGTGCGGGCTCGTGTAGCGGCCGACCCGGAGGTTGCGCTCGCGCAGCAGGGCCTCGGTCATGCGCGCGGTGCTCGTCTTGCCGTTGGTCCCCGCGATGTGAACGACCTTGTACGACTTCTGGGGATCGCCGAGGATCTCCATCAGCGCGGCGATCCGATCGAGAGAGGGATCGAAATCCCACTCCACCCCCCGCGCCATGATCGCTTGCTCGACGGCTCGATATTCCACGACCCTCAGCGTACGGGACGTCGTCATCGCCCTTCACCTCACACCCGTCGCCGGGGGCGGGGTTCCGGGCACAAAAAAAGGGGGGTCATCCCATACGGGATGACCCCCCTCAAAAAATTGTCCGGCGGCGTCCTACTCTCCCACACCGTCCCCGGTGCAGTACCATCGGCGCTGGTAGGCTTAACTTCCGGGTTCG
>NZ_VANP01000025.1:0-61080 GCF_005864065.1 Microbispora triticiradicis | reverse complement strand
GCCCATCTCCTCGGCCAGGCGCAGGGCCTCCTCGATCAGGGTCTCGACGATCTGCGACTCGGGCACGGTCTTGATGACCTCGCCCCTGACGAAGATCTGGCCCTTGCCGTTGCCCGAGGCGACGCCGAGGTCGGCCTCGCGGGCCTCGCCGGGTCCGTTGACCACGCAGCCCATCACGGCCACGCGCAGCGGCACCTTGAGCCCGGTCAGCCCGGCCTGGACCTGTTCGGCGAGGGTGTAGACGTCGACCTGGGCGCGTCCGCAGGACGGACAGGAGACGATCTCCAGGCCGCGCTCACGCAGGCCCAGCGACTCCAGGATCTGGGCGCCGACCTTGACCTCCTCCACCGGAGGCGCCGACAGCGACACCCGGATGGTGTCGCCGATGCCCTCGGCCAGCAGCGCGCCGAACGCCACCGCCGACTTGACCGTGCCCTGGAAGGCCGGCCCCGCCTCGGTCACGCCCAGGTGCAGCGGGTAGTCGCACTGCTCGGCCAGCAGCCGGTAGGCCTGGATCATCACGACGGGGTCGTTGTGCTTGACGGAGATCTTGATGTCGCGGAAGCCGTGCTCCTCGAACAGCGAGCACTCCCACAGCGCCGACTCCACCAGCGCCTCGGGGGTGGCCTTGCCGTACTTCGCCAGCAGGCGCGGGTCGAGGGACCCGGCGTTGACGCCGATCCTGATCGGCACGCCGGCGTCGGAGGCGGCGCGGGCGATCTCGCCGACCTTGTCGTCGAACTTCTTGATGTTGCCCGGGTTGACCCGCACCGCCGCGCAGCCGGCCTCGATGGCGGCGAAGACGTACTTCGGCTGGAAGTGGATGTCGGCGATGACCGGGATCTGCGACTTCCTGGCGATCGCCGGCAGCGCGTCGGCGTCGTCCTGGGACGGCACCGCGACGCGGACGATCTGGCAGCCGGCCGCGGTGAGCTCGGCGATCTGCTGGAGTGTGGCGTTGACGTCGGCGGTCAGCGTGGTGGTCATGGACTGCACCGAGACCGGCGCGTCCCCGCCGACGGGGACCGGCCCGACCATGATCTGACGCGACACCCGCCGCTTGGCGATCGGCCGGTTCCGCACGGCGGGGATCCCCAGCGTCACCGGCCCGGGCGGGATACCGCCGGCGTGATCGTCCCTCATCTCACACCTTCCAGGATCGGAGTCGTGGTCTCCCGCTCCTTCGATCGCGGACCGGCGAGCCGGGCGCCGAGGACGCCGGCCAGGTCGTCCGCTCGAAGACCGATCTCGGCGAGCAACTCGGTTCGCGGGGCGTGTTCGAGAAAACGCTGCGGGATGCCGAAGGTATGGACGTCGGCCGGCAGGCCCGCGTCACGCGCCAGGCGGGCCACGGCGTCGCCCACGCCGCCCACCCGGCCGTTGTCCTCGACCACCGCGACGAGCCGGTGCCGGCCGGCCAGTTCGGTGACGGCCGGGTCGATCGGCTGCACCCATCGGGGGTCCACGACGGTGACGCCGACGCCTTGGGCGCCGAGGCGCTCGGCGACTTCGAGGCAGAGCCCGGCGAACGGCCCGACCGCCACGATGAGGACGTCCTCGGTGCCGTCACGGGCCAGGACGTCCACCGCGCCCACGGCGGCCACCGGGTCCGTCTCGGGCGGAAGTTCCCCCTTCGGGAAACGGACGACGGTCGGCGCGTCGTCGACGGCGACCGCCTCCCGCAGCAACCCGCGCAGGCGGGCGGCGTCGCGCGGTGCGGCCACCCGGAGGCCAGGGACCACCTGCAGGATGGACAGATCCCACATGCCGTTGTGGCTCGGCCCGTCGTCTCCGGTGATTCCGGCCCTGTCCAGGACGAAGGTCACCCCGAGCCGGTGCAGGGCCACATCCATCAGAACCTGGTCGAACGCGCGGTTGAGGAAGGTCGAGTAGACCGCCACCACCGGGTGGGCCCCGCCGAGCGCCAGTCCCGCCGCCGAGGCGACGGCGTGCTGCTCGGCGATGCCGACGTCGTAGGTCCGCTCCGGGAAGGCGGCCTGGAAGGCGGCCAGCCCGGTCGGATGCAGCATCGCCGCGGTGATCGCGACGATGTGCGGGTCCTCCGCCCCGATCTCCACCAGTTCCGCCGAGAACGCCTCGGTCCACGACCGTCCGGAGGCGCGCGTCTTCCGGCCGGTCGCGGGATCGAACCGTCCCGGCGCGTGGAACCGCTCCACCGGGTCGTCTTCGGCCGGAGGGTATCCGTACCCCTTGGTCGTCACGCAGTGGACGAGGACCGGCCTGCCGAGCGCGCGGGCCCGGCGCAGCGCCGCCTCTACCATCGCCTCGTCGTGCCCGTCGACCGGGCCGAGGTACTCCACGCCCAGTTCCTCGAACACCGGCCGGGGAGCCCTGCCGCCGGACCGGCCGGGGGCGCCCTCGCGGAGACGGGCCAGATGATCGGCGAGCCCGCCGGCGGTGGGCGAGTAGGACCGGCCGTTGTCGTTCACCACGATGATCACGGGCCGGTCCCCGGCGCCGCCGATGTTGTTGAGCGCCTCCCAGGCCATGCCCCCGGTGAGCGCCCCGTCGCCCACCACCGCCACCACGCGGCGGTCCTCGCCGCTCAGCCGGTACGCCTTGGCCAGCCCGTCCGCGTAGCTCAGCGCGGTGGACGCGTGGGAGTTCTCGAGCACGTCGTGCTCGGACTCGGCGCGGCACGGGTAGCCGGACAGGCCACCCCTGCTCCGCAGCCGCCGCAGGTCCCGCCGTCCGGTCAGCATCTTGTGCACGTAGGCCTGATGGCCGGTGTCGAACAGCAGCCGGTCCCGGGGCGAGTCGAAGACCCTGTGCAGGGCGATGGTCAACTCGACGACGCCCAGGTTGGAGCCGAGGTGACCGCCGTACCGTGCGACCGCGGCCACCAGTTCCGCCCGTATCTCGCCGGCCAGCCGCGTGAGCTCTCCGGGCGACAGCCGCTTCAGGTCGCACGGCCCCGTGATCTGATCCAGGACTCCGGATTCGTCAGCCATGGGCCGTCCCCCCGGCGGAGGCGGAGAAGACGATGACCGAACCCGGGCTCAGACCCAGACCGGGCCCCGTGAGAAGGCGGGGGGTCGAGATCAGCAGGTTGTAGTGGTTGGGGAAGTGGCAGGCGTCGAATCCCAGCAGACGACCGATGGGACGGCCGTCGACCACGACGGCGTCCCCGACGTCGAGCACCCCCGCGGAGGTGATCTCGGTGAAGCCGAGGAAGCCCACCCGGTCGACGCGATCGCCCATGCCCGCCGCCTCGTCCGTCGTCACCAGCTCGTGGATCTCGCCACGACGTACGCACCTGCTCTCGAACGGCTCGAGCACCATGCCCCGGTCGTCCCTGCGATGCTTGAGGACCTTCACGAGCTCGCTGTGCACGGAGCGCTTTGCGCCGGATTCGTCGTACAAGGAAGGCTCCTCAGGAGTGTTCCGATGCGAGTTCGTAGGCTGTCAGGACGAGTTCGAGCGCGGCCACGCCGTGCGGGTCTGCGCCTCCGGGGCCGCGGGCGGCCCTCGCGAAGTCTTCGAGGACACCGGCGTACTCGTGGAAGAGCGAGCTCTTGAAGACCGAGTATCCGGCCAGCATGTCCGCGCGGCGCTCGCTGCCGTCGGCGTACCCGACGGTCACGTCCTTGAGCTCTCCATGCTCGTAGGACCAGTCGAGCAGCACGGCCGCCGTCGCCCCCGACGGCGCGCGCAGTTCGACCGTCGCCTGCCTGTCGACACCGCTCTCGTCGTAGGAGACGTCCGACCGGGTGACGCCGACGTCGCCGAGGAACAGCCTGACGAGGTCCACGGCGTTCGGGCCGTTGTCCGCCAGGCACCCGCCTCCGCATCGGCCGGGGTCCAGGTACCAGCCGTCGTCGCCGACGTGCTCCTCGATCCGCTCGTAGTACCGCACGGTCACCGACTCGACGGCGGGAGCGCCCGCGTCGTCCGGGAGCAGTGCCAGCACGTTGCTGTTGTACCTGCGGTGGAAGGCCGTGAAGAGCGGAACGCCGGTCTTCGCGGAGAGGCGCTGCAGTTCCAGCGCGTCCTCGTGATCGGTCGCGATGGGCTTCTCGACACACACCGCCACTCCTGCCTCCAGGGCGGCACGGCAGATCGGCGCGTGGAGGTCGTTCGGCACGTTGACGACGACCGCGTCGACAACACCGCGGCCGAGCATCGTCCGGTGATCCAGATACCGCTCCACCTCGGGACCGAAGCCCGTCATCGCCTCCTCGCGGAGATCGCACACCGCCGTCAGCCGCATGTCCGCACGGCCGGGCAGGGCCGCCAGGTAGAACCGCGAGATCACACCCAGTCCGATGACGCCGATGCGCAGCTCCCTCACGCGTCCTCCCCCATCGGCGCCGGGACCGTCGCTCCCGCCTCCCCGGCGACCCGGGCGAGCTCGTCGAGAAGCCAGCCGGGCAGCGGAACCCCGAGGCGGAGGTTCTCCCGCGCCGTCTCGGCTTCCAGCCAGCCCGGATAGCGGACGGGTGAGCCGTCGTCCACGGGCGGGCACCGCACCAGACTGCCGAACAAGTGCTCGGCGCCCGCCCGGAACTCGCCGGGTTCGCGCAGGACGTCCGGGGCGATGGCGATGGTGATCACTCCGATGTCGTCGTCGCGGCCGCTCGGCCCGCCGTCGCCGAGCAGCGCCTCGGCCGAGGGGCCCAGCCCCGCCCCCGCCAGCAGCGCCGCGAGGACCTCGACCATCAACCCGAGCCCGAACCCCTTGTAGGCGCCGGCCTCCGGCCGGCCGCCCAGCCACAGCAGATGGGCCTCACCACGGTCGAAGGCCGCCGGGTCGGTCACCGGGTGTCCGTCGTCGTCCGCGAGCCACCCCTCCGGGATCCTCCCGCCCGCGCGGGCGGCCGCCCGCACCCTGCCCGTGGGCACCACGGTCGTGCTCATGTCCAGGACGAACGGGTGGCTGGGCAGCGCGGGAGCCGCGATGCTGTACGGGTTCGTGCCCAGCATGGCGACGCTCCCGCCGGGAGGTCGCGCGATGCGCTGCCGGCCGCAGTTGGACGCCGCGATGCCGATCATGCCGTGCCGCACGGCACGGGCCGAGTGAAAACCGGCGAGGCCGAAATGCGTGCAGTTGCGCATGGAGACCATGCCGATGCCGTGGGAGCGGGCGCGCTCCACGGCGATGTCCATCGCCTCGCCGGCCGCCCACAGCCCGAGCGCCCGGTTCGCGTCCACCAGCACCGAGGCCCCGCGGTCCGCGAGAACCTCCAGGTCCGCGTCGGGCTCGACCCGGGATTCGGCGAAAAGCGGGAGGTAGAGCTGTGTCAGGTTGCGCAGGCCGTGTGACGTGACTCCGGTGAGGTCGCCATGGCAGAGTGCCCGGGCGGCGACCACGGCCCGCTTGGCGGGGACGCCGCGGTGCTCGAAGACGCGCGCGACGAGGGTTGTCAGGGCCTCATAGGAGACTCGGGCGTTCCGCATCGGTTCATCGTTCCTTCCGGCTTCGTGCAAAACGAATGAGTATGCGCTCGACGCATTCCGCGAACCGTTCCAGCTCCTCGAAGCCGGCGTACTCCCCCGAGGCGTGCGCGTTGTTCCTGCCCAGCTCCCCCGGGCCGAGGACGACGGTGTGCACGCCGGGAACCTCCGCCATCCAGATGGCGTCGCAGGTGAACGCGGGCCTCTCCGGCGGCCACGAGGTGAGGCCGACCTCCCGTGACAGGAAGTCCTCACCCCAGGGATCGGTGCCGCGCAAGGCGGGCAGTCCCCGTTTCTCCCAGCGCAGCACGGTGATGTCCGGGGCGTCGGCCGCGGTCCTGCCGAACAGGGGGATGTGGGCGAACCTGCGGGAGAACTCCACGAGCCCCCGGCGAAGCTCTGTGGTCACCGCGTCCTCCCATCGGCGCGCGGTCACGGCCGAGCCGTAGGACAGGTTGATCAACAGCTTGCCGGACCCGTACACCCTGTTGTGCCGGTGACCCGTGTGCAGCCCGGCGACGCACACCGCGCCGTCGCCCGCCTCGCGTCCCAGCCTCTCGGCGAGATGCTGCGCGAGGAAACCGAGCAGCACCGTCGCGTTGTGCCCGGCCTCGGGTTCGTCGTCGACGGAGTCGGACCCGGCCACCGAGATGCCGGCGGTCATCGCCGCCGTGGCGCGCGGCAGCACCCTCATCCCGGTCGGTTCGCAGAAGACGTTGAGCCTGCCGAAGTAGCCGGACGCGACGAGCGGCCTGGTGCCGAACACTCCCATCGCCCCGCCCTCCTCGCCCGAGACGGCCTGCACCAGGACGCCGACGTCCCGGCCCACGGACGGCTCGCGGGCGCACGCGCTCCGGATCCCCGCCAGGAGCGCCACAGCGGGCCCCTTGGCGTCGATGGCTCCTCGTCCTTCGACGCGGTCCCGGCCGAGGCGTACGGGAAGATCCCCGGAGACCGTGTCGATGTGCACGTTGAACATCACGGTGCGCTCGGTGGGCAGCTCGGGGCCCAGCCGCAGGACGAGATTCGGCTGGGCGCCGAGGAACGCGGCGGGGTCGGCGCCGGCGGCCTCGTGGACCACGGCCGGCACGCCCTCCAGCGACAGCACGGCGGGGTCCGCGGGCGCGTGGTGGGCGACCTCCATGCCGAACTCCGCCGCCGCCCTCGCGTACCGCACCTGGGCCTCTCGGATCCCGCAGCCCACGTCGCTCCCCGTCTCCAGGGGCCCCGCGGTGGGAAGCCGGAGCAGATCGAGCAGCAGCAGCCGGTCGGCGCCGGATAGACGACTCATCGCGGAGCGCCCCCCACCGGCCGCGTCACCTCGTCGCGGATGAGCTCCTCCAGACGGCGCGCGTAGGTCACGAAGGGGCCGAGCCTCTCGTGCCCCGCGCCCGCCAGCCCCTCGTGGGGCCGCACGCGCAGATGGGGTTCGACGCTCCAGACACCGGAGTAGCCCCGGGCGACCAGCAGCCGGAGGCAGTCGGCGACGCGGCACTCGCCATCCCCGGGAAGCGTGTACACGGCGGCCGAGGCCGGCCCCCGGGCATCCTTGACGTGCACGTGTGCCACGTGGTCGACGATCTGCCGGAGCAGGTCGTAGCCGTCGTACTCGTACTCCACCCCGTTTCCCATGTCGAAGAGCAGCCGCAGTGCCGGACCGCCGACCGTCTCCAGCATCTGGAGCATGCGCGAGCCGTCCCGTCCGGCCCAGCCCGCGCAGTTCTCGTGCAGGAGCACGACTCCCGACTGCTCGGCCTCCGCGGCCAGGATCCGCAGCCGCCTGAGCGCCTCGTCACGCCAGTCGGCGTCGTCCAGGCCGTCGTTGGGGTAGGACATGATCCGCACGTAGCGGGTGCCCAGTTGCCCGCACCTGCGGGCCAGCGTCCTGAGCTCGGTCAGGTCGGCCTCCAGGTCTCCCGTGATGGGGCGCCCCCAGTTGGCGATCCGGGAGTCCAGGCACACCGTCGACATCCGCGCGTCCGACAGGGCCTCGGCCACCCGATCGAAGTGGCGGTCGGACAGGTCGGCCAGGGGGATCCCGTCGACGGTGCGCAGTTCGATGGTGCGCCAGCCGACCAGCTCCAGCGCCCTGATCTGTTCCAGGATCGTCGAGCCGGCCTCGTCTCCGATTCCGCTCAGCCGGATACCCTCGGCGGGCGCTTCACGCATTGCTCGGCACCACCTTTAACGTGGGCAGTCCGTTCGGAGGTCCGCCGAGCCCCGATCCGCGGCAGATTGCCTTGGCGTCGTCGAGCAACCGCACCACTCTCAGGTTGAGCGCGAAGTCGCGGTCGGTCTCGTCCTTCTCGGCGAACCGCCGATACACCCGCAGGATGAACTCGGTGAGCGAGTCGTCCACGAAATGGTTCTCGGCGACTCCCGCCGGCGTCGAGATCACGGTGCAGGCGAACGGGTCGTTCTCGCTGGCGGGGTAGTGGCCGACGAATCTGCCTCCGGTGAACTGGAGGGTCAGCCGGCGTTCCCGGACGAGCGCGGTGAGGTTCGAGAAGATCCGGGTGCGCGCCGCCGCGTGGCGGAGCGTCAGACGCCCCGCGCCCATCGTCGGGACCACTGACTGATCCACCCGCATGTCGCTCCAGGAGGCGGCGGCCACCTCCGCGTCTCCGGCCAGCGAGAGGGCCACTCCGACGGAGTGCGGCGGCTCGACGTCGAAGACCGTGAGGTTCTCGGTGCTCCGCAGGGTCCGCTGGAACCGCGGCTTGCGCTGGGCGAACGACATCGTCCGCAGTTCGCCGAGCCTGCCCGACTCGATTAGGTCACGGGCCCGCCGGGTGAGTTCGCTGTCCAGCCAGGGAGCGACCACGATGATCTCCAGGCCCAGCGTCGTGCGCAGTTCGGCGATCGTCTGCGCGGCGGCGGCGTCACCGGCGAGGGGCTTTTCGATGAGCAGCCGTCGGAAGCCGAGTTCCGCGAGCCGGCGAACCGTGTCCACCCGCTGCTGGGGCGGGGTGCAGACGTGCACGACCGTGCATGCCGGATCGATCAGGTCGGGCGCGTGTTCCAGCACGCGGATCACTTTGACGCCGGGCGGCACGGCGGCCGCGTCACCGCGAACGTCCCAGCCCAGCGGGGGTTCCGGCGAGAACAGGGATCGGTGCAGCGGATCGGATTTCAACCGGTGCAGCACAGGCCAGTGCAGGCCGATGCCGGAACGGCCCATGCCGATGATCAGCGTATGCAACAAGGGATTCGTCCCAGTTCAGTGGTCGCGGTAGGCGACACGATGGGCCATCTCGATCAGTTCCTCGCGCCATTCCCGGTCGAGCGGCGCCTCGCGGATCACGGCGCAGGCGTCGTCGACGAGTTCCTGGATGAGCCGTTCGACGTCGTCGACGACTCCGCACTCGCGGAGCAGGGTGTGCAGCCGCTCCGCGGCGTCGTGCTCCCGGGCGGGCGCCCCCACCAGCTTCCGCACCCGGTCGTCCTTCTCGGCGGCCAGCGCGAGCAGGAGCGTCATCTTGTGCCGCGCGGCGTCCAGGCCCGTCGGCTTACCGGTGATCCCGCTGTCGCCGGTGACGTCGATGAGGTCGTCCCTGAGCTGGAAGGCCTCACCCACCAGGGCGCCGTACCGCTGGAAGACCCCGTTCAGGTCGGTGCGGCCGGCGACGGCGGCACCCAGGGTGAGTGGGCGGTGGATGGTGTAGTGCCCGGACTTGCAGACCGCGATCCAGCGTGCCGTCCGCACGTCCATCAAGGCCTCCGCCGCGGCCAGCACGTCGAGGAACTGACCGACGATCATCTCGGTGCGCAGCTCGGTCCAGATCTGCCGGGCGGCGGGAGGCAGCTGCGCGGCCATGCCGTCCGCGTACACGTGCGCGAGGTCACCCGCCAGGATCGCGACGCCCTCGCCGTACCTGCGCGGCTCCCCGAGCATGCCTCTGCGCAGGTGGTCGCTCGCATAGGTGCTGTGAACGGTCTCGGCCCCCCGCCGTACGGCGGAGTCGTCCAGCACGTCGTCGTGGATCAGCGCGAACACGTGCAGCAGCTCCAGGGCCGCCGCGGCGCGCACGACGTCGTCACCGCTCCCGGGATCACCGCCGGCCGACAGATAGCCCGTCACGCAGAAAGCGGGGCGCAGGCGCTTTCCGCCGGCGTCCACGATGCGCCGCACGGACGCCACCAGCTCCGCGGGTCTCCCGCCGGCCGCGGTCCACTTCTCCGTCTCCAGATCCAGCAGCCGGTGGATCCGGTCCTCCGCGTCCGCGACAAGCCGACGCCGTAACTCGGCCGCCTCGGTTCCGGCCGGGGGGCTCGTGGTCGACAGGGGCATGACATGCCTTTCTCGGAGGTGAGTACGGGCTCAGTCCTGTCCAGTGCGCTTCTTGCGCCCGACGCGTTCGCGCGTGCGGGTCATGCCTCGCCGAGTCGTCGCTCTCGGCACGCCGGACGCCGTCGCGCGGACGGCCCCGCCGCCGCGGGATCCAGCGCCCTCCTACTCTTCGGGGACGCGCGCCGCCCGGCCGGCGGACAACTGGGCGGGTGGCTTGAAGACCACGTCCTCGACGGCTGTCCGTGCCGTCTCGATCTCCAGGTAGCCCAGCCGCCCCAGCCGCCCCAGCAGTTCCTCCACCAGGACCTCGGGCGCGCTCGCACCGGAGCTCACCCCCACGGTGCGGACTCCATCCAGCCAGCCCTCGTCCAGCGCCTCGGCCTCCGGCACCAGGTAGGCGGGGACGCCCAGGCTCCGCGCGACCTCCACCATCCTCAGGGAGTTGCTGGAGTTCCGGGAGCCGACGACCAGCACCAGGTCGCTACGGGCCGCCACGGCCTTCACCGCGTCCTGACGGTTCTGGCTCGCGTAGCAGATGTCTCCGGTGCCGGGCGCCACGATCGATGGGTACCTGCGGCGCAGCGCCTGGACGATGTCCTCGGTCTCGTCGACGGACAGCGTCGTCTGGGTCAGGAAAGCGAGCGGAGCGGTGCCGGGCAGCTCCAGGCGGGCGACGTCCTCGGCCTTCTCCACGATGGTGATCTCGTGGGGAGCCTCCCCGTAGGTCCCCTCCACCTCCTCGTGTTCCCGGTGCCCGATGAGCACGATGGAGCGACCGGCGTCGGCGAACCGGCGGGCCTCCTGGTGGACCTTGGTGACGAGCGGGCAGGTCGCGTCGATGACGTCGAGCCGCCTCGCCTCCGCGTTGCGCCGCACCTGCGGCGCGACGCCGTGCGCGGAGAAGATGCACACCGCGCCCTCGGGGACCTCGTCCTCGGAGTCCACGAATACGACTCCACGCCGGCTCAGTTCGGCCACGACCCGGTGATTGTGCACGATCTCCTTCCGCACATAAACAGGCGGCCCATGAATACGCAGCGCTTCTTCCACAACGGTGATCGCCCGCCGTACCCCTGCGCAGAAACCGCGCGGCTCCGCGAGTATCACCTTTTTTGCGACGCCGGCCGCGTCAGCCGAACTCGCCTCGTGCTCCACCCTGCCCGTCCCCCGAATTCGCGTGGCCGATACGGCGCATGAAAAGAACACCCCGGTGGAGATGTCCTCCTCAGACTGCATGCGGCATTCGGCCCGGTCAACAGGGGAGATCACGGATAGCAGATGAATGGCTCGCCAGCGAAACAGCCCTGCTATGGCCTGCTATGCCCGCCCTGATATTGCTATGCCACTGCTATTGATCGCGCAGGGGGCGCTGCATAGCTTGGGCCGCGGATTCACCTGTCGGATTTCTCCAGCGCACGGCAACTCGGTGGGGGTGTTAGTTGAGCGGCAGAGATGTCCTCTCCGGCGGTACCGTGAAAGTGCCGTTCTTCGACCAGGCCGAGACGTTCAGGAAGGCCTGGCCGGCGATCAGCGGGCATGTGGAGGAAGTGTTCGACCGCGGGAAGTTCTCCCACGGCCGGAAGGTCTCCGAACTCGAGAAGGCCGTCGCCGGGTACACCGGGGCCCGGCACGCGATCGCGGTCAACAGCGGGACCGACGCGCTCGTTCTCCTGCTTCGTGCGGCCGGGATAGCGCCGGGCGACGAGGTCGTCGTCCCCGCGTTCAGTTTCGCGGCCTCGGCGACGTCGGTCGCGCTGGCCAGGGCACGACCGGTCTTCGCCGACATCGAGCCGGAGACCTACGCCCTCGACGCCGCCTCGGCCGCGTCCGTGATCAGCGAGCGGACCCGGGCGGTGATGCCGGTCCACCTCTTCACCCAGATGGCGGACATGGACGCCCTCCGCGTCCTGGCCGCGAACCATGGCCTCCTGGTCGTCGAGGACAGCGCCGAAGCCATCGGCATGCGATGGAACGGTGTCCACGCGGGATTGCTCGGGGCCGGCGGCGTCCTGTCCTTCTTCCCCACCAAGACCCTCGGGGCCCTGGGCGACGCGGGGATGATACTCACCGACGACGACGAGATCGCCCGTCTCGCCGGAATCCTGCGCCACCACGGCCGGATGGGCAAGACAATCGACCACATCGCCGGCATCTCCAACCTCTCCGGCGTCTCGGGCACCAACAGCAAGATGGACGACATCCAGGCGGCCGTGCTCCTGGCCAAGCTCGCCGGGCTGGACGCGCAGATCGAGCGCCGGGCCCGGTTGGCGACCGCTTACACCGAGCGCCTGCGTGACGTGCCGGGCGTGACCCGCCTTCCGACGATCGTGAAGCGGACGTCGGACACCAACCCCGTCTTCTACGTGTTCGTCGTCGAGGCCGACCGGAGAGACGACCTCGTCCGGCACCTGACCGACCGGGGTGTCGGCACCGAGGTCTACTACCCGATCCCCCTGCATCTGCAGCCGTGCTTCTCCGCCCTGGGGCACTCCCCCGGCGACTTCCCCCACGCCGAGCGGGCGTGCGAACGGACGGTGGGGCTGCCCTTCTACCCGGATCTGCCGGAGTCCGCCGTCGACATGGTCTGCGACGCCGTACGCGAGTTCTACACGGGGAGGACCGGATGATCCCCTTCTTTCCCCCGGACCTGTTCGAGGCGGACCGGGAGGTGATGCTGAAGATCCTCTACGAACTGGGCACCTCGCCGGAGCAGAGGTTCATCCTCGGCGAGTCGACCGCCATGCTGGAACAGGAGATCGCCGACCTGACCGGCGCACGCCACGTCATCGCGTGCGGGAGCGGCACCGGCGCGCTCACCCTCGCTGTGCACGCCGCCGGCATCGGCCCCGGAGACGAGGTCGTCGTGCCCGCGTTCTGCTGCCAGCCGGTCGCGAGCACGGTCGCGAACCTGGGCGGCACGGTCGTGTTCGCCGACGTCGACCCGCTGACCATGGTGATGGATCCGGATCACGCCGAGAGCCTGATCACTTCGCGCACCCGTGCGATCATGCCGGCTCACGTTTTCTCGATCATGGCGGACATGCCGCGCTACCGGCGGATGGCCGAACGTCACGGCGTCGCCCTCATCGAGGACGCCGCCGTCGCGCAGGGCGCCGTTCTGGACGGGCGTCAGGCGGGTTGCTGGGGGGACCTCGGAGTCGTCTCGTTCTTCCAGGTCAAGGCGTTCGGCACGGCGGGGGAAGGCGGCATGGTCTTCACCGACGATCCGGACCTCGCCACGATCGTGCGGCAGCTGCGCAACCATGGCCAGGACGGGAAGCATCGCTTCCTTCACCATCGCATCGGATACAACAGCAGGTTCGACGAGGTCCTCGCACGCTTCCAGTCACACCGGCTGCCGGGCTTCGCCGAACGGCTCGAACGGCGCGCGCGGATAGCCGACTACTATTCCGAGCGCTTCTCCGAATTCACCGGCAGAGGACTCGTCCCGCCGCCCAAAGGCCGCAACGGCCGGTGCTACTACGTGTACTCGCTCCTGGTCGAGCGGCGAGAGGACCTGCGGGCCTACCTCACCGAGCGCCAGATCGGCACCCATATCTACTATCCCGTGCCCCTTCCCCTGCAACCGGCCTTCTCGGCCTTCGCCACGCCCGGCGAGTCCTGGCCGAACGCCTCCCTGGTGAGCGCCCGCAATCTCGCGATTCCGATCTGGCCTCACCTGACCGACGAGCAAGTGGAATACATAGCCGACTCCGTCTGCGAGTTCTTCGAATGAACGATGTGAGTGTCTCGGAGGGCGTCGCCTACGTCTACGACTCCGATTGGCAGCTTGAGACCAGGCGGCTGCTTGCGAACCAGGTCATCTGGGACGCCGGGACCATCGACCATCTCGAACGGCTCGGCGTGCGAGACGGCTGGCGCTGTCTGGAGGTCGGGGCCGGCTGCGGCTCGATCGCCGGGTGGCTGGCGGACCGCAGCGGGCCCGGCGGCCGGGTGGTGGCGGCGGACCTCAGCACCGAACGTCTCGGATGGTTGGCCGGGCGCGGCGTCGAGGTGTGGCGCCACGACGTACGCTCCGATCCCCTGCCGGCGGAGGCGTTCGACCTGATCCATGCCCGGATGCTGCTGCAGCACCTGGGAGAGGGCAGGGACGCGGTGGTACGCCGGCTCGCGGGGGCACTGCGCCCCGGGGGGTTCCTCTACGTCGAGGACACCGATCCCAGCCCGGTCTTCCGCGGCACGGCCAAGGACGCGCTGTCGGCGGTCAAGGCCGCGGGCTACCAGATCATGCGGGAGGCCGGGTTCGACGACCGCGGCGGCCAATCCGACATCGAGACGCTGTTGCGGTGCGGCTTCTCCGACGTCGTGGCCGACGGCCGGGTGGCGGTGATCAGGGGTGGCAGCGCGGAGGCCGAGAACTACCTGCTCTGGCTCGACTACCTGGCGCCCAGGATGAGGGCGGCCGGCCTGGTCGGCGACGCCGGGATCGCGGCCGCGCGGAGGCTTCTGCAGGACCCGGACCACCGCTGGCTGAGCCAGGTGATGCTGTCGGTCGTGGGACGGAAGGGCGGTCGCGCCGATGACGGCCACTGAGCCCGTCAGCGGCGGGGTCGGAGCGTACGCCCGCCTGGCGAAGCTGGCCTTCTTCGACTTCTACCTGTCGACCCTGGTGGTCTGGACGCTGCTCGACCCCCACAGCCGCCTGACCACCCGCGACCTGGTGGTGCTGTCGTCGCTCACTCTGGCGTGGGTCATGATCGTCGCCGCGACCGTGGCCTTCGACGACGTCACGGGCTTCCGGGACGGCAGCGACCGGCGCAACTACGCGCCGGACCAGGTCGCGCTCCGGTCCCTCAGGCGCAAGCCGCTGCTGATCGGAGAGATCAGCGTGGCGGCGGCCGTCAGATTCGGATACCTGACGACGCTGGGAGCGGTGGTTCTGCTGGCCGCCGCCTACGCGATCGCGCCGTACCGGCCCGGCTACGTCGTCGGCCTCATGGTGGTGGTGGTCGCCGTGAGCGTCCAGTACTCCTACGGCCTGCGGCTCAGCTACCGGCGCGCGCAGGAGCTCGTCCTGTTTCTCAGTCCGGCCCTCACGGTCGTCATCCCGACGGCGCTGCTCACCGGGCGGCTGGAAAGCCGCACCCTCGTGGAGGCGGTGCTCTTCGGCCTGTGGAGCCTCCTCATCTCCGTCTACTCCAACCTGAACGACATCGAGGGCGACCGGCTCGCGGGACGGAAGAACGTGGCGACCACCGCCTCACCCGAGGGTTACCGCGTGTTCCTCGTCGTGCTCACCGCGGCCGAACTGGCGGTGATCGTGTACGGCGCGGTGCGGGTGCCCGTCCTCGCGGTGGCGCTCGCGCCCTCGGCGGCCGTGCGGGCCAGACAGCTGTACGGGTGGGTCACCGCGCCGGACGCCCTCACGGCACGCAAGCTCGGGATCAACGCCCTGCGGCTCGGTGTGGCGGGGCTGTGCGTCGCGAACCTGCTCACTGTCGGTTGATCCCATCCCGTCGACGCGCGGCAGAGAGGTGTCATGCCCAGGAAGCGCAAGAACCCCAGGAACCTCGGCCTGCTCTTCGAGACCCATCGCGGAGCGACCGCTCCGGTCTTCGAGCTCAGCAGGCCCTTCGACCTGCACCCCGATGGGGGGACGACCTACCGCGTCGGCCGGCTGGCCGATCTCGTGGCCCGGACCTCGGCCGCGTTGCACGCCGCCGGAGTGCGGGCCTCGGACAGGGTGGCGATCTGCAAGGCCAACCACTTCGACGTGGTGCTCCTCGCCGCGGCGGCCGCCCGGATCGGTGCGCTGCCCGCGATGATCTCCGACACCGTGCCGCCGGAGGCGCTGCGGACCCTGCTCGGGCGTCTGGAAGCCAAGGTGCTGGTCGTGGGCGACCAGGTGCTCGCCGGCGCGACCCGTGAGGGCGTCGCACTCGACGACGGCGGCGTCCGCCTCCTGACCGTGGGTTCCGGCGACGCGCCGGCGGGCTCCCCGCCCAGGCTCGCCGGCCTCATGGACGGTCCCGTCCCGCCGGCCCGGCCCGTTGCGGACGACGAACCGATGATCTGCACCCACACCTCCGGGACGACGGGTGTGCCCAAGCTGGTCGTCCACTCCGCGAACACCCTCGGCGGCGTGATCACCAGGCTCGAGACGATGCGCATCCCCTACCTGTCGACCCGGCCCGACGACACGATCGCCGCCTGCATCGCGTTCGTCCACGGCCGCAGCGCCGTCTGGGCCTTCGCGCAGCTCGGCCTGCCGCCGGCGAAGGCCGTCGTGCTCGCCGACTCCGACCCCGAGAGCGTGATCGCCACCCTGCGCGAGCACCCGCCGACCACACTGGAGGCCTGTCCCAACATCTTCCAGCGCTGGGAGGCGCTGCCCACCGAGCACCCGGAGCTGTTCTCCCGGATCCGCGCGTACCTCAACACGTTCGACCTCGTCCACCCGCGAACCGTACGGAGCTTCCTCAACGCCTCGCCGCGGCGTGGCGTGGTCTGGGGGCAGAGCTGGGGGCAGAGTGAGACCGGCCCGGTGACCCTCGGGATCTACACCAGGCGCTCGGTGCGCAGGTCCGGCATCAGCGCGGTGACCAGCGACGTGGGACGCCCCATTCCCCTGGTCACCAAGGTGCGGGTGGTGGATCCGAAGACACGGCGCCCGGTCCCGCGCGGGCAACAGGGCATCGTGCTCGTCCGCACGAAGGGACGCTGCCTCACCTATCTGGGCGAGGCGGACCGGCACGCGGAGAAGAACTGGGACGGGTACTGGAACACCGGTGACATCGGCGTCCACACCCGGATGGGGAAAATCATCCTGATCGACCGCGAGGTCGACTCGCTGCCGAACATGAGCGGCATCGAGGTCGAGAGCCTGCTCCTCGACCGGCTTCCGCAGGCGACCGAGGTGATCGTGCTCGGGGTCCCCGGGCGCGAACCGGTGCCGATCATCAGCACGGTCTCGGGGGAGCTGGATCCCGGCACCTGGGGCCGGGTCACCGGGGACCTGCCGCCGATGGAGCAACCCAAGGTGATCGCGTGGGAGGACTTCCCACGCACCGGGACGTGGAAGGTCCGGCGTCCCGAGCTGAGACGGCGGCTGCTCCACAGCTCGGAGACGTTCGGCACGGGCGCCTGGACCTGATGCACCGGCCCTCTCAGCATCGCGGGAAGGAGTGATCCGACGATGTCCGCTCTGCGTTTTCCGGACCTCTCGGAGATAGATCTGTCGGACGTCGGCTTCTGGAAGCTGCCGTACGAGGAACGCGACGCGGCCTTCGCGTTGCTTCGTGAGCAGGACGATCCAGTCTTCTTCAAGGAACTGCGGTTCCCGCTGCTGAAGAGCGGGGAGGGCTACTACGCGCTCACGCGGCACGCCGACGTCGTCGAGGCGAGCAGAACCCCGGAGGTCTTCAGCAACGAGCCCTGCGCCAACACGATCGTCGACATGCCGGGATACATGGCGCGGTACTTCGGTTCGATGATCAACATGGACGACCCCCGGCACGCGCGGCTCCGGCGCATCGTGTCGCGGAGTTTCACCCCCCGCAAGCTCGCCGAGCTGGACGCCTACATCTCGGACACGGCACGGGAGATCGTGGAGCGCGTCGAGGAAGACGGGTGCCGTGATTTCGTGACGCAGGTGGCGGCACGGTTGCCGGTTCGCGTGATCTGCCGGCTGATGGGGATCGCCGAAGACCGGCACGAGGAGATTCTCGCCCAGACGAACGTCATCCTCGCCGGATACGACCCCGAGTACCTGGGCGGTCCGGTGGATCTCTCGCTGCTCTCGACGGCCCGCATGCTGGGCCGCTGGTACGTGGCCGGCAGGCGGTTGCACCGGCTCGCGTCGGACCTCGGCCGGCGGCGCCGCAAGGCGCCGACCGGCGACCTCACGTCGCTGCTGGTCCACGCCAACATCGACGGGGAGCGCCTGACCAGCCAGGAACTGGGCTCCTTCTTCATCCTGCTCGTCGTGGCCGGCGCCGAGACCACCAGGACCGCGATCGCGCACGGGCTGAAACTCCTCACCGACCACCCGGACCAGCGGAAGCTGCTCCTGTCGGATTTCGACCGGTACATCCCCGGCGCCGTGGAGGAGATCATCCGTTATTCGTCACCGGTCATCCAGTTCCGCCGCACCGTGACCAGGGATCACGTGATGAACGGACACCGGTTCCGCAAGGGGGACAAGGTGCTCCTCTTCTATCCCTCAGCCAACAGGGACGCCGAGGTGTTCGAGAATCCCGACAGGTTCGACATCACGCGAACCCCCAATCCGCACGTGGGCTTCGGAGGGCACGGGCCGCACTACTGCCTGGGGACCAACCTGGCGAAGCAGGAGATCAAGGTGATGCTCCGTGAGCTTCTGCGCCGGTACCCGGACATCCGCAGTGTGGGGGAGCCCGACCGGCTCTGGTCGAACTTCGTGAACGGCGTCAAGCACCTGAGTTTCGAGATCTCCTGATGGAGCGGCGGGGAGGCGGTCCGCGTTGACCGGCAGGCGAATGGGCGAGCGGGCGATCGTCCTCGGTGGTGGCATCGCGGGGCTGTGCGCAGCCCACGTGCTCTCACGGTTCTTCGGCGAGGTAACGCTCGTGGAGCGGGACAGGTATCCGGACGGCCCGGTCTGGCGTCGCGGCGTTCCGCATGGCGGCCACGCGCACAACCTGTTCCAGTCGGGGCTGGCGGCCCTGGAGCGGTTGTTCCCCGGTGTCGAGCGGGAACTCGTGGCGCAGGGAATGCGGCGGGTACGGATGCCCGAGGACGTCCTGCTCCTCACTCCGGGCGGATGGATGCCCCGTTTCCGAGGTCGGCACATGATGCTGGCGGGGAGCAGGGCGCTGCTCGACCAGGTGGTGCGGACACGTCTGGAGCAGGCGGGCCGGGTGCGCGTCCGTGAGGCCGCCGAGGCGACGGGCCTGTGCGCGGAGGACGGCAGGATGACCGGAGTGCTCGTCCGGGAACGGAACGCGGAGAACGACGGCTGGGGCGAGCCCGCCCGGATGCCCGCCGATCTCGTCGTCGACGCCACCGGGCGTCACTCACGAGCCCCGAAGTGGCTCGAACGACTGGGATACGGCACCCCGGAGGAGATCGTCATCGATTCCAGGACGGTCTACGCGACCTGTGTCTTCGAACGGCCGGAACTCCACGACGGCGGCTGGGAGAGCGTACTCATCCAGGCGACCGGTGACTCCCCCCAGGCGGGAATCCTGATCCCGCTCGAGAACGGCAGGTGGCTCGTCTCCCTGGCGCTGGTGGGCGGGCGCCCGGCCCCCGCGGACGTCGAGGAGTTTCGCGCGGCCGCGGCGACCCTGCGCAGCCCCGTCATCTCGGACGCCGTCAAGGGCGCGGAGCCGCTCACACCGGTGAGCTCCTACGGGGTCACGGAGAACAGATGGCGGCGTTTCGACGCCATGCCCCGTCTGCCCCGGCGCTTCGTCCCCCTCGGGGACTCCGCGGGATACCTCAATCCCTCCTACAGCCAGGGCATCTCCGTGGCGGTCCGCACCGCGCTGGCTCTGGAGACGGCGCTGCGCGAGGAGCGGTCGATCGACGAGGCGGTGGCCTCCCTGCGCCGGAAGGCCGCCGAGATCTTCGAGCCGGCGTGGAAGATGTCGGTCGGCTCCGATCTCAGGTGGCTGGGGCCCATGAAGCTGCCGCTGCGCAGCCGTCTGCTCGGGTGGTACATGCAGCGACTGCTGGAGGTCGCCGCGAGGGACAGGCGGACGGCGCTGGCGTTGCTGGACGCCCTGCACATGACCGGTCCGGGAGCCGCGCTCTTCCGCCCGCTCGTCGCCTTCGCCGTGCTGCGCGGAGGGCGGGGCGACGACCTCGTCCCGCCAGCAAGACGATGAGCCCCTCTCCCGCGCCGAACGGGATGACATCGGCGGCCTCCGCAAAGGGTCGCCGTACAAGCCAGGAGGACAGTATGACTGACCATGCCGAACTGCTCGATCGCGCTCGGCGCATGGTGCCGGCCCTCAGGGAGCGTGCCGCCGAGGCCGAACAGCGGCGCGAACTACCTGAGGAGACCCTGAAGGAACTGCTGGCCGCGGAGTTCCACCGGATCTTGTTGCCGCGGCGGTACGGCGGCTTCGAACTGGGCCTGGAGACCGCTTTCGCGGTGAGCCGCGAACTGGCCCACGGCTGCACGTCCACCGCCTGGGTCTCGACGATCTACACGATCCACAACTGGATGATCGCGATGCTGCCGGAGAGGGCGCAGGACGAGGTCTTCGGCGCGGGCGACCCGGTGCTGCCGGCTGGGACGCTCGCCCCGACGGGCACCGCGAGACAGGTGGACGGCGGTTACGTGCTGAACGGACGCTGGCGCTGGGGTAGCGGGATCCAGCACGGCACGCACGCGCTCGTCGCCGCCCAGATCGAGATCGGCGAGGACGTCATCGAGCGGCGGATGTTCCTCGTGGGCGCGGCCGACCTGGTGGTCCACGACGTGTGGTTCACCAGCGGTATGTGCGCCACCGGCAGCAACGACATCGAGGCCCGGCAGCTGTTCGTACCCGACTGGCGGACGATGCCGACAGCCGGGCTGCTGAGCGGCGAGACGGCGGGGACGGAGCTGCACGACCTGCCCGCCTACCGGATGCCGGCGATCCCGGCGGTCGCGCTCTCGGCCGCGGGCCCCTCCCTGGGCACGGCCGAGGGAATGCTCGCCTCGTTCGAGGAACTCATGCGCAATCGGCGCCTCGCCTACAGCGGGGCACGCTATGCCGAGGCCGTGGGGGCGCAGCTGCGGCTCGGACGGGCTACCGCCGAGCTCCAGGCCGCCCGCCTGCTGTTCGACGAGACCGTGCGCTGGGTGGACTCGACGTACGAGCGTGGAGCCTCGCTCGACCTGGACGGGCGGGCCCGCTGCCGTCTCATCGCCGCCCACGTCACGGACGCGGCCGCCTCCGTCGTGAACCTCCTCGTCGAGGCGGCGGGAGCGAGCTCCCAGTTCCTCCACTCTCCCTTCCAGCGAGCCCAGCGGGACGTCAACACGATCAAGAGCCACATCGTCTGCGACGTCGACGGTGCCCGCGAACTGTTCGGGAAGGTCCGGATGGGACAGCCGCTCCAGCCGGGAACCCTGGTCTAGGGAACCGGCGAGCTCCACGATCAGCGCGACCCGCGAGCTGCCCCAGGCCCATCCCTCCCGAGCGCCGTCTCCTCGGGCGCCCGCGAGGCCACGAGGGATCGGCCGTTCGGCACGGGCTGCGGCGGCGACGCCCCCGTGGTCGTCCGCCAATGCGGATGGACGCGGAGCTCAGGGTGTTCGGGGACGCTGTACGGAGGTTCCAAAGCCTGAGACGTCTTCCAGTTCTCGCGCGATTCTCAGAAGCAGACCTTCGCGGCCGTGCGCTGCGACGATCTGCAGACCCACCGGTGTCCCGTCGGCCGCCAGCCCCGCGGGAGCGCTCAGCGCCGGATGTCCGGACAGATTGAACGCCCACGTCAAGGCCACGGCGAAGGCGTCGCCCGGCCCTTCGTGGCCGTGCGGAGCGATCGGTGTCGTCGGTGTGCACAGGAGGTCGGCGAAGCGGAAGACTTCCGCCAGGGCGTCATCGTTCGTCTGCCGCACAGGATGCTGCCGGCCGTTCACCGCGGCCCGCCAGGCAGGCTCCGGGTCGGCGAGCACCACGGGGTGATCACCCCAATCGATCACACGGGCGACACGGAGGCGTTCGGCGGCCGCGCGTGCGATGCCGGCCTGCTCAGGATCGACGGCGGCGAACCCGAGCGTGCTCGACCACGCCGCCCGGACGGGGCCATGGCCGTTCTCCAACTCCGTGCCGTTCAGCACGGAGGAATGCAGCAAGGCGTCGCGAGAGGTGCGGACGATCGCCCCGTCAACGGCGAGCGCCTTCGTGTGGTTGGTGGGTTTGAGCCCGATGGCCCCGCACCACGCCGCCGGGATGCGCAGGGAACCCGCCCCGTCGCTGCCCGTGGCGAGGGGGACGATGCCACTCGCCACGGCGGCTCCGGAACCCGCGGACGATCCGCCCGGAGTCCGGTCGAGGCGCCAGGGGTTGAGGGTGAGGCCGCGGTCGGTGATCCCCCAGGTCTGCCAGTCCCGGGTGGGCAGCGGAACCGAGGTCAGTCCGAGGACGACGCACCCCTCGTGGCGCAGCCGGCGTGTCTGCGGTGCTTCGCCGCGCTGCCACGCCTTGACCCCGATAGGGACGCCGGCCATGCGGAGGCGGTCGCCCCGGGCGACCGCGCGATCCACTTCTCGGGCGGACTCGATCGCCCGCTCAGGCCAGACCTCCTGGAAGGCCCGCAGGCACCCGTCCACCTCGGTGAGCCGGTCGAGCGCGGCGCCGACGACTTCGACCGCCGACGCCTCCCGCCGCGTCACGAGATCCGCGATGGCCGTGGCATCGAGGTCGGGGAAGGACGTCATCCGCCGCCGCCCGGAGCCTCGTCCTCGGACGCGCCCCCCGCGCCGAGCAGATCACGCGGGGACTCGAGCAGTCTCTTGAGAGCGCCGAGAAACTGGATCACGTCCCGGCCGTTGACTCGCCGATGGTCGTAACTGATTCCCACGTCGACGACGCTTCGGTGACCGACCTCGCCGCCGGCGTCGAGATGGAGCTCACGACGGATGCCGGGAAGCGACAGGGCGCAGGTCTGGCCGGGGAACACCAGCGGCTGCGCGACGACCACGTCCGGGTCGGTGTGCAGAGTGACGGTGATGTTGCCCCCTTGCAGGTCTCTTTCACTGAACTGGCCGTGCAGCGCCGTGTCACGGTACACGGTGACAGCGTCGATGATCTGGGCGAGGGTCAATCCGTCGGCGTCCTTGACGACCGGGATGTACAGCCCCTTGCCGACGTCGACGGTGAGCCCGACGCATGCGCCGGCGGCTTCGGCCCACGTCCCTTCGCCGGCGTCGGAGGCGAAGAACAGCGGGAAGTCGCGGTGCAGTGAAGCGACGGCCGCGATCACGAACTCGGGCAGCCCGACCAGGCAGCGCATCCGCCTGCTGAGCGTCCGCGCCTCGACGAGGACCGCGTCGACCGTCACACGCATCGCGGTGAAGGCGGCCGGGATGGTGCTGTGCGACGTCGTGACGGTCCGGGCCACAGCCGCCTGCACAGGGCTCTGCGCGTGCAGGCGCGTCCCTTGCCCGGTCGTCGCGAGCTGCCGGACGTCGGCCTCCCGGACCAGCTTCTTGCCCAGGCCGCGCACCTGGTCGGGAGTGACGTTCAGCTGCTCCATGAGTGCGCGGGCCGGTTGCGTGACGATCGGCTCGGACTCCGCCGGCAGCGGTGCGTCGTCCCCCGGCGTCGCCTCGCGCATGGCCGGTTCCGGCTCCCCAGCCCTGGGGCCGGGGTCCGGCACGCCCGGAGGCAGGATCCGGCCGATCACGGTGCCGGGGGAAAGCCGCGTTCCCGCAGGAAGCGCCTGCCGGAGCGCTCCCGCCTGCCCGGCGACCAGTTCGTCGACCGCCTTCGATGTCTCGATGCTCGCCACAGGCTCGTCCGCCTCGACGTTCGCCCCGTCGTCGGCAAGCCATTCCAGGAGCAGGTACGTGCTGTCGTTGTTGTTCAACTTCGGAATCGTGATGTCACTCACGAAGCGCCTCCATCACCGCATGCTCTATACGCCTTCCGCTGATGAGCATTCGCTCCTCCAAATGGGCGGCAGAGGGGATGACGCTGTCATCCGAATGTATGGTGACGACCGGCCGACGGAGGCGTTTCCACGCCCGCCGGTGGAGCAGGTGCGCGATTTCGGCTCCCCAGGTGCCGCCGGCTGTGCTCTCCTCCGCGACGAACACCGTGGTGGCATCGCCGATGGCCGACAGCAGAGCACCGGCGTCAAGCGGGTAGAGCCGTGCCGGAACGACGAGCATGCAGGTGATGTCATACTCCAGCAGCAACGCACGCATCGCGTCCAGGGCGCGGTGGGCCACACCCCCGGGGGTGATCAGTACGCAGTCCGCGTCGCCGGGCCGGTCGACGAAAACCCGTGCGTGACCGGCCGGGTCGTGGTCGTAGCGGAACAACTCGTCGACGACGCCGCCGCTGAACGACTGCCGTGTGTAGAGAATCTTGTCCTCGAAGAACAAGGCCGGCTCGGCACGGTCGATCATCTCGTGGAAGACGGCCCCGACCTCATGGAAGGGCGACATCTCATAAACAGACAGCCCGGGGGCGCCGATGAAGTGTTTCTGCAGGCTCTGGCTGTGGGTCGCCCCGTAACCCCGGCCTCCCCCGGTCGGGCACCGCACCACAAGGCGGAGTGGCACCCGGTGGCCGTACATCGAGACGGACTTGCCGGCGAAATTCACCAGCTGGTCGAACGCCAGCGCGACGAAGTCCGCGAACATGACCTCGACGATCGCGACGTCGCCGGCCAGGGCCAGCCCGGTCGCGGCTCCCACGATCGCGGACTCGCTGATGGGGGTGGTCACGACCCGCTCTCCGAAGCGCGTCGACAACCCCTTGGTCACCTTGAAAGCACCGCCGTAGGGGTCGGCGATGTCCTCACCCAGCAGGTAGACGCGTGGATCCTCAAGCAGGGAGTGAAGAGCACGGTTCAGCTGTTCGGCGAGCCTCATGGTCCGGGGACCTCCGCCGGCGGCCGCCCGGTCACTTCTTCGACGACCTGCGTGACGCGCTCCCGGACTTCGTCGTCCCACTCAGCGAAGTGACCCGGATGCTCCGCGGCGTAGAGCCGGTACCAGTCGTGGCTCAGAACACGCTTCAGTTCGCCTGGAGGCCGGGTGTCGTCCCCCTTGCTGTGCGCGGCGACCCTGTGTGTGACGAATTCGACGACCAGGGGTCCCCGCCCGAGGCGGACTTCCCGGATGAGTGGTGCCAGCTCGGCGCGAATACGGTTGACGTCGAGCGATTCGGTCCGATGATGCCGCAGGCCGAACGCCCGGGCACGGCCGGCGATGGTCCCCGCCATATGTCTGGCGGTCGGAGTCGACTGAGCGATGCCGTTGTTCTCCACCGCCACGACGAGCGGCGCCCGCCACAGCGCCGCCATGTTGAGCGCTTCGTACACGGCTCCCTCCCCCCAGGTGCCGTCGCCTATGTACGCGCAAGTGAGCGCGCCTCTCTCCTGCGTCTTCAGGTGCAGCGAGGTCCCGACCGCGACGGGCAGGCTCTGGCCCTGAACACCGGTGGAGAGGTACCGGCCGCGGCGGATGTGCTGGCTTCCGCCCACTCCGTTGCAGACGGCGCCCGCACGCCCCATGACTTCCGCCAGCAGATCGTGGGGATCGTCGAAACGAGCGAGATAGTGGCCGTGCCCGCGGTGGTTGCTGAAGACGAAGTCCCGCTCGGAGAGCAGCGGCCGCAATGCCACCGGCACGTATTCCTGCCCGATGCACGTATGCGTCGTGCCGTTCAGCCGGCCGCGCCCGAACAGGTCCAGCAGGGCCTGCTCGAAGTGCCGGATCAGCAGCAGCATCCTCAGATCGCCGTCGGCGAGCCGGGACAGCCGTCCGGCCTCCGGAGACGGAACCGCGTCCGCGACGGGCGCCTCACGCCGCGTGGTCATCCGCGCCGCTCCTGCGCCTCCGCCTTCAGGCGCTGTTTGTCGAGCTTGCCTGAGCTGATGAACGGCAGCTCGTCGCGCATGGTGATCACCTGCGGGACGTACTCTGCGGGCAGCGAGGCGCGTACGTGCTCACGCAGCGCGTCCGGCGTGACCACGCTGCCGGCCTTCGGAACGATCGCCGCGTGGACGTGCTCGACGCTGTCTTCGTCGACGACTCCGTAGACGGCGGCCTGCGCGACATCCGGGTGCCCGAGCAGGGCATTCTCCACGGCGTTGGGATAGACCTTCACGCCGTTGTACTTGATCACGTGGGAGAGCCGGTCTACCAGGTGGATGAAACCGCGCTCGTCGAAGCGGCCCAGATCGCCGGTGTGGAAGTAACCGCCCCGCAGTGCGCGCGCCGTGAGGTCCGGGTCGTTCCAGTATCCGTTGAGCATCCCGGGCGACTGAAGGCAGATCTCGCCGATCTCCCCGACCGGGAGGTCTTCGTCGGTGTCCGGGTCGCGTACGACGACCCGGGTGCCCGGGGAGGGCCGTCCGGAGGTGCCCAGCAGGGAGGGGTCGAGGTGGTCCTCCCGCGACATCGTCCCGATCTCCCAGGTCTCCGTGCTCCCGTAGGTCTGGACGAAGACCGGGCCGAAGACCTTCAGCCCCTGGGCCAGCCGGTCGGGTGCGGCGGGCGTTCCCCCGTACAGGATGAGGTTGAGGCTGGAGGTGTCGGCCGAGGCGAGTTTCGGGTGGTCGAGCACCTGGTATATCTGCGGGGCGGCCCAGAAGACCCGGGTGATCCGGTGTTCGGCGATGGCGTCCAAGACCGCTTCGGGCTCGAAGTCCTCGTGCAGGAAGAGCATGCCGCCCGTCGACAGCGCGGCATCCGCCATGGGGCCGACCGTGTGGCTGAGCGGCGTCGTCACGAGCATGCGCGGCTCGTCGGTCATGTCCACCGTCGTGGAAACAGCGTGCCGCCACGCCCGGAAGGACCGGCAGATGCCTTTCGGCCGGCCAGTGGAGCCGCTCGTGTACGTGATGATCGCCAATGCCTCCGGGTCCACCGGCGGCCAGTCCACGGGGTCGCCGCCGACCGCGGCGGACAGGTCGGCGATGTCGGCGCCGAGATCGGAGAAGGCCGCCAGCCGCGGCGCGGGGTCGAGCCGCCGCACGAAACCTCGGGCGCGTTCGGCGTTCGGCCCGTCGGTGACGATCAGCGCACAGCCCGTCTCCCGCGCCATCGCCAGCTGGGATTCCTCGCTGATGTGGCGGCGGGAGGTGACCGCGTTGGTCGACCGCAGGTGGAAGACGGCGGCCCCGAGGAGATTCGCCGCGTACCTCGCGGCGAGCATGTCGGGGCTGTTGGACTCGGTGAGAACGGCGACGGTGGCACGGGCGCCGATACCGTGGCCGAGCATGGCCCGTCCGGCGGACTCGATCTTCGTGCGCAGCTCACCGGCAGTGATCACGTCGCCGCGCCACCACAGAGCCGGCTTGTCCGGTTCCGTCGACAGCGCGTTGAGGATTCGTACGGCGTAGTGGTCGTTGTCGCTCACGGGGACTCGTCCTCGGTTCTGGAAGGGCGTCCGGCGGTATCGGGAAGCGCGACCGCCACCGCGTGCCGGTGTTCCGTCAGCAGGTAGGCGGCGAGAGCGGAGAGCGTCCGGTGCTCATACAGCACCGTCATCGTCAGTGCGAGGCCGAGGCCCCGGTTGATCTCACCGGACAGGCGCGCGAGCAGGACGGAGTCGAATCCGTATTCGTTCATGTCGACGTTCCCGGCGAGCTCGTCCGGGCGAGCCTTGATCACTGCGGCGGCAGTGCCGCGCAGGTAGTCCGCGAGCCGGTCCGCGAGGCGCGCCGGCTCCCGGTCGTCCGCCCTGCCGGCCGCGGCGCGGTCGGCCGCGACCGCGGAGCCGTAGTGGAAGACGTCCGGGATCTCCACCCAGTGACGCGCGTCGGCGAACGGGTAGGTGGGAAGGGGGACGCGACGGCCTCGTTCTTCCGGCGGCGGTTCGTACCGCGACAGGTCCGCCCCTCGGCACCAGCGCCGGGCCAGTTCGGCCAGGGGTTCGTTCCCTGTCGCCTGCTCAACCCCGGCGCCCGCCGTGCCTGTGTACACACCGGCGGCGTCCGCCGAACCTCCGCCCGCCACGAGTTCCAGTGCGTGCGCGAGCTCCCTGTGTGACCGTGCGACGAACGCGGCACGCTCGGCGAACTCCTCGCGTCCGGTCCGGAGGGTCTCGGCAACGTCGCGCAGCTCCCTCCTCTCCGCGGCCAGCCATTTTCCGAGGCGTGCCGCGTACTCCCGCAGAGCCTGCGGAGTACGGGCGGAGAGCAGGAACAACCGCGCACCCGCGGTGCTGTGCCGGCGAGGCTCCACCGGCGGCTCCGCGAACTCCTCCACCACGATATGGGCGTTCACCCCGCCCAGCCCGAACGAGCTGATCCCCGCTCGGCGGGGGATGTCAGGTGCGACTCGCGGCCACTCGACGAGCCGGTCGGGAACGTAGAACGAACCGCCCGCGAAGTCGATCAAAGGGTTCGCGGGGTCGGCGTACAAGGACGTCGCCAGCTGTCTGTGGCGGAACTGGAGCATCACCTTGGCCAGGCCCGCCGCTCCGGCGGCCGCTTCTAGATGCCCGATGTTCGGTTTCACGCTCCCCACGGCTCGCGCTCCGGAGTCGAGCGGGCCCAGCGCGCGGTTCAGCCCGCGAATCTCGATCGGATCGCCGAGCGGCGTGCCGGTTCCGTGCGCCTCGACATAACCGATCGTGGCCGCCGGGACGCCCGCCCGCTCGAGCGCACTGGCGACGACGGCGGACTGCGCCTCCGGACTGGGCACCGTGAAACCGTTGGTGCGTCCCTCGGCACCGGTCCAGGTTCCCCGGATCACCCCGTGGATGGGGTCTCCGTCCGCGACCGCCCGCTCCAAGGGTTTGAGGATGAAGGCCGCCACCCCCTCGCCGAGGACGATCCCATCCGCGTCGCGACCGAAAGTGGAGCACCTGCCGGTCCGTGACAGCGTCTCCATGGTGGCGTACTGGATGTGACGGGCCGGGTGCGCGAGAACGTTGACTCCGCCCGCGATCGCCGTCGAGATCGAGCCGGCGAGCAGGGCTTCGCAGGCGAGGTGCACGGCGACGAGCGAACTCGAGCACGCGGTGTCGACCGTGAGGCTCGGCCCGCGCAGGTCCAGGAAGTACGAGACACGGTTGGCGATCTGGTAGTTGCCCGCGTACGGGAACGGGCAGGCGCCGGCCAGTGCCCCCTGCGCGCTGAGAACGGCGTAGTCACTGTTCATCGCGCCTACGTAGACGCCGACGTCGCGGCCGATGCTCTGCCGAGTATGGCCGCCGTCCTGCAACGCCTCGTAAACCGTCTCCAGGAAGATCCGCTGCTGTGGGTCCATCTGCTCCGCTTCGCCTGGCGAGATGCGGAAGAAGAAGGAATCGAAACGGTCGACGTCGCTGAGGAGCGCGGCCCATCGGGAGTAGGTCGATCCGCTCTGTCCCTCACCCTCCGAGACGTAGCGCCTGTGCTCCCAGCGCTCGTCGGTCAGCTCTCGGACGGCGCTTCGGCCCGAGGCAAGCAGGTCCCACAGCGCGTGCACATCGGCCGCGCCTGGGAAGCGACCCGCCATCCCGACAACGGCGATCGCGCGTTCGGGGAGCGCGGCGGGCGCTGCCGCGGCACGCCGCGCCGTGGGCACGATCGAGGGCGCCTCCTCCACGCCCTGGTGCCGAGGCGGCCGGGGCCGCGCTTTCCCCGCGGCGAGGCTCGCGAGGGCGGGACGGTGCTCGTCGGCCAGATACCGCGCGATGCCGGCGAGGTCGGATTGCTCGAAGAAGAGTGTCACCGGAAGCGGGCCCAGACTTCCCTCCAGCTCGACAAGGATGTTGATCATCTCGGCGGAGCTGAGGCCCAGATCGATGAGGAGAGTCGTGGGCGGCATCGCCCCGCCAAGCCGCGGAGCCTTCCTGGCGATGGCTTCGCGCACCAGATCGGCGGCCGTCGCCAGCAGGGCCTCGCCGGAATCCTCCCCGGCGGGCCGGTTGGGCGGGGCCGCACGAATCGCCTCGATCAGCCCGGTCAGAACCGCGCCGGGGCCGATCTCCTCGTAGCGCGGACGCTCCAGGCCCTCCAGATAGCGCACCGTGTCGACCCAGCGCACGGGCTCGACAAGCTGGCGGACCAGCAGGCTCGGCAACTCCCCCGTCTGGTACGGACGCGCGGTGACATTGGCGACGACCGGGACCTCCGGGCTGCGGAAGTCCACCGAGCGCAGGAATTCGCCCAGTTCCTCGGCGGCCTCCGCCATGCACGGGGAATGCGGCGCGGTGGTGGGCGAGACCCAGAACACCGCGGTGGCGTCCGGACGGAGGAGCTCCGCGGCGGCTCGGACACTTTCCTCCGGGCCGCTCAGCGCGGTCTGCTCGGGTGAGTTGAAGCAGGCGAAGGTCACCTCGCTCAAGCCCGTCTCATCCAGCCGTGCCCGGATGCGCTCCGGCGCGATGCCGATCACCGAGACCATGCTCCCGGTCGGCCGGTTGTTCATCAGTTGTGCTCGCCTTGCCACAACGCGCAGCCCGGTGCCGAAATCCATGGCTCCGGCGGCGAACAGGGCCGTGTATTCGCCGAGGCTGTGCCCGGCGACGATGTCGGGCCGCCTACCGCGTCTCTCGACGCGCTCCAGGTATTCGAGCGCGCTGACCGTGAAGACAGCCAGCTGCGCGAAGCGGTTGTCGGCGAGGCGATCGGTAGGACCGCCGAGACAGAGTTCCTCGATGGAATATCCCAGTATCGAGTCGGCCTCGGCGACGAGCTCGGGAAACCGCGCGAACAGGCCAGAACCGATGCCCACATGTTGTGAGCCATGTCCCGGAAACACATAGATGGTCGTCATAGCGCACTTTCGAGATCGGGTCTCACTGCGTGGCCGACGCAGCCTGCTTCCGTTCGATGAAATCAGCGATCGACCTGACCGTCCGGAAGTTGTCGATTCGCAGGTCCTCGCTCAGCACCTCCAGCCCGAACGTCTTCTCCACCCAGGTCAGGATGTTGACGGAGAAGATCGAGCTGACATAGCCCTGCTCGAAGATGTCGGTATCGATGCTCTCGGGAGCATGGCCCGCATGCCTGCCGATGAAGTCATTGATCCGTTCGACGAGGGCGTCCACGTCTACCAGTCCTCTCCTAGAGTCGTCAGGCGTAGTTGTGAAAACCGCGACCGCTCTTCTCACCGAGCAATCCCGCGTAGACCATCTTCCGGAGCAGTGGACTGGGCCGGTACTTGCTGTCGTTGAAGCTCTCATAGAGCACTTCGAGTGACAGCAGGACCGTGTCGAGACCGATCAGATCGGCGGTCTGCAGGGGACCCATCTTGTGCCCGAAGCACTCCTTGAAAAGACGGTCGATCTCGTCGGGGCGAGCGACGCCCTCGGAGAGGAGGAAAATCGCCTCGTTGATGGTCAGCATGAGGACCCGGTTGGTGACGAACCCAGGCGAGTCGGCGACGACCAGACTGTCCTTGCCCAGACGGGCGATCAGCCCACGTGTGGTTTCGAGTGTCTCCGTGGCGGTGTGGACGCCGCGGACCACCTCGATCAGCGGTTTGAGTGGTGCGGGGTTCATGAAGTGCACGCCAACGACATTCCCCGGCCGGCCGGTCAGCCCGGCCAGCCTCGTGATGGATATGGCAGAAGTGTTGACGGCGAAGATGCAGTCGTCCGGGCAGATGTTGTCGAGGGCCTCGTATATGGGCCGCTTGACATCGAATCTCTCCGTCGCGTTCTCAACCACGAAGCCCATTTCCTTGAAGGACTCCAGGTCGGTGGTGAACGTGATCCTGGACAGGATCTCCTCGGGCGATGCCGGCTTCTCGACCGGCCGGATCAGACAGTAGAACCGCGCATTTCGTTCGATCAGTTCCCGGGCGCGTTCGATCGCCGGCGCCGAGATGTCGTGCAGGGTGACGTCGAAGCCGTTCTCCGCGAACAGGTGGGCAACGCCGACTCCCATGGTCCCCGCACCGACCACGCCGATGAGGCTTCCTGAATCATTCACACCCGCGCCCTTTCGTGATGTTCCCGGACCGGCGGCGGCCAGCCCTTCGGTGTCACGCCGTGCTGGCAAAGGAACGCATAGGCGAGGCGCTCCAGGCCGAAGCCCGCACAGCCGGTGTAGGCAGGAATTCCGTCGACGTGCCGGATGTCGAAGGAGTCCGTGAACAGACGTTCGTGAAAATTGAAGGATCCGGCGGCCACCGTCCGGTCCGGGGCGACGGGAAGCCGCAGCTCGTACTTGAGCGCGAGCATACGTTGGGAGATGGTCTGCGGGGAGGTCTCGGAATCGCTGAAGAACAAGTCGTTCGCCAGCTCGCAGGTCCCCGCCATACCGAGCTCGGTGAGCAGTTCGAAGACCGTGTTCATGAGCGTCTCACGACACGAGAGAACATGGTCGCGATCCCCCAGGAACACCACTTCCCTGATCGTGAAGTCCCACAGACGCTCCAGCGAGCGACGATAGCGGGATTCGAAGCGGAACGACTTCCCGCGCGCGGTCACCACCATGCTCGGGACGGCCTTCCCACTCCACTGGTGGTAGGTGTGAAAGCACATGGTGGGCGGCAGGCAATAGTCTGAGTTGTCGCAGAACCGAAGCGGGTCGCGAACACCGTCCGCAGATCCTCTCTCCTCGTTCAGGAAGGCGGAGTACGTGTCCACGTCACCGTGCAGGCGCGTGACGAACATCAGGAATTGGGGAAACGACGAGAGGTAGCCGGCGCGCCGGAGCGTGTCCACCGACAGGAGGGTCGGGTACCGGTACTCCCGGCCGTGCAGCCGTCTTCGTACGATCTCCCGCAGCCGGCCGTCGAGGTAGTCCATCAGGGTCAGGAAACTCTGGTCCAGGCAGAACTGACCCTCGCCCAGTTCCGCCACGGCCCCGGACTCGACGAGATCCTCGAATACGTCAGGCCTGGGGTGGGCCGGATGGGACGACCGCCAGACTTGGCCGGCGGGGACCGTCCGCATGTCGCGGAGCTGGCCTTCGACGAGCCGCCGAAGCTTGCGGCCGAGCTCGCTCTCGTCGACCGGCGTCCCCGTCATCAGCGTGACCTCGTTGATGCCTTCGTCGCCGACCGACAGCGAGAAATCGTTGATCGCCTCGTCGACGAAGAAGACGCGCGAGCGCAGGTCCTGCTCCCGTTCGGCGGGCAACGCCTCGTCCAGGGTCACTCGATATCGATACATCATCAACCCGTTTCGTCACCGGTTGCGATCCCAAGCATTCCGGCGATGAGTTTCCGTTGGATCTCGGAGGTTCCGCCGTAGATCGGTCCGCACAGCGCGTCCCGAACTTCCCGTTCTATGCCGAATTCCGTCAGGTAGCCCCGGGCACCGTGAATCTGCACGGCGTCCAGCGCGGTATTCAGGTGGCTCTCACTGATGAAGAGCTTCGCGATGGCCGACTCCATCATCGCCAGCCTCCCTGCGTCCTTCAACCACCCGATCTTGTGCAGAAGCAGACGGGCGAGGTCGATTCGGACCTTCATGTCGGCGATTTTGCCGCTGATGGAGTCGAAGCCGCCAAGCGTCCTTCCGAACTGCCGCCGAGTGGTCGCATAACGCACACAGTCGTCGAGGATCCGCTCCATCACGCCCACCTGGCTGGCGAACATGAAGGCTCGTTCCCATTCGATCGTCGACGTGAACACGGCGTACCCGTCCCCCTCGCCGCCCAGCAGGTTGCGGGCGGGAACACGGCAATCGGTGAACACCACCTCACCCATCGGCGTCGTGTGAAGTCCCGCCTTGTTCCACTCCCGGCCGACCCGCACACCAGGCAGATGCGCCGGGACGACGAACGCGGAAAGCGCCTGCTGCCGAGGCCCTTCCAGTGCCGTTCGGGCGAGCACCACGAAAACGTCGGCGACGGGCGCATTGCTGATGAACGTTTTCGTGCCGTTCAGAACGTAGTGGTCGCCGGCGCGTTCCGCCCGCATCGTCATCGAGAGGACGTCCGACCCGGTTCCGGGTTCGGTCAGTGCGTGCGCGCCTATCCACCGCCCTTCGCACATGGGTGGCAGATAGGTTTCGCACAATTCTGGTGTGCCGTGCTCGACCAAATAGATCGCACAGGCCCACAGATGGTTGTTGACGGCGAAGACCAGGCCGTTGTCGCGACAGGCGTAACCCAGGGCGTCCAGGGCGAGGATCGTCGACAGCGGATCGAGCCCACTCCCTCCGTACTTCTTCGGCACCGGCCAGCCGAGCACGCCGAACCGGGCGCACCTGAGCCAGCCCTCCCGATTGAACGGCACCGCGGGCCCATCGCCCGGGTTCTCGAAGTTCAGCTCGCGCTGACCGAAGTCCCGCACGGCCTGGCATAGCCGTCGCTGCGCCGGCGTCTGAGCAAAGTCCATGCTTTATACTTCAATTCTGGAGTATCGCGGATTTGCACTGGAAAACCGGATCCGTTGAGAGACGGTCCAAAGCTAGGTCATTGGCGATGTGGTGTCCAGGTTGCGCGGTCGGCCATTGTTCCGGGCCGGCCCGGAATTCACGTCGACCGGAAGCCCGGCACAGCCGTCGCCGCGGCCGGGATCATCCCTCCGCGTCCATCGATCGTCGGTCCAGCTCATTGGCGATGATTTCGCAGTTCTGCGCGAGCGAACGGGAGAACTCGGCCACGAGGACGGTGCTGTGCGGCGGGAGCCGGTCGAGGCGGCCGGAAAGCTCGTCGACGCTGTAGATGATTTCGTTGAGCAACCTCAGCACCCCTCGCCCGGCGTCGCTGAACCGTAGCGAAGGGTCCTTGCTTAGACAGTTGAGCAGCGCCCTGGTCGGCCGGGGAGGCTGCTTGCGCGTGTTCCGGCCCTCGGCGGGCGCCCCGCCGTCCTGCAGTGTGAGTGAGACGGTGCCGGTTCCGCGTTGTCCTATGGGCACCGGGTCCTGACCCTTGGCGAGCCGTCGCCGCACGTCTTGGGCCGTCGCGGGCGAGATGCCGGCCCTTCTCGCGATCTCACGCAGTGGCGCGTCAGGTTCCTCGCGCAGGAGCCGACTCGCGGTCCTGCGTCCCTCGGCCGTGTTCAGCGGCCGCACACGTCCGTCGCGGCTGAGCCGGACGTTCGACTGTCCATTCCGCGCAGTCGAACGCTTCCGGATCCGGCCGACCGTGCCGGCGGCGAGCCCCGCCGCCCGCGCGATGGCGCGATCCGACCACATCGGATAGAACTCGAGGATGCGTGTCGCCGCCGCGACGCGGTCAGCCCGTGTCAGCGGCAGCCCGTGCTCGGCGTTCGCGTGGACGGCGAGGACGAAGGCCGAGGCCGCGTCTCCGTCGAACACGTGCGCATCGATCTCCCGCTCCCCTCTGAGCTTCGCGGCGCTGACGCGATGGGCCCCGTCGACGACTCGCATCGTCGGACGGTGCACCAGGACCGGCGGCGGCCGCAGCTCCGCCTCGGCCAGCAGGCGTACATGCTCGCGATCCGGGCCGGCCAGGCGGATCGTCTCGTCGCAAACCAGATCGGCGATGGAGAACTTCGTAATCGGCAACCGTTCTATGCATACGTCTTGCAAAATCGACGGCAGATTGTCTGGATGCCGGCCGTCACTCCGGCCCCTGCTGGCGCACCCGGACGCCGGCGGCGTGCTGCACCGATCCGGCGAGACCTCTGGCTCGTGGCCGGCCAATCCCTGCCCTCCCGCCACGGGAACCTCCATACGACGTAATCTGGCGCGGCCCCGATCCGCCACCAGGCAACGAGACGAAATAGTGACAATCACTTAACAAGTAGTCAACTTACCAGTGGTTCCATTCGGCCGGAGCACCGGCTTTCCGTCATCCATATTCATGCGGCCACCCCGACCGAAAAAGTCACCGAGCGCAGAGACCAAGTAGCGGGATGTGAATTTCCGGAGCGAGATTCAGGCGTTCGTTCTTACCGTGAATATGGGAGACGGCGGCGACATCCGACCGGCGGGCGCCCCTGGGCGCTTTCCCCTCGGAATCGGCCCCCGGAACGGTCGGGCACTTCGCTGAAAGGCCTGGTACGAGGGCGGCGCGTTCCCTTCGCCCGGCTCCTGGAACTCCTCTTCGCCGGTCGCGGCGCCTGCGTCGCCAATAGATGCCGCACCTGTCGATACGCACGTCCTGCCGGCACACAGGAACCCATCCATAAGCACCGCCGCCGGGCCCGCGACTATGCGCATGGTTTCTTGTCGCCGACGCATCCGGCGATCTACTCTAAGCACGCCCGAGCGCAGGATCTGTCGGCTGTCAGTTATTTGAAGTTGGGTTCTTCGGGTGTGCGACGGCAGCATCTGTTGTCATGGCGGCGCCGTCTCCCCATCAAACGAATGGCCTGATCCCCTACGGCCAAGGAGGAATCCCTCGCCGGCGTCGTCGCGGAGACCGAAGGTTCCCTCGAAAGGATCCGAGGTGCGAACGCTTCTGATCGATAACTATGATTCCTACTCCTACAATCTCTTCCAGCTCATCGCGGAGGTGAACGGCAAGGAGCCCACGGTCCTCACCAACGACCCTCCACCGGGAACGGAGCCGGACCTCGAAGAGTTCGACAACATCGTCATATCTCCAGGCCCGGGCCGCCCGACCCGGGTTCGCGACTTCGGCATCTCGGCCTCCGTCATCGCCAACGCCTGCATCCCCGTGCTGGGGGTCTGTCTCGGGCACCAGGGAATCGCCGCCGGTGAGGGCGTTCCCATCGTGTCCGCGCCGGCTGCCAGGCACGGCCACCTGACTCTGGTCACCCACAACGGCGAGGACCTGTTCCGCGGTCTTCCCCAGAAGTTCGTCGCGGTCCGCTACCACTCGCTGTGCGTCCCCGAACCGCTGCCACCCGAGTTGGAGGCCACCGCGTGGGCGGAGGACGGCGTGGTCATGGCGCTGGCTCACCGTACCCGCCCGCTCTGGGGCGTGCAGTTCCACCCCGAGTCTGTGGCCACCCAGTTCGGGCGGGAACTGCTGGCCAACTTCCGGGCCCTCACCGGCCACCACCGATTCCGCCGGGGCCGTACCGGACGCCCCGGGCTCGCCCGGCGCGCCGAGCAGGCGGCGCGCACTGGGGTCGGGCAGACCAAGCGTGGCGCCACGCCGAGCGCGGCCAGCCGTTCGGCCGAGGGCAGGACGGCGCCGCCGGTCGCATACCGGCTCCACGTGCGGGAACTGCCGTACGAGGTGGACGCCGAAAAGGCGTTCGTGATGCTCTTCGGCGGTTCGGACTGGGCCTTCTGGCTGGACAGCGCCTACGTCGACGACGGGATCGCCCGGTTCTCGTTCCTCGGGGACGCCTCCGGCCCGCTCGCCGAAATCGTCAGCTATCAGGTGAACGAGGGCCGGACTAAGATCCGGCGGGGCCGTCGGGAGTTCGAGTCCCTGCCGGGGAACGTCTTCGATTACCTGAAGCGGGAACTCAGCGCGCGCAGGGTGATCGCTCCCGAACTGCCGTTCGACTTCACTGGCGGCTATGTCGGCTACTTCGGATACGGGCTCAAGGCCGACTGCGGTTCTCCGAACCGCCACGACGCCGACACGCCGGACGCCGCATGGCTGTTCGCCGACAGGATGGTCGCCATCGACCATGAGCAGGGCGTCACCTACCTGCTCGCGCTGAGCGACGGTGCACCGGCGGACACGCTGAGCTGGCTGGACGCGACCGCGGACCGCTGCACCACGATGGGCCGCGCCGGCGGGGGCGGCGACCGGCCGCCCCCCGCCCGTACCTCCTCGCTCTCCCTGGCCGAACCCTGGCTCGCGCGGGGCCGCACTCGGTACCTGGCCGACATCGCCGCCTGCAAACAGCAGCTGCTCGCCGGCGAGAGCTACGAGATCTGCCTGACGGGCCAGGCGCGCCTGCCGGCCGCCTCAGACGGGCTGGACTTCTACCGGCGGTTGCGTCGGGTCAATCCCGCGCCATACGCCGCCTACCTGCGATTCGGCGAGCTGGAGATCGCCTGTTCGTCGCCGGAACGGTTCCTGCGCGTCGACCGGGAGCGCACGGTCGAGAGCAAGCCGATCAAGGGCACCGTTCCGCGCGGGGTCACCGCCGCGGAAGACGCGCGACTGCGCGACTCACTCGTGGAGAGCTCCAAGACCCGCGCCGAGAACCTCATGATCGTCGACCTGCTCCGCAACGACCTGGGCCGGGTGTGTGAGGTCGGTAGTGTGCATGTGCCGAAGCTGATGGTCACCGAGACCTACGCCACCGTCCACCAGTTGGTCTCCACGATCCGGGGCCGGTTGCGCGGTGACGCCGACATCGTCGACTGCGTGCGGGCCTGCTTCCCCGGCGGCTCGATGACGGGGGCGCCCAAGCTGCGCACCCTGGAGATCATCGACTCACTCGAGACGGAGGCCCGCGGCGTCTACTCGGGCGCCATCGGGTTCCTGGGCCTCAACGGCACCGCCGACCTCAACATCGTGATCCGGACCGCCGTACGGGTGAACAGCGAGTGGCGGATCGGCGCGGGCGGCGCGATCGTCCTGGATTCCGACCCGGTCGAGGAGTATGAGGAGATGCTTCTGAAGGCCGCGGCGACCCTGCGCGCCCTGCCCGCGGACGAATCCCCCGCGGACGACGAAGCGCACTCCGCCTGATCCCGCCGCCTGGTTTCTGTGCCGATCCCGCGCGACACACCGGGAGCGAGCACGTGGGCAAGCGAGAGCTGACCGTCCTCCGGAACCCAAGCGCCCCTGACCGCGCGCCGGACGCGCACTCGATTCGCTTCGACCGAAACCGTCTGAGGAAAGATCGTGCTACCGCGTACCGAGATCGACGGGCGACCGCCCACGGCCGACGAGCTCCTCGCCCCGGCCCTTTTCAACTACGGCCACGTGACCGTCATGCAGATCCGCGCCAAGCTGGTACGTGGTCTCGACCTCCATCTCGCCCGGCTGGACTCCGCCAACAGGGAACTCTTCGGCGAGCCTCTCGACCCTGAAAGGGTTCGCCGTCACATCCGGCATGCCCTGCTCGACACCTCCGACGCCACCGTTCGCGTCAGCGTGTTCCGCGGCGCCTCTGTCGCCGTCATGGTGACAGTGCGTCCGCCCGCCGACGCCGCGACCACCCCTCAGAGCCTCAGGACATTCGCCTACCAGCGGCCCGCGCCCCACATCAAGCACACCGGGACGTTCGGGCAGCTCTTCTACCGAGACCTCGCCAGGCGTGACGGCTTCGACGACGCGCTGCTCCTCACCTCCTCCGGTCATGTCATCGAAACGAGTATCGCCAACCTCCTGTGCCACGACGGCGACACCTTCGTCTGGCCGAACGCGCCGGCCCTGCCCGGCACCACCATGCAACTCCTCCGCCGCGCCGGGATGCTCGCGGAACGCCGCCCGATCCGCTGCTCCGACCTGCCGTCGTACCGGGCGGTCTTCGTCACCAATTCCCACGGCATCGCCCCGGTCGGCCGCGTCGACGGCCTGAGGATCCCGTTGAACGCCGGGATCACCGAGGTCGTGACCGGCCTGTACGAGTCCATCCCCTGGGAGCCGATCTGATGGTCGACGACACCCGCGAGGGCTACACGTACTCAAACCACGCGCACATCATGAACTGCTTCGGCCCCATGCGCATGATCGAGCTCTTGCCCCTCAGGCGGGCGTTCTCGGCCACTTTGTCAGGACTTCTCAGGCGCCTGAACTCAGGCGTCCGATCGGCTGGCGTACTGCAGGATGCGCTCGACATCCCAGGCGTGGTGATGACCGTCGTGGGCGTTGTTCCGTGCGACATCCTCGGCCCGCTGGGTTCCCCGACTGGCATGCTGCAGGACGATGTCGTTCTCGAGCGCGGCGGTCACCGCTGCCATCCAGGCATCGACCGCGTGCTCCAGTGACCAGAGAGCCGCGACAGGTGCGATCTCGTTGTAGCGGCGACCCTGAGCGACAAGGTCTGGGTCGTAGCCCGGGACTTCGACCATCCCGGACAGCCGGGCTCCGGCAAGCCGCTCAGCCCAGTTCCGCAGGTTGTCCGTGACGTGGCTGACGTAAGCCGCCGGAGTCCACGCCAGGTCGGGATGACGCTCGAACCCCGTACGCCCCGAGAGAAGCACACGGAATCGAGTCGGCAGTTCCTCGACGATTCGAATTGCTTCTTGCGGGGTCAGTGACCACCCGAAGCCGCAACCAGCGCACGGATCCCCATACAGGTTTGCGCCCCATTTATCCACGGGCTGCAATCCTAGTGCAGGCCCGCAGAAGTTCCTGATGAGCCACGTCAACCGCACGATCAAGCCGGGCCCCGGGCGCCCGCGCCGCCGGTCAGGTCGCGAGCGATCTGGGCCAGCAGGGCCGGAGGCGCGGCCAGGAAAGAGAAGTGCCCGCCGTCGAGCAGCATCGACCGGCAGTCCGCCGTCATCGCCTCCCAGCCCCCCATTAGTGAGAACGGGATCTGGTTGTCCTGGCTCCAGCCGATTGCGGTGATTCCGCACGGGATGTCCAGCGGTGCCGGCACGACATAGCGCTTGTTCGCCTCCACGTCCCGGATCAGGAGGTCCAGACCGAAGTCGAGCAAGGCATCGCTGGGCGTGCCGCCCATGTTGGTGATCAGGTCGGCCAGCGTTTGCCGGAGCCCGTCGTGGTCCAGCTCGAGGAGCCGGCCGTACGGGCCGTCGTGCGGGGCGACCTGCGCGGACACGAACAGGCGCTGTGGCAGCGGCAGCCCGGCCGCGGCGAGTTGCCGGGTGATCTCCACTCCCGGCAGGGCGCCACTGCAGTGCCCGAAGAATGCGAACGGCCGGTCCAGGTACGGCACCAGGACCTCGATCAGCTGCGCCGCGAGGCGCTCATAGGTCTCGTAGTGCGGCTCCCGGATCCGGTTCTGCCGTCCCGGCGGCTGGACCAGGCAGATCTCGACATCACCGATGCGCCGTGGCCAACGCTCGTACATCGTGGCCCCGGATCCCGAGTACGGGAAGCAGAAGAGGCGCGCCCCGGCGTCCGGGTCGGGCCGGCGCAGCAGCCAGTTCGGCTTTTTGATCGACGAATCCACCATGGACGACGGCCTACCTCTCCTGCACGATTGGAAGATCCAGAACTGGGGCCGCGGTTGTCGGCGGCTGAGCGCCGGTCCGCACGACGACACCCGGCTCACGCAGGCCGGACAGGTCGGCGGCCCGCAGGTGGCGAGATGGTTCGCGGCTGCGCCCGGGCCAAGGATCGACTGACCGGTTCGGCCAGTGCGGCCGCGATTTCCGCGAGGACATAGGTCGCGCGGTCGAATATGGCGAAATGACCGCCGTCGAGCAGGTGCAGCCGGAACCCGGCGACGGTCTGAGACTGCCAAGGCTCCATCAGTTCCTCGCCGGCGACGGGATCGGCGCGGCCGGCGAACGCAGTGATCGGGATGTTGAGCGGTGCCTCCGACTAGAACGTGTAACACTCGTTGACCGCGAGATCGGCGACCAGGATTGGCTGCATCCATTGCAGCGCGCGGTGATCTGACAGCATCCCCTCCGGGGTGCCCTCCAGCTCACGCAGGAACGCCGCCAGCTCCGTTACCGACAGACCGGCCACATCATGCCGGGCCGGCGGCAGATGCGGTGCCGGGCGGCCGCATACGAACAGATGCACCGGCAGGGGGCCACCGGTGCGCCGTAGCTCGCGAACCACCTCGTACGCACACAGCGCCCCAGTGCTGTGACCGAGCACCGCGTACGGCACGCTAACCGATGCGGTGATCTGCTCGGCAAGCTCCCGCACCAGCGGTGCGACCCGGTTGAACGGAGCCTCCCCGTACCGCCCCTCTCTTCCCGGCGGTTGAACCGGGCAAACGGCGACCCCTTCGGGCATCCCCCGCGCCCATGCCCGGAATACGGCTGCGCCGGCACCGGCGTGCGGGAGGGTGAGCAACCGGACCGGCGCGTCCGGCCCTGTTCCGAAGGGAAACCAGGGGTGCTTCGCCATCGTGCTCACTCGCCTCCGAGCGCCGCCCGGACGGAGGCCCGCACGATTGCCAGGCCCTCCTCCAACTCGTCATCGGTAATGGTCAGCGGCGGCAACAGCTTCACTACGTCGTCGCGCGCACCGGAGGTCTCCATGAGCAGACGCCGCTCGAACGCCGCGGACTGCACCTGCCGGGCCAGCGCAGGGTCGGGGAACCCAAGGCCGCGCGCCAGACCGCGACCGCGGACGTTCAGTCCGGCCTCGGGATACTCGTCGGCGATATTCTGCAGCGCCTGATCGACCTGTTCACCTCGCCCGCGGGTCGATCGCTCCAGCTTGTCGTCACTCCAGTAGGTGCGCAGTGCTTCCGCCCCGGTCACGAACGCCAGATTGAACCCGCGGAAGGTGCCGTTATGCTCACCGGGCCGCCACACGTCCAGCTCCGGCCGGATCAGCAAGAGCGACAGCGGGCAACCGTACCCGCCGATTCCCTTGGACAGGCAAACCATGTCCGGCACGAGTCCGGCGTCCTCGAAACTGAAAAACGGTCCGGTCCGCCCGCAGCCCATTTGGATGTCGTCCACGATGAGCAGAGCACCGTGCCGCCGACACGCTTCGGCCAAAGCTCGCAGCCAGGCGCTGCGTGCCGTGTTCATGCCGCCTTCGCCCTGGACCGTCTCCACGATCACCGCTGCAAGGTCAGCCAACCGACCAGTGCCCTCCAGCAGCCGGTCGAAGTCCGGCACCTCGGTGGCCGGCCCGTTGGGATCGAGGTCGTACGGCAACTCGACGCTGTAGCCCAACGGCACGCCGGCACTCGCACGGCGCTCCGCGTTGCCGGCCACCGACAGCGCACCGGCGGTCATGCCGTGGTAGCCCATGTTGAAGTAGCCGACAACCTTGCGGCCGCTCGCCTTGCGGGCCAGCTTCAGTGCAGCCTCTACCGCAGTCGCGCCGGCCGGGCCGGCAAAGACAATCTTGTAGTCCAGACTGCGGGGCTCCAGGATCAGCGTGCTGAGCGTGTTCATCAGGTCCGCCCGGGCGGTCGTGAACATGTCCAGGCCATGGGTCACCCCGTCGCGCTCGAGGTAGTCGATGAGCGCGCGCTTCAGGCGCGGCTCGTTGTGCCCGTAGCTGAGCGTGCCTGCGCCGGAGAAGAAGTCCAAGTAGGCGGTGCCTGGCTTCGTGTAGAGCCAGCTGCCACGGGCGTGGTCGAACATCGCCGGCCAAATACGGCTGTAACTACGCACCTCGGATTCACGATGTGCAACGACGCTCACTGCTCGTCCTCCGTTGTCAATAGTTCTGTGGGTCGGTCGGGTAGCGGCCGGTTCACTCGGTCGCCGTCTTCGGCCGGCCACACCGGCTCACTCACGATCTGTGGCTCGTTCGCTGCTGTGTCCACATCGCCGGCAAGGTGACCTCACCCGAAGGGGTCTCGTAGACAAACGACAAGAGTTCATTCGCCTGGTCCAAGACGGCGAGCATCTCGTCATGGTCATGCGCCTCTCCCCGGACAGCGTCGATCCACGTCGTCATGACACCTCTTTCCAAAGGCGCCGGTGGATGCAGGTAGATCTCGTAGGAGGTGACCCCCGCCACTGTTTTGGCTGCTGCGGCACCCCGAACGCCTGTTAGTCGCCGAGCCTCCAGAGGCGGCAAGTTGTGATATTGGAAGTAGGTCTTGCTCGGTTTCAATACGAGCTCATCGCTGCTCAGGCCCAGAGCTATTCGCGCTCCGGCAGCGATGAGGTCGGTTCCGCAGGCACGAACCGCCAGCTCGTTGATCTGGCCACCGATACGCCCGTTCACCTCGATGAGGCGCGGCCCGTCAGCGGTCAGCTTCACCTCGGTGTGAGTCAATCCTGTCGAAATACCGAGACCGGCCAATGCCCGCTGGGTGAGATCGAGAATGTCGTCTCTCTCGGAGTCGGAGACGGGCGCCGGCCAGAAGTGTCCCTGTTCACGGAATGGGGGCAGAATGGGGAACTTACCGGTGATCTCCAGATGTGTGATCTTTCCATCCACCACACAACTTTCCACCGACACGTAGTCACCGAACGGCGGCCGCCGCTTTCCGGCTATGAATTCCTCTGCGACAAGAACTCCGGAGTAGGATTTCGACAGGTCACAGAGTAGCGCTTCCCCTTGGGCGACACTGTGGACCAGGTGGGTGTATTGACTCCCCTCACCCAGTCGCGGCTTCACGACCAGGGGAAATCCTACCTGGGCGGCGGCATCTCGCCACTGGTCGACTCCGGTCAGTGATACCGATCTCGTCCGTTGCACTCCGGCCTCCGCCAAGCGCCTGCGCTGCTGGAATTTATCGCGCAGCAGGTTCGCAGTCGTTACGGAGTGAAACAAGAGTCCCAGCTCGGCAGCCACCTCGGCGGTCGGTACGAGCATTCTCTCGGCATAAGTGATAATGCCGTCCGGCCGCCACCTGCGCAGGCGATCAAGAAGCTCTGCGCGCGGCTGGTCCCATGTGATCGCCTCCGCGATTTCGTAGAGGAATGGCTTCACCGCTGCGGTGTACGGCGAGGTGCCGACAACGAGCATGACGTCGGCCCAGTCGGTCAGGCTGAGCATGATCTCCGCAGGCGTGACCGCACCCTCTTCGAACATGACGATTAGTCGTGGTCGCTCTTTCCGGTGCAAGTCCATGCTTACCATTCAACCATTCCTCCGATGTCGCCTCGAGAAGCGGCCGCAGCTAATTGCCCATGGCAATGGGTTCGAGTCGCGCATGTTCACCCATTTCTCGGATCCCCTTGCTGAAAGTCACGATGACGGAGGCCAGCACAAAGACCGACGCAAATATGGCAAAGACCGCCGGGCTTCTCAGATGCTCAAGCAGAACGCCGGCCGCCAGCGGAGCTATCGGGTTCATCCCGGTCATGAAGAGCCGCAGCGCCGCCACCACTCGCCCGTGCAGGTGGTCCGGGGTGATCGCGGTCTGGTGCCCCAAGACGGTGGCTGTCGTGCAGGGGGCGAAAAATACGAGTATCGGCATCGGCGCAACGACCCAGTATCCCGACGGAAGAACGACACAGGTTGCCGCCATCAGCGCACTCGTCCACGCCAAGAGCACGATGCGCAGCCGCGGGGAGAGCAACCTTTGAAGCCATGGGGAAGCCACCGCGCCGAGAATTCCACCCACAGCCATGACGGCCATCGCCACACCGATGCCATAGGCGGGGATATCGGCGTCATGAAGTACGACAATGATCACAAACAGGGTGCCGGAGAATGCCATGTTGAGCAATGGCTCAACCATCGCAACGGCACGGAGGAACGGCTGCCGCCAGATGAATTCGAATCCTGCGGCGAAGGCCTTCGTGATGCCTTCGTGTTGTTCCGGGCGGTTTCCTCGAAACGATCGCCTGATGGCGAGGACCGCGAAGAACGATGTGGCGTACGCAACAGTGTTGAAGAGGAAGGGCAGGGCGCGAGCAAGTCCGAAGAGAGCGCCGCCGAGCGCCGGACCGAGCAGCTCGGCGGTGAAGGTACGGGCCTCGTTGCGAGCGATCGCGACCGGGATCTGACCCTGGGCGACGATGTGCCGAAGGACCGTACGCTCGGCGGATTCGAACAGGGCAGATCCGCCGGCGTCGACAGCCGCTACGGCGAAGACCAGAGGAACCGAGATCCAGTTGAGGGCCGCTGCGGTCAATGCGGTGATCATCGCCGCCACTCGCGCAGCCTCGGTCCACAGCATCAGTTTCCGGCGATCGAACCGGTCCAGCAGTACGCCTGCCGGGATGCGCACCGCGATCTCGACCAGTGCGGCAGTTCCTGCCACCGCCCCCGCCGCCGCGGTTGATCCGGAGATGGCAAGGATGAGGAGCGGGTAGGCCAGATAGCTGACCCGCGAGCCGATGGCGGACAGCGTCTGGCTCAGCCAGAGGCGGACGAAGTCTCGATTGCGGATCAGCGTGGTCGCTTCACCGGTGTTCGGTGGCTGTGTTTTTTCGGTCATTTTCCAATGCTTCTTCGGGAACACTCATCTGAATGATCAGCAGGTCTGGACCGGACTTTCACCTCCAGTGCAGAACCACAGGAAGGGCGCGGTATCCCTGTACCTGGTTGACGCTCATCCACTGCGGCTCGGCCAGCAGGTCCACACTGTCCAGAGTGTTGGCAAGCGCCTCGAGCAGTGCTGTCAGCTCTGCTCTGGCCAGTGCGGCGCCGAGACAGTGGTGCAGTCCGTGGCCGAAAGCGAGGTGACGGTTCGGATGGCGGTCCAGTCGTAGCTCACTCGGGCTGGGGAAGACGCCGGGATCCCGATTCGCAGCGGGCAGCCAGGCCACCACGGCGACGCCCTCGTCGATCTCCTGGCCGGCGACGACGGTTGGCCGTGTGGACACCCGCAGCACGTGCATCGCCGGCGAGGCCCATCGCAGGATCTCTTCCACGGCCGCGGAAATCAGGGCCGGCTCCGCTCGCAGGGCGGGCAGAATTTCCGGATTCTCGGCCAGGGCGTGGAAGCAACCGGTCACTGCGTGGCGTGTGGTCTCGTTTCCTCCGATCAGGACGTTGTCGCAATTGATCAGTATTTCGCTGTCCTTCAACGATCCGTCGGCAAGCAAGGCCGTTACGAGGTCGTCGCCTGGGGCGGCGCGTCGCCGTACGATGACGTCCACGAAGTAGCTCAGAATCTGCGTATGGGCCTCCGAAGGCTCCATGTCAGCGAATGCCGGCTCCTTTCCGCCGAAGGCGTGGTTGGTCAGGCCGACCACCAGGTCGCGGTCGCTCGCCGGGATGCCGAGGAGTTCGCAGACCACGGCGGCGGGCAAGCGGGACCCGACGTGTGAGGCGATGTCCTGGCCGGTCGCGGTCGACTTGATCGAGCTCCCGTCGGTACGCAGCCTCCGCAGGATTTCGGTCACTTCCTGATGCATAAATGCCGACAAAGACTGCGCCGACGTGCGCGACAGGAACGGAGCGATGAGGCGGCGAAGCTGATTGTGCCGGCTGCCCTCGCTGACGACCAGCATCCTGCCGCCGGCCTTGTCCGGATGGTCCCGGTCGAACCCGATCATCATCCCGTATTCGGACGTGAAGGGAGCGTTCGGCGCCAGCAGTTCCGAGCATGCCTGATGAGAGAAGATGGACCAAAATCCGCCGGGCGAGGTCTCCGGCGCACTCCACACGGCCCTGTCCTCCGCTACCAGTTTCTCCCACATGCGATAGCGGTCTGTTGTCTGGTAGATATGCGGATCACCCAGGTCGGCAACGCCCTGAACGGTCGCATTCGTCATCGCTGGCTGGTTCCTTCCAGTGACTCCGCCAAAATCTCGCGAACGCCGGCTTCATTCGGGCCCACATGACAGAAGTGGCCGCCGTCGAGGATGTGGACCTCGGCGCCCTCGGTCGTGAGTTCGCCCCATCGGCCGAGTTCGCTGACATCGACGGCCGGGTCTTCCCTGCCGGCGAACACGGTGATGGGCACGGGGATGGGCGACCGCTGCGAATGCCGGTACGTCTCACAGATCTCGAAGTCGGCCCGGAGGCGCGGCATCAGACAGTCCATCATCACTGGATTGTCAAGCAGCTCGGCGGGCGTTCCCCCGAAATCGGCCAGCCGTTCGGCGAACTCCTGATCGGTCGCACCGCGCAGAGCTGGCGTCGCGTTGGGGAGATGTGGTGGATGATGGCCTGAAGCGAAAAGACGGGCCGGAGGCAAGCCCTGCTCCGTCAGGGCAACGGCTGCCTCGTACGCCAGAAGCGCGCCCATGCTGTGCCCGAACAGGGCGAAGGGTTCCCGCGCGTGGGCGGACAGTGGCTTCAGAAGTGCGGTAACGACAGCCTCGGCTGACGTCAGAAGCGGCTCGGTGAATCGGGATTCTCGGCCGGGCAATTGCACGGGGACGACCTCGATGCGTGGTGACAGCTCCGCCTTCCAGTGCCGAAACGCGCTTGCCCCGCCGCCGCCGTGCGGGAAGCAGAACAGCAGGTACTCGGCGGAACCGGTGCCGATGTCAGAGGGAAACCACCCGCCGGTCGCTCCTTCGGTCATGTCGCCTTCCCGTGTGCTTGATACCGGCGTGCACGGCCGCCGCGGCCCGCCTCGAGGAACGACCGGATCGATAACGTAATGCCGGTGGCCTCTCGGACGCGCCGCGACGTGCCGTGGGGCGAGCAGTCAGTGACCGCCGAAACCGAGTGGACTGTCATCCGACCCGTCGCGTCAGCTGAGCGCGGCCCTTTCCTGCATCCGGCGCACCAGGCTCCGCGGGCGAAGATCCGTCCAGTGGGTTTCGACGTAGGCCCGGCAGACGTCACGGTTGTCCGGTCCGCAGACGGCCACCCACCCTTGCGGGATCTCTGCGAATTCCGGCCACAGCGAGTGTTGGCCCTCGTCGTTGACCAGAACAAGATAGCGAGCGCTTTCGTCTTCGAATGGGTTGGTCATCGTTACCTCCCTTGATGGTTCGCGTCCGTTGCCGCGAAGCCTTCGATCGCCGGTGTCAACACCTTGCCGATGGTGACCAGGGCGTCAGGCTCGGTCATGTCGTCATGAGTGACGTTGACGAAATGAACGTGCATCGACGTGCTCAGATACTGCTGCCAGGATCGGGCTACGGTCTCCGGATCCGACTCCGACCGGCTGGCAAGGAACAGCACGCTCTCGCCGTCGAAACGGGTTTGCCGTAGCGAGGAAGCCAGTCTCATGTTGTTCGCGGTGACGAGGAGAACTCGAGGTATGTGGGTGGTGGGGATGGCCGAGAGCCGGCTGTGCGGTTCGGCGAGTACCGCCGCGACGTGGGCCGAGGGATCCTCGGGACGGCAGCCCTGAGCGTCGCAGTCGTGTCCCGCCAGTCGCAGCAGGGCCCGCGCTGCCCCTTCCGGTGTGCGTTCGGTGTCGTGGCTGCGCACGATGGGAGCCGCGTCCAAGATCACCAACATCACCCGCTCGCCCCGCTCCTGCAAACGAGCCGCGAGAATCTGTGCCACCTTGCCGCCGAACGACCAGCCGAGCAACACATAGGGCCCGTGAGGCCGCGTGCGGCGAATCTGGTCGAGGTAGTCGGCGACAAGCTCGTCCACGTCACCCGGCAGCGCGTCGGTCTCCTCTGAGAGGCCCCGGGACTGCAGGCTGTACACCGCCACCTGGGGCGGCACGTGCGGTAGCAGCCCAACGTAGCTCCAGCCCAGGCCGGCCACGGGATGGACGCAGAACATGGCCGGTCCCTGGTCGGTGTGCCGGATCGGCAAGGTGACGGCGAACGCGTCATGATGCCGCTCGTCGGCTTCGGCCAGTCGGGCGGCCAGTTGTCCGGCTGTCGGGGCCTCGAAGATGTCGCGGATGCTCGCCTCGGAGTTCAACTCCCGGCTCAGATAATCAGCAAGGCGCATAGCGGCGAACGAGTTGCCGCCCAGGTCGAAGAAGTCGTCGTCGAGTTCCACCGACTCCAGCCCGAGCGCATCAGCGAACGCCTCGCACAACACGTGCTCATAACGGGTACGCGGACGCCGCCCCGCATCCGAGACCGCACCCGGCGCCGCCTCGACCTCGCCCGGCTCCACCCGGAACCCGCGAAGCTTCACCTGCGCATCGGCCCGGCCGACGAACTCCAGCACCCCATCAGCGCCCCACCGCACCAGATCACCGGTGCGATACATCCGCGCACCACCACCAGCGAAGGGATCCGCCACGAACCGCTCCGCAGTCAGCGCCGCACGCCCCACATAACCGCGCACCACCCCCGCACCGGAGACGTACAACTCCCCCACCACACCCGCCGGCACCAACCGCAGCGCCGCATCTAGCACATACACACACCGCCCGGCCAACGGACGACCGATGGGCACCGCGGATCCAGGATCATCCGCCGACACCCGGTGACGGGTGGTGAACACGGCGGTCTCGCTGGACCCGTAGCCGTTGACGAGCGCGACCTGAGGCGCCGCGGCCCGGAACCTCCGTGCGGCGTCCCGCGACACCGCATCTCCGGTCCAGAGTTCGGCGAGGCCGGCGAAGTCCTGCGGACGATCACGGGAGAGCGTGTCGAACAGGTCGGCACTGACCCACATGCGCGTCACGCCGTGATGCCGTGTCAACTGGCCGAGCTGGAGAGGGTCGATGTCGCCGGCCGGGGCCAGCACGACCTCACCTGCCTGCAGTAGCGGAATCCACATCTCGAACGCCAGTGAGTCCCCTGCATGCGGCGTGTACATCAGCACAGTGGGTCGGTGGCTGGTCCAGCTCGGGTCCGCCGCCAGTCGAAGCAAGTCGGCGTGTGTCATGCCGACCGCCTTGGCGATGCCGGTCGACCCAGACGTGTGGACGAGTCCGACCACTTGCTCCGGATGTATCGGCGGAGTGCCGGCGGAGTCGCCCTCCCATGCCGGGAGTTCGATCTCGTCCACGACTATGACGGTCGTGATGCCGCGATCCACAAGAGGCTGGAAGACGTCGTGACGCACCGAGGCTCGGTCGGTCAGGATGACCGTCGGCGCGACCTCCTCGAGGATGCCGCGAAGCTGTTCCGAGGGCGTTTCGGGCGGCACGGGCAGGTAGGCGCCACCCGCCTTCGCCACGGCGAGAAGGGACAGGATCAGGTGCGGCGAGCTCTCCTGCACCACCAGGACAGGACTCTCGCCCGGTAACCGGGCGAAGGCGGGGTGCTTCGCCAAACCGTCGGCCGACGCGTTGAGCTCGGCGTAGGTCATCGCGGTGTCGGCGTATCGCACAGCGACGGCATCCGGCTTCTGCTCGGCGATCAGGCTGATCGCCTCGCCCACACCGATGGCCGGTTCCGGGTGCCCAGTAGAGGTTCCCACGCCGAGCGTGAGCAGTGCCTCTGCCTGCTCCGGTGCCGGCAGGGCCAACCGGCCGACCGGTTCCGAGCTCCTGCCGGCGACTTGGGTGAGTACATGCCGGAAGAGGGGAAGAATCTGCTGCGCGAGCTCGTCGGAGATCGACGGGTGACGGTAGTTCAGGTGCAGGTCGATGTGCTTGCCCGGAAAGATCACGAGCTCCAACGGGAAGTTGGTCGCGTCGTACCCGTCGATGCCGATGAGGTCGAGCGACGATGATCCGTCAGTGCTCTCCTCGTTTTGTCCGGCGGGAAAGCTCTGGTAGGCGAGAAGCGTGTCGAACAGGGTCCGATGGCCGGAAAGATCCTGAATCTGGCTCAAGCTGACGTAAGGGAACTCCATGAGGCGTGCCTGTTCGTCCTGGACGCTCGCGAGCACGTCGTCGACGCAGCGGGCCGGATGGACGTTGACTCGCACCGGCAACGTGTTGATGAACAGGCCGACCGTCTCCTCGATGCCAGGCAGATCGGCCGGCCTGCCGGCTACCGTGGTTCCGAAGACGACGTCGTGCACACCGGTGAGATCGCTGAGGACCAGGGCCCAGGCGCCTTGGAAGATCGAGTTGAGTGTCAGGCCCGCCGATCTGGCCGTGGTGACGAGGGCCGCGGTCTCGCTCTTGGTCAGCGTCATCTCAAGGCGCTTGGCGGCCTCCTCGTCGCGACGACCGCTGTCCGCAACCAAGGTGGGGCCTTGCAGCCCGGCCAGGGCCGAGCGCCATTCGCTGAGTGCGGCTGCGTGGTCCTGTTCGTTCAACCACGCCAGGTAGTCCTCGTAGGGCCTTATCGCCGGTAGGGCGCCCCCGTGGTCCCCCGCCTCGTACAGCGCCAGGAGATCACGGACCATCAGCTGGGAGGACCAGCCGTCGAAAGTCAGATGGTGGCTGGTGAGAAGCAGCCTATGTTCGTCGTCGTCCGTGCGAACCAAGATGGCGCGCAGCAGCAGATCGGCGTCGAGCCGGAAGCGGTGGCTTCGCTCGGCGACGCTCAGAGCGGCGTACTCGGCGTCTCGGTCGGCCGCGGGCATCGACCGCAGGTCTCGGACGTCCCATGGCACCGGCTCCGCCGCGGCGATCACCTGTGCCGGTTCGCGAAGGCCGTCCCGGACGAACCGGGCCCGGAGAGCAGGGTGCCGTACGGTCAGTGCCCGTACCGCGGATCGCATCCGCCCAGGGTCGAGGTCGCCTCGGAATCGGATACCGAGTTGGACGATGTAGACGTCCTCGCCGTGCTCGTCGTAGAGGGAGTGAAAGAGGAGCCCGCTCTGGAGCGGCGTGAGCGGAAGGATGTTCTCCAGGGCCGGGAAGCGCGACTCGATGACCTGGATGTCGTCCTGGGTGAGGTTCACCAGCGGGAAATCCGCGGGTGTGTGCTCATCGGAGACATGGCGCGCGATGTCCGCCAGTGCTTGCGACCAATGTGCGGCGAGCTCTGCCACTTCGTCCCGGCTGAGCACTGCGGAGGGCCACGTCCAGGTGTTGACGAGCCGCGGACCGTCGGCGGAGTCCAGAGTCACGCAGCCGATCTCCAGCGAATGAGCCATCGGCTGGTACGGCCCGAAGTCGCCCTGGAGCACGCCGTTGGCTTCGCTCGCGGGTTGCCAGTCGGCATCCGCCGGTTCGGGGAATCGCCCGAGGTAGTTGAACGCGACCTGGGGTCGTGCGCCGGAGAGCAAGGTCTCCTGGGCCGGCCCCGGGAGATGACGCAGAATGCCGTAGCCGATGCCGTGATCGGGAATCTCCCGAAGATGTTCCTTCATCCGCTGCAACGCTGCGGCCACGCTCGGCCCACCACTCGTCGCGGCATCGTCCTCGACGTCTGCCAGGTCGAGCCGGACGGGATAGACCGTCGTGAACCAGCCGACAGTGTGGGACAGGTCCGTATTCGCGAAAATATCCTCCCGGCCGTGGCCCTCCACATCCACGAGAAGGGGGCCGCGCCTTCCCCGCTGGGCGAGCCAGCGGCCGACCGCGAGTGTCAGACCCGCGAGCAGAACCTCGTTGATGCTCCCGTGGATGAACTTCGGCGCCTTGCCGAGTACGGCCGCGGTGACATCGGCCGACACTTCCGTGGTGAGGGTCTCGGCCGCGGCGGCGGTGTCGACCGCGGGGTCCAGTGGCCGTCGACCGATCTCCACCTGGTCCGCCGCCGTGAGCGCCTGCCAGAAGGTCGTCTCGGCTGTTCTTGCCGGGTTGGTGGCCTCCGCTTGCAGTTGGCGTGCCCACTGCCGCAGAGAAGTGCCGACCGCCGGCAGATCAGGCTTCCGGCCGGCCTCGATCGCTTCGTATGCGGCCTGAAGGTCCGGCAACAGGACTCGCCAGGACACGCCGTCGATCGCCAGGTGATGGACGACGAGCAGGAGCCTGCCGGGCTGTCGTCCGCAGTCGAACCACACCGCCTGCAGCATGACCCCGGCCTCTGGCTCGAGGCGGGTACGAGCGGTGGAGAGGGTTGCATCGAAGATCGCGGATCGGGCACGCGGCGTTTGGTTCCGCATATCCGAACGGACCAGGCAGGCCATGGCATCGACATTGCCGGGGGCTTGGACCAGCGCACTCCAGGTCTCGTCCGTCTCACCGCGGACGACCTGCAGCCGCAGGGCGTCATGGTGGTCGATTACGGCTTGCAGCGCGCCGGCCAGAGTCGGCAGGGACACTCCGGCAGGAACCTGGATCACCATGGACTGGTAGAACTCGCGCAGGTCGTCAGTGCGTTCCGCGAGCCAATTCATGATCGGTGTGCGTGGGACGATGCCGAGATCGTCCGTCCCCGCATTCGTCGGCGAGTCTTTCACCTGGCCGGCGACCGCGGCCAGGCGAACAACCGTCCGGTGCCGGAAGATGTCTCGTGGCTTGATCACGAGGCCGGCCTTTCTCGCGGCCGAAATCAGCTTGATGGCAAGAATGCTGTCGCCGCCGAGGTTGAAGAAGTCAGCGTCGATTCCCACCGACTCCAGCCCGAGCGCATCAGCAAACGCCTCGCACACCACCCGCTCACAACGGGTACGCGGGCGCCGCCCTGCCACCGCGACGCCACCAGGCACCGGCAGGGCAGCGCGATCGACCTTCCCGTTACCCGTCAATGGAAAACGGTCAAGCACCGTGATCATCGCAGGCACCAGATAATCCGGCACCATCGCGGACAACGACCGCCGCACACCGTCACCGTCGACAACCGCACCAGGCTGGGCAGTCACATAACCCAGCAGTCGGCGAACACCCACCTCACCATCGGCCACCACCACCGCCTGCGCCACACCGGCAATCCCACGCAGCGCCGCCTCGACCTCGCCCGGCTCCACCCGGAACCCGCGAATCTTCACCTGCGCATCGGCCCGGCCGACGAACTCCAGCACCCCATCAGCGCCCCACCGCACCAGATCACCGGTGCGATACATCCGCGCACCACCACCAGCGAAGGGATCCGCCACGAACCGCTCCGCAGTCAGCGCCGCACGCCCCACATAACCGCGCGCCACCCCCGCACCGGAGACGTACAACTCCCCCACCACACCCGCCGGCACCAACCGCAGCGCCGCATCCAGCACATACACACACCGCCCGGCCAACGGACGACCGATGGGCACCTCTGCTGAATCGAGTGGGTCACTCATCGTGGCGCATACCGTGGTCTCGGTAGGGCCGTAGGCGTTGATGAAACGCCGGCCCCGGCCCCACTGCGCCGCCAAGTGACCTGGGCATTCCTCGCCCGCCACGATGATCGTGGTGCCGGGCAGGTCCTCGGGCACCATCGCGAGCAGCGCCGAAGGAGGCAGCGTGACGTGTGTGACGGCGAACTGCTCGACCAGGCGGACGAGGTCGCCGCCGGGGAGGATGCGCTCGCCGTCGGAGCAGACAAGCGTAGCCCCGGCCAGAAGGGTCACCCAGATCTCGGAGACCGAGGCATCGAAGCTCAGCGAGGCGAATTGCAGTACTCGATCATCCGGGCCGACACCGAAGCGGACGGACTGTTCTCGAACCAGCGTTTCGATCCCCGTGTGCGACACGGCTACGCCCTTGGGAACACCGCTTGACCCGGAGGTGTAGACGACGTACGCCAGATTCTCCGAGGAGAGACCCGGTCCTTCAGGACGACGCTCGGTGCGAGGAACTTCGCCTTCGCCTCCCGCGACGTCCGGCGAGAACGTGAGGACCGGCAGGCTGCCGTTCAGCTCGACGCCCAAGTCGGCGTCGTCGCTGAGGACGAGTTGGGGCGCCGCGTCGGTGAGGATGAATTTCAGGCGGTCCGGCGGGTAGGTGTGGTCGATCGCGAGGTAACCACTTCCGGCCCGCGTCACGGCAATCATGGCGATGATGCTGTGCATCGGGTTTCGCACTTTGATCGCGACGAGGCTCTCGGGGCCGATGCCGCGTGCCACCAGATTGCTGGAAAGCTTTTCGGCCAGCTGGTCGAGCTCGGCATAGGTCAGTTGGCCGGCCGGACCGATCAGCGCCACCGCGTCAGGCCGTGAGCCGGCAACGAGGGAGAACAATTCCGGGATCGTACGCCGCCTGGAGACGTCGTCGTCGTAGTCAAGGTGCATGACGGACTGCCGAGTGTCAGGTGCATGGGACATGGTCGACGGCTCCAATCAGACGACTCGGGAGTGAGGAGACCCCGGACCGGCCTCTCATGCGATCCCTTCCTTGCGCAGCCCGTCGATGATGGTCGCCGCGCGCAGCGAGAGCAGGCTGAATGACCCGGCGTCGCCGATACCGTGGCTCGACTCGCACAGGCCGTTGAGGAACAGCGGCGGCGTGCCGTCCAGCACCGGCCGCAGCCGGTACTCCGGCTCGACGATCAGGTAGCCGTCGGCGTCGAACTGGAACCGGTCGATCACGCCGGCGAGCATCGCGGGATAGCGTTCCTGGTCAGGATGTGGCCCAAGGTTGCGGAAGCCGGTCGCCAGCACCACCAGGTCGGCCCGGTCGGTGACCACGTCGTGGGTGTGCACCTCCTCCACATTCAGCCGTACGCCCGTGCTTTCCACCTGGGCGGCGCGCACCTGACGGTTGCCTTGCACGAAGACGCGCTGGTCTCCGTCGAGACGTTGTTCGTAGATCAGCACGTACAGCTCGTGCAGGACGTCGGCGTCGGTCGAGGAGTAGTTGGTCGGCCGCATGTACGCGTCGAGCGTGTTCTTGGCCGACCGGCTCGCCCGGTAGTAGTAGTCGGTGAAGCCGGGGAAGAACCCTTCTTCGCTGAACGGGCTGGTGTCCTTGAGCGGCAGCCCGAAACGGCGGACGTAGTTGACGATCCGGGCGTGCGGGAAGCGGGCAGCCAGGTCGAGGACGATCTCGACGGCGCTCTGGCTGCCGCCGATTACGGCGATCGTTTCAGGCGCATCCTGATCCAGGCTCTGGACGGTCGGCAGATACCGGGTGAGGTGCACGACCCGAGGCGAGTCGATCGTGTCGAACGGGCTCGGCACGAACGGCGTCCGGCCGGTACCCAGGACCAGCGCCCGGCCGTACCGGCGCGAACCGTCCGATCCGGTCACCACGTACGCCGGTGTGCCGTCCACTTCGGTGATGGCGATGTCGCTCACCCGTACGCCTAAGCCGACCTGTTCGCGGAACTGGTGGGCCGCCCATCGGATGTAGTGCGCGTACTCCTTGCGCAGCGGGAATTCCATGGGCAGATTCAGGTGCTCGAGCAGCCGCCCTTGCTCGAACAGATAATTGAGGAAGCTGTAATGACTGCGCGGGTTGCGCAGCGTGACCAGGTCGCGGCTGGGATGGTTCTGCATGTTGGAGCCGTCCAGCAGCATGCCGCCCTGCCACACCGGGTCCATCTCGGCTTCCAGGAACACTGCGGTCGTCGAGGGCGATTCTTCCTTCAGCGCGATGGCCAGTGACAGATTCGCCGGCCCGAACCCCACACCGATCACGTCGACGCAGTCGGATGCCGATCCGCCGGCACGGTCAGCGGTCACGAGCCCGTCTCCACGTACTCCGGGCCGAGCCGCGTCTCGTCATCGCGGCCCGTCTCATCCCTTTGCAGGGGAGTCGCGGCCTGTCCGGGGACGCCGAGCCGGCCCGGATCCGCCCGCAACTCCCGGTAGAGGCCCAGCCACGTCTCGACGTCACCGGCCAGGCCCGCGGCCGAGATCAGCGCCTCCTCGCGGGCCCAGTCCACGCGCGCGCGGGGCTGGATACCGGTGCTGCTCAGCACCTTGCGGTAGAACGGGTCATCGGTCCGTCGCGAGTCGCTCATCAGCGCGCCCACCTCGGGCGAACACAACTGCAGGCCGGGCCGGGGCGACCACTTCTCCAGTCCCGCCTGCGACGGAAGCCCGACCGCCGCCACCAGCGCGGCGGTCATCCCGGCCGGGTCGGCCCGCAGGTCGTCGGACTCGACCAACACGTACGGGATGCCCAGCTCGCGGCATCGCGCCACCTGCCCGGCCAACGACGGCCACCCGCTCTCGAACGGCGGGAACGTCGACGCCTCCGACAACTCGCGCACGATGCGTAGCCGCGACGTGGTGGACAGCCGGGGATCGGACATCACGAAGATCAGCGGCGCGGTGGCGATTCCGGCCAGGTCGTCGAACTGGTCGGTGGTCAGCTGGAAGCTCATTTCCTTGATCAGCAGGCCACTGCCGGGTGGCACGTCGGCCAGCCTGACCCGATCGCCCGTGGCCACCCGCATGGGGTTACCCAGGCAGGCGGTCACCGATTCGGCGCCCTGACCACCCCAATAGCAAGCCTCGAACGGCTCGTGGCAGTGGTGGGTGATCAGCGCGTGCTGCCACAGCAACCGTGCCACCGCGGTTGAGCCGGTCCTGGGTGGCGAGATGAGCACCACCCGGTGCGGATACGCCTCGGCCAGGTCGGTCTCCATATTGCACGACTCCCTTACTCGACTCGATCGGCTGCGATCTCCGCCACGGCTTCAGCTGGGTCGGCCGAGCGCCTGGGCCAGGTCCTCGATGATGTCGTCGGCATGTTCGAGGCCGACGCTCAACCGGATCATGTCGGGCGGTACCGGGGCGTCCCCCGCGATCTGCTGATGCGTACCGATCGCGGGGATGGTCGCGGTGCTCTTGACCTGCCCGAGATTGTTCGCCCGCCAGACGAGGTCGAGCCGGTCCATCACCCGGTGCGCGGCGGGCACCCCACCGGCCGGCCGGAAGCCGAGCAGGAACCCGAACCGGTTGACCGCCTCGCGACCGGGACCGCCACTGTCGACCAACCACATGTCGCGCTTGGCGAGGTGGTGGGTGCGATGGCTCGGCAGGCCGGGGTAAAAGACCTCGACGACGTCGCCGCGATCGGCCAGATACTCGGCCACACGCAGCGCGCTGGTCGACATCGTGTCCACTCGCGCACGAAGTTCGCGGATGTCGGCCAGCAGGGTCCAGGCGTTGAACGGACTGAGCACGCTGCCCATGTCACGCATCGGGCCGCGCCGGAGATAACCGGCGAAGTCCGCGGTCATCTGCGCGGGCTGCCCGCGGAAGTGAAGGTCGTGCCGGGCGATCACCGCACCGCCCATACTGCGGCCGCTGGCACCGGCGGCTTTGGTGAGCGAATGGACAACGATGTCGGCACCGAGGGCAAGCGGGCGCATCAACGCCGGCGTTGCCAGCGTCGCATCGATGATCAGCGGGATCTGGGCCCGGTGGGCGAGCGCGGCCAGCGCCGGAATGTCGACGAGCTGGACCATCGGATTGGACGGCGACTCCGCGAAGAGAAACCGGGTGTCCTCGTCTACATTCCGCTCCCAGGCATCCAACGACAGTGGGTCGTCCACCCACCGGACGGACACCCCACGTTCATCGCCGTACCGTTTGTCGAAGACCATGACGGTCGACCCGTAGCACGCGGGGGAGGCGACGATGTTGGGTTTGGCGCCGACGGCCGTGCTGAGGAACGAACTCGTGGCCAGGGTGATCGCGGCCATCCCCGTCGTGGTGACCGCCGCGCTCACCTCGGCGTCGACCTGATAGCCCTCCAACGCGGCAACGGTGTCCTCGAGGTAGCCGACCGTCGGATTGCCGCGCCGGGCGTACACCCAGCCCTCTCGCTCACCGGCGGCGGTAGCGCGCATCGTCTCCGCCGAGTCGAAGTGCTGCGCGGTCGTAAGGTACGCGGGCTCGCTGAGCGAACCGCGATTGGACGCCGCTTCTTCGTGATCGTAAGAGCCCCGCACGGCCAAAGTCGCAAAGCGGGGGCCCGTCACCGCACCGACCCGCTCTTCGCCGACATCCAGGACTGCGGCTCCGCGGCGTCCGCGTGCGGCGCGAATTCGCCGATCAGCTCGGCCAGTCCGGCGACCGTGGCGCCGGCGAAGAATTCGCCTGCGGGCACGTCCGCGTTGAACACCTCGCGGACGTGGGCGAGGAGATCCATGGCGACCAGTGAGCTGCCGCCGAGTTCGAAGAAGTCGTCATGGACGCCGATGTCCTGTACGGCGAGCGCGTCCGTCAGCAGGTCGGCCAGCAGCGCCTCCAAGGGCGTACGCGGCGCTTCGTAGTCCGCGTCCACGTCGCGGGGAAGCTGTTCGAGGGCCGGCAGCGACTTCCGGTCGATCTTGTTGCCGAGGGTCTCCGGAAGCGCCTCCATCTCGATGATCGCCGCGGGATGCATGTACCTCGGCAGCTTGCGGTGGAGAGCCACACGCAGCTTCGGCACCAGGCCCTCGGTCCCGCTGACCGGTACGACGAAAGCGACCAGGATCTTGCGGCCAGGCGTGAGCCCTTCCCTTACGACCACGACCGCCTCGTTCACCTCGGGCTGCCCGGCCAGCACGGCCTGGATCTCGCCGAGCTCGATGCGGTAACCGTCCACCTTGACCTGGTCGTCGAGCCTGCCACGGAACTCCAGCACACCGCCCTCCACGCGGCGGACGAGGTCGCCGATGGCGTACATCCGCTCGCCGGGCACGAACGGGTCGGCCACGAACCGCTCCGCGGTCAGCCCTGGGCGTCCCACGTAGCCACGGGCGAGTCCGCTTCCACTGGTGTAGAGCAGACCCCACTCGCCGTCGGGCACCGGCCGCAGTCGTTCGTCCAGGACGTAGAGGCGGGTATCGGTGACCGCCCGTCCGATCGGGACGGTGTCGCCGACCTCCTCCGACACCACGTGACACGAGGTGAAGCAGGTGTCCTCGGTGGGCCCGTACCCGTTGACCACCAGCAGATCCGGGTAGGTGCGATGGAGCCTGTTGATGAGCACGGGTGACAGCGCCTCGCCGCCGCCGAGGAACTGCCGCAACCCGCCCAGGCGATCCAGGTAGCCGTCCACCATGCGGTGCAGCAGGCCGGTGGTCATCCACAGGGTGGTGATCCGCTCGGCCTCGAGGAAGTCCGCCAGCTCGTGCAGCGCCGGCGTACCCGGACGGTAAACAACCAGACGGGCTCCGTTGAGCAGCGCACCCCAGATTTCGAAGGCCGAGGGGTCGAACCGCAGCGAGCACAGCTGCAGGAATGTCTCGTTCTCGGTCAGAGAGGCGTAGTCACCGTCCTGGACCAGGCGCACGACACCGCGATGCCGCACGGCCACGCCCTTGGGCATGCCGGTCGAGCCGGACGTGTAACAGATGTAGGCGAGATTGTCTGGGCTTATCGCCCCATCGACCGGTTCAGCGCCGGGCGTCGTCGCCGGCTCGTGATCGAGGTTCACCACCGTCCCGTCGATCTTGGGAATCCGATCGACCAGGGCATCGTGGGTCAGGACGACGCGGCAACCGGCCTGTTCCAGCATGTAGCGGAACCGGTCGGGGGGCTCGTTCTGGTGCAGCGGCACGTAGGCACCGCCGGCCTTGAGGATGGCAACCAGTGCGATCACCATCTCGAACGAGCGCTCGAAGAACACCCCTACCGCGGCCTCCGTGCGCACGCCGAGGTCGCGCAGGTGACGGGCGAGCAGCTCGGCGCGCCGGTCGAGGTCCATATAGGTCATGTCCTGCCCGTCGAAGCGCAGGGCGACCGCGTCAGGCCTGCGACGCACCTGCTCGTCCAACAGGTCCGTGATGGTCGCGTCCCGCCAATCTGGACTGGGATCCTGCATCGCGCCCCCGTCACTACGCTCCATCACGGTTTCCGCTCCCCTCGACCATCCGGCTATGTCGCGCCGCGTGGGCAGAACCACACGCTAGATCGCTTTCACCCGAAAAATATGCCCCGTTATGTACGAGCCGCATAGATCTTGACAATGCCTTAACTATCGGATACGCGGTAATGTCACCACCCCTGCACAACAGGACATCTTCCCGGCTCACCTAAGTAAAACCCGCACGCCGACATGCAACGTTTCAGCCCCTTGGTGTGATGAGGAATACATTAAGTATTTTTCATCCTGCGTAACGCTACGCTTCGACCGCTTGCCGGGATCCGCTGAACCAGCATGCAAGCGAACGGACATGAGTGTCTTGTCTTTTTCTGCACACTTGATGTCGTTTCGTGCACTGTGTCGATGAGCTGGGGCGTGGTCGCGGGGCGAGAGCGGGGGCGAGGGTGGTCAAGGGCACCACCAAAGTCATGGGCGGACGCCTGCCTGGGACAATCGTGGGAGAGGTTCGGGCTTTGCCGGGCGTTCATGCAGCTCAGGCCGCTCACCTCGGCGGTATGCACCACCACCGCCTGGCGGTACGTGCGCGAGTCGGTCGACCTGCTCGCCGCCCTGGCCGACGATGTCCACGCCGCCGCGACCCGGGCCTCCCGGCTGGCCTACACCATCCTCGACGGCACGCTCATCCCGATCGACCACGTCGCCGACCAGAAGCCGTACTACTCCGGCAAGCACAAGCGCCACGGGATGAACGTCCAGGTCCTCGCCGATCCCGCCGGCCGCCTGGTCTGGGCCTCTCCTGCTCTTCCCGGTGCGATGCACGACCTGAGCGCAGCCCGGATCGTGGGTCTGATCGACGCACTGACGGCCAACGGCGTGCTGACCTTCGCCGACAAGGGCTACCAAGGCGCAGGTGGCACGCTGCTGTCCTCGCCGGGCCACCGCGATCGTGCAGGCCGTCCTCGTCCTGCACGCCGTCGAAGCCGACCCCTACTCAGGATTAAAAAGGGCTCAATAGACCAGCTGAGATTGCGATATCCGAGTTGACCTGCCAGTCGTCATTGAGCGCCTTGCGGGACTCCGCCCGGCCGACCCGCGTGCCGCCCATCATGGCGTCTGCTGGTCGCGGCGGGTCTGCTTCTTC
>NZ_VANP01000024.1:0-70775 GCF_005864065.1 Microbispora triticiradicis | reverse complement strand
GGACAGCGGAGGCACAGGTGGGCGCCGGCCGAGGCGGCCGGTCGACCAACATCTGAACCGTTCGCGCCGAAGGCCGCGAACATCTGACGACACGTGCCGATCGCCCGGAGGCGGCTTCGGTCGTCACCAGCGCTCGCGAGCCCCAGGAGAGCAGCGCCCCCTGACAGGGCCGGCGTCGGCGCGGCTCCCTGTGGCTGGCTTCCTCGTCGGCTGTCAGCCACATTTTTGGCAGCGGATCACCGCGTGGGCGGTGGTGTGGCTGACTGCGTTGTTGGCGAGGTCGGCCAGTTTGCGGTAGCTGGGCTTGCCGCGGTGGCGATACAGCTCCTGCAACCGGTCGCGGAGGGTGGCCAGGGCGTCCTGAGTCGATGCGGGCGATGAGGTGTCGGGCATGGTGGGATCGAGCATCCCAGACCGTCGGAAAACGTAAAGCCGTTTCGGGTGAACTGATCCTCGCAGCCACCACGCCCTCTCACCGGCGGGGCAGAGTGCGTCAGGAATCGTAAACGCCGCAGCTCGGTGGTGTCAGCGGCCGTCAGCATCCGTCAGGTGCTGTACGACTTCATCCCGTTGTGTCAAAGATCGGGCGAGAACGTCAACGGGCCTTCTGTGTCCTGCAGCCTGGACTCACGCCGCGAAATCCTCCGTCGGCGCCGCCCCGGCACCTGCCATCGACACAGGTGAACAGGGTGGCGGGTACAGGCCCGTCGCAACCGTCGCCGGTACCACGCCACCCCGCGGGGCGCACTCCACCTATGGCAAGGGGACGCACCCCCATGACGATCCTGTCTCAGCCGACCGCCGTCGGCACCATCGGCGCCCTGCTGCTGGTTATCCTCGCCATCCTCGCCGTGGTCTATGTGTTCTCCGCCGACCCCGGCCGCCGGACCCGGGCACTGCGGGTGCTGCGCCTCCTGCTGCGCCGCTGACACCCGATCCCCTCGCAGGGGCACAGGGCCGGGCCATCACGTCGGCTGATTCAGCGCCGGTGTGCGGCAGGATCCCGGCCCTCTTGCCAGCGGGCCAGCGCCTCGGGGGAGACACGGGCGTAGCGGGCCAGCGAGGCGACCGAGGTGTGCCCGGAGTAGGCCAGCAGCGTGGAGGTGTTGGCGCCGTCTTCCGCGGCGTGCGTCAGCGCCGAATGGCGCAGCTGGTGCAGCGTCCACGGCCCGCCCGCAAGTTCGGCGGTGGCGGTCTCGAAGCACTCGGCGGCTCGGCGGTAGGACAGGCGGGCCCGCCCCGAGGCCAGGTCGAGGTCGGCGGGCGGCAGCACGACGCGGGCGTGGCGGCCGGTGAGGAAGACCGGCCCGGTGCCGCGGCCGGCCAGCAGGCGGGGCAGCAGCCGGGCGGTGGCGGTGCGCCAGACGATGACGTGTCGACCGCGCCGCCCTTGCGCCGCACCCGGGCCCGGCGGTTGCGCGGATCGAGGTCGGCCACGTCCAGGGCGAGGACCTCCTCGGCGCGGGCCGCGGACTCATACAGCAGCCGCCCCAGCGTCCGCTCGCGCAGCCCGAGCTTGGGGCGGGTCAGCAGCGCCTCCACCTCCGCGCGGGCCAGCGCCCGGGTGCGGTCGGGGGTGCGCGAGCGGCGGCGGATGCGCCGCAGCGGGTCCCCGGCCAGTCAGCCCTGCGCCACCCACCAGGTGCAGGCCGAGCTCAGCGCGTCCAGCCGGGCGTTGAAGGTCGCCGCCGCGGCGCCGCCCCACCGCGCGGCGAACCACGTGGCGAGGTGGTCGGCGCCGGCCTCGCCCTCGAGTTCGGCCAGCGGGGCGCGCTCGCCGAGCTCGGCGGCCAGGGCGCGCAGCGCGATGCCGTAGGCGCGGGCGGTGTTGGGGTTGGGCACCTGGGCGAGGAACGCGCCGGCCGCCGCGCCCAGCGGTGGCGCGGCCGACGGCTGCAGGCGGTGGACCGACCCCACGAGCACCCCCTGAGGGCTATCGCAGATAAGCAGGGGGAGTCGCCCCCGCCGCGGCGGGGCGTTCTCCCAGGACGGCATCGACGCTATCGCAGATAATCACTCACTATCTGCGATGAGAGAAGGCTCCTGCCGATCGCCTCCCTCGCCCCGCTGGCCCTTCAGCCGCATTCTGCCTAAGGGTTCAGCCCAGCCAGTCGATTCGCAGGATGTGGACCTCACGCTGCTCGTCGAGGACGAGGTATACGGCCAAGCCGCAGCGACCGAAGGCGTGGGTGAGCATGTTGGCCTTCGGGTTGTCCGGATTCAGGCGCTGGCCACTCCAGGGATGAGTCTCCAACAGCGCCCGGAGTTCGAGGAACGGGTTGATTGCCTCTGTCGGCAGGGCCTCGACCTGCTGTCGTGCACCAGGGTCGAGGTCAACCTTGTACACCTATTGTCCCTTTTGCGCTCTGCTTCGGAGCCTCGCCTCGAACGCTTCGTCCCAGAGGACGCCGCCGGTCGGTTCCCCGAGGTCGGCGCGACGTTGAATCTCCTCGGCCCGGTCGATCATGCGGGCGTACTCGACCCGATCGGCTTTGAGTACGGCGTGCCGCCACCAGCTCTCGACACACTCGTGCAGCGGAGCCAGGTCCAGGTCGTCACCGGCTTTCCGGAGGGCTTCGCGGTACTGCCGGTCGAAGGCATCCAGATCTTCAACGGGAAGAGCTGCGCGAATGGCGCGTGGGCTGCGGTCGTTACGGAGCGACGCACGGATCTCCTCGGGGGTTCGCCCGTGCCCCGGCTCGTGGGGTTGCGCCGTCATGGTCAACTCCTCTCCCGGCTCAGCTAGAGGATACAGAGCGCCTCGGCCGGGGCGGCCAATAAATCAGCGTCGAGGGTTCACGGCCGAACCCGTTTGTGGAGGTGGTTCCCGTCCTTCCGGCGGGTTCTTGATGCAGTGAGGAGGCCGTCCGCCTGCGCCGGGAGTTGGCCGAGCTCAACCGGGATGCCTACCGCGCATTCGGGCGGCGGAGGCGGGCAGAGCATCGGCCCGTTTTGGCCGGCGATCCGGATCCAGGACGGGTCGCGGTCTAGACGATCACGCCGGAGGGGTACGTCGCCGCGCCGGGCGCGGACGATCACGGAGGCCGGGGGTCCGTGGCGGACGCCGGGGCGATTGCCGAGGCCAAATTCGTGTTCACGCCTGCGAGTCCTCCCTCACCAGAACACCGCACGGCCCAAGCACGGGTCCCGGCACAAGGGAGCAGGACATGACCCTCACCCTCGACACCCCCTCGGCCCGACCGACCTGAGCACCTGCGGCCACACGACCCAGATCGAGCAGCTGTTCCGCTGCACCGACCACAGCTGGATCTGCCACGACTGCATCAGCCGGGCCATCGAGGCCCACCGCCTGGCCCACCGTCGCCAGCCGGAAGGTCTAGCGGGCCAGACCCCGGCGCGGGGGCGCGAGTCCCCGCGACCCGCCATCAACCCCCGCCATCAACCCCTGGGAACGGAGAAGCTCCGATGGCCAACGAGATCACCATTACCATCGTCGGCAACCTCGTCGACGACCCACAATTCCGCTTCACCGCGGCAGGCCACGCCGTCGTAAGATTCCGCATCGCCTCCACACCCCGCTACCAGGACCGCCAGACGGGGGAGCGGAAGGACGGCGCCAGCCTCTTCCTCACCTGCACCGCCTGGCGCGAACTCGGCGAGCACGTCGCCGAATCCCTCCACCGCGGCACCCGCGTCATCGTCCAAGGCCGCCTGCGCCAGCGCACCTACGAGAACGAACCCGGCGACAAGCGCACCGTCCCACGAACTCGACGTCGACGAGACTGGGCCCTCCCTCCGCTTCGCCACCGCGACGGTCACCAAGGTCAAGGCCGCCCCGAGCAGCGAGGTACCACCGCAGCCCTGGCCGGCGGCCGCCGCCTGACTCTTCTCCATATGAGTTTGGGCAAAAGCAGCGGCTGATGGGTGAGCTGGGCATCACCGGGCTGGTCCGCGGCAAGGCTCGCCGCACCACGATTCCCGCCGACCAGGCCGAGCGGCCGGCCGACCTGGTCGGGCGCGAGTTCTGCGCGCCGGCTCCGAACCGGTTGTGGGTTGCCGACCTGACCTATGTCCGCACCTGGTCAGGATGGGTATACGCGGCCTTCGTCATCGACGTGTACTCCCGGATGGTCGTCGGGTGGCAGGTCGCCACCCACTTGCGTACCGACCTGGCGTTGGACGCGCTGGAGATGGCCATCTGGCGGCGCAGCCACGACAGCGGTGCGGACCTGTCGCAGCTGGTTCATCACTCCGACCGCGGGGTGCAATATCTGGCGATTCGCTACACCGAGCGCCTGGCCGACGCCGGGGCGGTCGCCTCCGTCGGCAGCCGCGGCGACTCCTACGACAACGCCCTGGCCGAGTCCTTCAACGGGCTGTTCAAAGCGGAGCTAATCCGCCGCTACGGCCCCTGGAAAGGCGTGGACGACGTCGAACTGGCCACCCTGGAGTACCTCGACTGGTACAACCACCGCCGGCTGCACACCGCTTGCGGCGACGTCCCGCCCGCAGAGTACGAAGCGATCTACTACCGTCACCAACAGGCCGCACTCACCGCGGCACAAACCAAGTAGCCGAGTCTCCACAAAACCCGGCGCGGTTCAGGCATCGGCGTAGAGCTTGGCCGTTCCCAGGGGTTGGCGGAAAGGGAATCGGCGGCGAAGTCGCCGACGGCGGCGAGGGCCGGGACCGGTTCGAGCGCCTGGACGAACCCGCTCAGGTAGAGCGGGAAGGCGGTGACGACGAGCGGGCTGGCCAGCAGTTCATCACACCTGGCGCGCAACTCGTCCCGCGGCAGCAGGCCCAGCTGCGTCTTGGCCGCCCACAGCAGGGCGACTTTGGCGGGGGCCTCCGGGTGCGACTGCCGTATGGCGAGTTCGAGCTGGGCCCGGTCGCAGCCCAGCGACAGCGCGAGGCTCTCCAGCGTGAACAGGAAGCCGAGCATGGCGCCGACCTGCCGTAGGCCGGTGTCGTCGTCGGCGAAGGCGGTGGGCAGCAGCGTGCAGTAGTGCGCGTATCCGGCCCTGCCGACGCTGATCACGACGCTGCGCAGGCACGCGCAGGAGCTGGTGCCGGTGCTCGTCCGGGAGGCGGGCCGCACCTTCCCCGGTAACCTCGCCGAGCTGGATGGGTGGACGCCGCCGTGGGAACGGCCGGCCGTACCGGCGGAGCGGGCCCGCCCGGCCGCCGTGCTGAGCGAGCCGGTCGCCGCACTGGTGGCCCGGCACCCGCAGGCGTGCGACGCCGTGGCGGCCCTGCTCGCTTGCCCAGCACTGGTGGCTGGCCGGAGCTGTAGGAGTTCCGGGCCGTCACGGACCGCATGCGCCCACACGGCTTCGCCGTAGGGGGAACGGTCATTCATGATCCGGAAGGTACTGGCCGGTCCCGACAAAACCGGTACGCCCTCACCCGGCATGTGAAAAGACACATGCCGGGCTCGGATAGATACCGTGGCCGACCGACGGCACCTGTGGCGATGAGTGCGGAGTTGCCGCTCGATCGCATTGTTGGTCATGCAGGTCGCTGCGGCGGCCACAGAAGAGCCGCCGGGAGTTCTGATTGGTGGCGACGGTCACGTTGCGGCGCTGGTCGAGAAGTGTTGCCGGTATCGCTCTGGGGTGGTGGTCAGGTGCCGGGCGAAGACCCGGTGCAGCGTCTCGCCGTGTTTGTACCCGACCATCCTGGCGATGGTGCCGATGGTTAGGTCCGTCGTCTCCAGCAGGCGGCGGGCCCCCTCGACACGCAGGCCTTCCACGAAGGCACCCGGGGTACTGCCGGTTTCGGCGCGGAAGGCACGGGCGAAGCTCCGCGCTCATCCCCGCCCGCCGTGCCAGCACGGCCACGCTCAGGTCTTCTCCCGGATGGTCGGGCAGCCGTTGCTGTACAGACCGGATTGCTGGGGTCCGTGCGGGCTGCGCAAGCAGTTGGGTACTGAACTGTGCCTGGCCCCCGGGTCTTCAGGTGAAGACGACGAACCAGCGGGCAATCAACTGCGCCACCTCGGTGCCGTGGTCGTCCTCGACCAGCGCCAGCACGAGATCGATGCCGGCGGTAACCCCCGCCGAGGCCCACCGGCTCCAGTCGCGCTCATAGATCCGGTCCGGTTCGACGAGCACGCGCGGGAAACGCTCGGCGAGCAGCCGTGCGACGACCAATGTGTCGTCGCACGGTAGCCGTCGAGCAGCCCGGCCGCGGCCAGGAGCAGTGAGCCCGCGCAGACCGAGGTCACGCGGCGCGACCGCCGAGCGAGTGCCGGAAGCTCCCGGACCACCTCGGCGGACACCGTCGGGTCGAAGACCCCGTTGCCGCCGATCACGATCATCGTGTCGATCTCGTCGTCGCCGGACGACATCTCCCGCAGCGAGTGCTCGACCTGCACCGTCAAGCCGTCGTCGATGGTGACGGCACCGATCGCACCGGTCCGCTTGAGTTGCGCCATGGTCTACCTTTCTGTGACGCAGCGACGTATGCGATCACAGAAAGGGAAATACACGTTACGGCAGGTCAAAGCTCGCACGGCGCACGCGGCTTGCCTACTCTTTGTCCTATTGCTCCCGCGCCGAAGCCCGCCAGCTATTGCTACGCGTCCATGCCGGTTTCGTCGACCACCGCGGCGGCCGCCGGCGCCGCCTGCTGACCCTGCTGGAGACCGCGAACGATTCGCGTCGTCAGACGTACTTCCGGCTCCTCGCCGTCGTCAACGGCTGGCCGCCTCCGGACGACCTGACCCCGCCCCTCACCTGGTTCATCGCCGCCCTGCACGCCCACGCGTCCGACCAGCGGTGACACATCCTGCGCCTCCTGGAAGGTCACGCCGGATCGGCGATCGGGATTCAGCCGACGCGGACGATGCTCTTGCCTCGGGTCACTCCGCCGGCCAGGTCCGCTATCGCGTTCCCGACGTCGGCGAGGGTGTATTCGGCGGTGACATCGAGGCGCACCGACCCGCCCGCCACCAGCGCCATGGCGAGAGCGGCGCTGTCGGCCAGCTTCTGCGGGCGGGTCCGGCCGGCCAGGTTGCTGTTGTAGGTCATCAGCGACTGGCCCTGCATCAGCAGGTCGTCGGCCGACACGGTGACCGGCTCGAAGGAGGCGATGTTGCCGTAGACCACGATCCGGCCGTGCGGTGCCAACCGGGACAGGTTCGCGACCCGCGCGGCGCCGCCGATCGGGTCGAGGATCACGTCGAACGTCTCATCGCCGAGGGCATCGGGGAACTCCTCGCGTACCAGCACCTCGTGGTAGCCGAACCGGCGGGCGTAATCGACCCGGCCGGCGTCGCCGACCACGCCGACGATCCGTTCCGCACCCGCGGCGGCGGCGAACTGCCCGGCCAGGGAGCCGACGCCGCCGGCGGCGGCGTGGATCAGCACGCTGTCCCCGAGTGACACCCCGGCGACGGTATTGATCAGGTCGTAGGCGGTCGGTGCGACCCATCCGAACGCGGCGGCCTCACGGATTCCGACCCCGGCGGCGTTGATCGCCAGCACCGCCGGTGCGATGACGACCTCGGCGTAACCGCCACCGCCCACCAGCGCGGTCACCTGCTCGCCGATACGGGCCTCGTCGACGCCCTCACCAACCGCGACGATCTCACCCGCCGCCTCGAACCCGGGCACGAACGGGCGCGGAATCGGGAAGTGCCCCGCACGCGCCAGCACGTCGCCGTACTGCACCCCCGCGTAGGCGACCCTGATCGCGACCTCACCGGGCCCGGCCACGGGCTCGGCCAACTCCGAGATCCGGAGCCGGTCGTCGGTGCCCAGAACAGCAGCCTTCATGGCACACAACCTTCTGTGTCGACTCAGTATCCTGATACATAAGACTCAAGCAGTATCAGGATCCTGTGTCAACTTAGGGAGCTGTGACATGTCTGAGGTGCCCATCGAGGAGTACGTGTGCACCCGCATTCGCCGCGCCGAGCAGGCGCTCATGGCCCACCACGAAGGGGTGCTGCGCGGCTATGGGCTGACCATGACCCAGTACACGGTGCTGCTCACCCTGTCGCGGGAGGACGGCATGTCCGGTGCTCAACTGGCCCGCGCGTGCGGGGTCACCCAGCAGAGCATGGCCACCGTCCTGACCGGGATGCAGAACAAAGGGCTCATCGACCGGCAGCCGTCCCCCGTGCACGCCAAAGTCCTGATCGCCACCCTCACCCCGGACGGCCGTGACCTGCTCGACCGGGCCTACCAGGAAGTCATCGTGCTCGAACGCGCCCTGACCGGCCGGTTCACCCCCGAGGAGCACAGGCTGTTCTGTGAGTTCCTCGACCGCGCCACCGCCACCCTCGTCGAGCAGACACCCGCCGCCCACAACGGCTGACAGTCCGCGCCCCTGCCAAACGGGCCCCACCCCGCGGCTGACGGCCGCCGTAACCCCATGCCTCCTGGCCGCCGACCGCCGTGTCACACACCCGCCGCTCATAGCTGCTGTGCACGCGCTGGGAGACCGTCCCGCACCGCGAGCACGCCGCCTGCGAAACGCGGGTCCTGGCCCGGATCCGTACCGATGCGACTGTCGCTCCGATGGAGATGGCGTCCTGTTTCCGAAGCTGTCTCAAGTCGCCGAAGTGGCTGTGAGCTAGATCACGGTTGAGGTTGACCTGAGGTCAGGGTGGAAGCTCAGCGCAGCGGGTCGACACCGACCCGGACATAACGGATGCGAAGGACCACCCACCATGACGATCACCCTTTCCGACCAGGACAAGAGCACTCTGCGGATTGCTGCGTACGGCGCCGTGTCGCTGATGGCCGCCGCCGGTGCCGCCGGCAACCCTCGCAAGATCGCCACAAACGGCAGCATCGCGCTGGGCTCGGCCACCGGCCTGATTGGGCACGTGCTCGCCGACTACCCCAAGGGCAAGGACCTGGCCGGCACGTCCGTGGCCGAGATCGCCGACCGCGTGCTGCCAGCCCTGACCGCGGCCATGAACCTGCTGAAGCAGCAGGATCCGGCCGAGGCCGGCAACTTCCGCCGCACCGTCCTCGTCGCTGTCGAAACCGCCCAGATGCACCAGGGCCAGCCGAGCCCCGCCGCGGCCGAGATGGTCCGCAAGATCACCGGAGCCCTCGACGCCGCCAGGGTGACCGCTGCGGCCGGTGGGGCCGTGCCGCCGGAAGCCGCGGCCGGGCAGGATCGCCCGGAGCTGCAGAAGGCGATCGAGGAGATCGTCGAGTCCGGTTTCGTCGGGGTGTCGCTGCGCGTGCACGATGAGCGGGGCGAGTGGGCCGGCAGTGCCGGGGCGGCCGAGCTGGGCGGGACCGCCAAGCCGCCGATCAACGGACATGTCCGGATCGGCAGCAACACCAAGACCTTCACCGCGGCCCTGGTGCTGCGACTGGTGGCCGAGGGCAAGGTCGGGCTGGACACCCCGGCGGCGGACTATCTGCCCGAGTTTGGGCTGGACGAGCGGATCACGGTGCGGATGCTGTTGCAGCACACCAGCGGGGTGTTCAACTTCAGCGGCGAGGTCTACGACGACGGGACGGTCGTGCCGGGGATCGCCATCCCCTACGGCACCACGGGCCAGGAGTGGGTGGACAACCGGTTCAAGGCCTACCGGCCGCAGGAGCTGGTGGAGCTGGCGTTGTCGAAGCCGGCGCGGTTCGAGCCGGGGGCGGGCTGGAGCTATTCCAACACCAACTACGTGCTGGCCCGGTTGCTGATCGAGAAGGTCAGCGGCCGCACCTACGCCGAGGAGATGCAGCGGCTGATTCTCGGGCCGCTCGGGCTGTCGGGCACCGTGGTGCCGGACGCCTCGCCGGAGATCCCTAAGCCGCACGCCCACGCCTACTACCGGTACGAGGACGCGGGCGAGCAGAAGACGATCGACATCACCCGCCAGAACCCCTCCTGGATCTCCACCGGCGGTGACATGATCTCGACCACCCAGGACCTGCACACCTTCATCTCCGCACTGCTGGGCGGCAAGCTCCTGCCGGCCCCGCTGCTGGCCGAGATGTGCACCCCGCGCCCGACGGGCATCCCGGACATGGACTACGGCCTGGGAGTGTTCGTGCTGACCACGGACGACGGCGGCACCGTCATCTCCCACAACGGCGCCGCCGTGGGCCACGCGGCGCTGATGTACAGCAGCCTCGACGGCTGCAAGACGCTGACCGCCGCGCTGAACTGCGTGGACGACGCCGATCTGTCCATCGCAGCAGCGTTCCAGAAGGCCCAGCAGAGGCTCCTCAGCGAGGTGTTCGGCGGTGGGCAGGCCGATCCCGCTCAGCCGACGGGCTGAGCACACCTGTGACCCGCACGCCTCAAGAGGCGCCCTCTTCCGGCCGTGCATCAGGCAGAACGCGAACCGGAGCCACACCGAGCCCGACCAGCTCGGCGTGGCCCGTCCACATGCTCGGCGGTGGTCTGCTCGGTCGCCGAGCTCGAGCACAAGGCAGGATTGTGCAGATGAACGGAGTCACGATCGGGCAGGCGGCGGCGTTCGTCGGCGTCACGGTGAAGACGGTGCGGCACTACCACAAGCTTGGTCTGGTGACGGAGCCGGAACGCGACAGCTCCGGCTACCGCAGGTACGGATCGGCCGAGTTGTTACAGCTGGTGCAGGTCCGGACGCTGGCCGCCGCCGGGGTGCCGCTGGCCGACATCGGACCCCTGCTCGACGCCGACCCCACGCTGTTCGCCGCCGCGCTCGCCGACGTCGAGCTGCAGCTCACCGACCGGATCGAGGAGTTGATCGCGCGGCGTGACACGCTGCGCAGGCTCGCCGACGGCGACCGGGCCCTGCTGCCCGACCGGGCGGTGGCGCTGCTGGAGCGGCTGTCCGGCCTCGGCTTCCCCGCGGCGGAGGTGGCAGCCGCCAGGGAAGGTTGGGTGCTGGCCAGGGCACTGGTCCCCGAGGGCTTCGACGACTACCTCACCCATGTCGAGCACGCCCTCGAAGACACCCGGTTCGTCGCCTTGATCAAGCGCGGCGCCGAAGCCGCGGCATGGGAACCGGACGACCCGCGCATCGCCGAGCTCGCCACCGACATGACCGACCACTTCCTCGCCAACCCCGCACACCTGAAGATCGTGACCGGTCTGCAAGCCCACACCGAAGCCGCGACCCGGTACAAGCTGATCGCCCTCCACGGCGAGGAGCAGGGATCGGCCGCAGCCCAGGGGGTCGCGCTCATCGAGGCCAAGCTCCGCTCCGCCGGCATCCATATCCCCAGACCGGACTCCCACTGACCGCTCCGTGCTCCGGCCCTTCGGCCCTTCGGCCCGGCAACCCGGCCGGACAGAATGGGCCCATCGCCAGCCGCGGGCGGAGTACGGGTGCCACCGGAATACGGCAGAAACGGGCCGCGAGCCTGATCGCCGGTCGCTGAAATCTTGGCGTTCGCGCTGGTTGGTGACGGTTTCCGGGGGTTCGGGTGGCGTCGATCGATCGGACGGCCTACCCGAGGTTCACCCGGGCAGTGTCGGCGCGGGAGCTGACAGAGGTGTTCACTCCGTCCATTGGCGAGGTGGAGCGGGCGCGCGGCAAGACGCAGGATGATCTGTATCTGCTGGCGTTGCTGGTGTGACTGAAGGCCTACCGCCGCCTCCTTGGGCAAGTTCAAGGGCCGCCTGGCGTTCCTGCGGGACCTGGACGCGCTCGGTCCAACGCAGGCGTGGCTGGAGAGCGTCCCGTCGGAGAAGATCGCGCACTTCGCGGGCGAGGCGCGGGTGACCAACGTCGCCGATCTGCGTAAGGTGCTGGATGAGGACAAGCGGTTCACGCTGATCGTCAGCCTGTTGCACACTGTGCGGACCGGGGTCCGCGATGACGTGGTGACGATGTTCTGCAAGTGGATGACGGCGATCCACACGAAGGGCCGCGACCAGCTGGAGACACTGCAGGAGGTGCACCGCGCTGAGTCCGAAGGGCTCCTGGCGTGTTTGGCGACGTCCTGGACGGCGTCCGCGAGGCCCTGATCCCCGCAGAGCAGCAGACCGGCTACGAGAGCGCCGGTGCTGCGGCGAACGCGCAGGAGAACCGAGGCCGGGCTGCCGACCGAGGCGGCTGAGCTGACCGGCCACTACAAGCAGCTCCTGGCCGAGATCGCCGCCGGGGTCGACGCCGGCCGGGCCCGTTCGGAAGGCCAGCGCGGCACCGGGCCGCCGAGCGTCGGGGTGCCGCCTCGACCGCTGGGAAGTCCCGCCGCCCGCATGCCTGTTCGATCTCGTCCTGGAGATCGAACTGCGTCTCCAGGTTTGGCGGCCCACGACACGTTGGTTAACGGCACCCCGAGGTCGTCAGAGCAACGCGGCGAGATCCGCCGGTCGCGAGAACATCGGCCAGTGGCCGGTCGGCAGTTCGACAAAGGTCCATTCGGGTGTGCCGAGCGGGGCGAACGCCGGGTTCTCCGAAGCGATCAGCTCGCGGATCACCGCCACCGGCATCGTCGAGGCGACCATGGTCTTCGGCGTCGCCGGGATCTGCTGCGGCCGCTGAACCGACTGGGTGACCGCGCCCCACGGCTGCGGCGTCGCCTTCGCGCGGATCTGCGCCCAATGCTCCTCGGTCAGTCCCGCGAACCTCCCCTCCCCCTGGTCGAAGAAGGGTGCGTCGAGTGCATAACCGTCCCCGACCTGAGCGCGCCAGGCTTTCTGGGTGTCCTCGTCATTGAAGTCGATCACCGCCACACCGGACGGCAGCGGCGCGGTGTCAACGTAGACGACCCGGCTGAGCCGCTCGGGATGCCGGTCGGCGACCGCGGTTACCGGGACACTCGCCCCGCTGTGCCCGACCAGGACAACCTCCTCCCATCCGTCCATTGCCGCGAGGATGTCGAGGACATGGGTCTCCACGCCGACCTCCGGCGACAGCTCCCCAGACCTCTCCGCCAGCCCCGTCAAAGTGACCGCCCGCACCTGGTGTCCGGCGGCGCGCAGCTTCTGCGCCACCTGGTCCCAAGCCCAGGCGCCGAGCCAAAAGCCGGGAACCAGCACATAGTTCGCCATCTCATCGTCCTTTCAGTGAGCCGATGTCGCTACGCTAAAGCCGATAGCGGACAGAATCCGCCCGGATTAAGTGGGTGACTTGTGTCATATCCGGCGACCCGGATGCTGGCGATGCTCGAACTGCTCCAGGCGCACCACGGGCTGGGCGGCCGCGACCTGGCGCAGAGGCTCGGTGTGGACGAGCGGACCGTCCGGCGTTACGCCGCCCGACTCGCCGAACTGGGCATCCCGGTCGCCGCCGAGCGCGGCCGCTACGGCGGCTACCAGCTGATGCCCGGCTACAAGCTGCCACCGCTGATGCTCACCGACGACGAGGCCACCGCCGTGGTTCTCGGCCTGCTCGCCGGACGCCGCCTGGGCCTTGCCGCCGAGGCTACCGAAGCCGCCCTGGCCAAGATCCGGCGGGTGCTGCCAGCCATGCTGCGAGAACAGGTCGGCGCACTGGAGGAGACCTTGGACTTCACTCTCGCCGAACGTGCGGCGCCAACGCCCGCGAGCCGGGCCGTGCTGACCCTGGCCGCCGCGATCCGCGACCGCCGCCGGGTCACACTGCGCTACCGCTCCTGGAAAGGCTCCCAGACCGAACGCGAACTGGACGGCCACGGCCTGGTCTTCCACTCCGGCCGCTGGTACGTGACCGGCCACGACCACCGGTCCGGCGAGATCCGCACCTTCCGCGTCGACCGGATCTCCTCCGTCGTCCCAGGAACGGCTTCCTATGAGATCCCCGAGGAGTCCGACCCGGTGCGGCAGGTCACCGCGTCGCTGGCCCAAGTACCGTATGCGCACATTGTCGAGGTCATTCTGCACGTTCCCCTAGCCGAGGCGGCCCGCCGCATCCCGCCGTCGGTGGCCACACTCACCGAAACACCGGACGGAGTCCTCCTGCGGACGCGTGCCGAGTCCCTGGACGGCATGGCCGCCATGCTCGCCGGGCTCGGCTTCCCGTTCACGATCTTGTCGCCGCACGAACTGCGCACTGCCGTCCGGCGCCTGGCCCAGTGCCTGCTGGAACAGACGTTGGAATGAACACTCCCTGCGACCGGCCGCCGGGAGCCCACCGTGCAGATGATGGTGATGATCCACCTCGGCGCAGAAACGCTCTACGCGCAACTCCGCGACCGCTGCGAACATCGCCGCGATCGACGCTGACCAGCAACTACCTCAGCTCGCGGCCCGTTTCTGCCGTATTCCGGTGGCACCCCAACTTGGCGCGGAAGGGGCGGGGGTTTCCACGCATCGCCGTGGCGCGAACACTTACGTGGCTGTGTCAACGTGGCTGTGTCGATCGTGACCTGCCACTCAGCCCTTAGCGCTAATACTCGGCCGGATCTTCCCGCTGCCCCGTTAGGCGCTCTAAGCGCGAGCCTCGTCGGCGTTCCCCTGCGCGCCCGGACCTCCGGCTCCACCCCCTCCTGACCGGCTGCACCGCCCCCCGGCCTGCTTTCCCGCTGTTCCAGTCGCCCGTGCACACCGGATGTGAGATGACCGCCGTGAACGACGACGAGTCGCGGTCGCCGCGACGGCTCGCGACGCGCTACTTCGACATGTGGAACACCGGCGACGCCTCGGCGGCCGAGGAGATCCTGAGCCCGGGCTGGGTCGATCACGCGCGCCCCGAGGTGGCCGGGCCGAAGGGCGTGCGGGAGGCGGTCGGGCGGATCCGCGGCGCGCAGCCGGACCTCCGCTTCCGGATCGACGCCGTCCTCGGGGAGGGCGACCTGGTGGCGGTCGTCGGGAACGCCGGCCGCGGCCAGGACGCGGACGGCGCCCCGCTGGTCTGGCTCATCCGCGTACAGGACGGCCTGCTCGCCGAGATGTGGACCTACCGCGGCATCGGCGGGTGATCGGCGAGGGCCGTTCTCGACATCGGACGGCCGCGCGGCCCGCGTCAGGGCTCGAGGTCGGTCACCCCTCTGCCGCTCGACATGTCGAGCGGCACGGAAACCTGGTCGTGCGCGATCAACCATTCGCCGTCGAACTTCCGGAAGCAGAAAGTTCCCCGGACCCACATGCCGCTCGTCGCCGTCCCGTTCTTCAGCGTGCCGCTGAGCCGGCCGAAGCAGTGTCCGAACGCCACCGTGTCGCCCACGGTGATCGTCAGGTCGCGCACCTCGTAATCCACCTCCTGGAAGAACGTGAACACGTTCACCCAGTTCTTCAGTTTCGCGTCCACCCCCACGTGCTGCAGCGGCGGCTCGACGTCGAAGGACACGACGTCCGCCGCGTACAGCCGCCTCAGGCCTTCGAGATCCTTGGCCCGGATTCCTTCGACGATCCTGGCGATCCGCTGCCGGATCTCGGCTTCGTCTTCCTCGCGTCGCGTAGACATCGCTACTCGTCCCTCTGATTCGGTGCGGAATTCGGCTTCTCACTGGTACGACCGGACAGCACCGCGAAATGTCAGGTCGCGGCGACGGTGGCCGCCGGGGAAGCGGCGCGCAGCGGCGCGAGGGCGGCGCTCCAGGCGACGACATGGTCCAGCAGCGTGTCCAGGGCCCTGACGCTGTGGGCGCCCGGCTTGAAGACGGTGTAATCCTCGAACTCGGTCAGCAGCGGCAGTGTGATCTGCGGGGTCACATCGGCCATCTGCAATGCCCCGCAGACGAGCCGCAGTTGCTCGACCGCGCGGGAGCCGCCCACGACGCCGTACGAGACGAACCCGGCCGTCCACTCCGCGTACAGGTGGTCGATGGCGTTCTTGAGCGCCCGCACCCCGTTCAAGCGTCACCGACACCGTCTGCGACTGTCAGGCGGGGCCGTTGTACTCCTGGCCGTAGAGGCTCAGGTCGCGGTGGTCCTGGCCGTGCTCCTCGACGTACTCCTTCGCGTGGATGAGCATGCCGCCCGAGCCGGAGCACGGGTCGTAGACGCGCATGCCGTGGCCAAGCCTGACCAGGCGGACCATCATCCGGACGACCTCACGCGGGGTGTAGAACTCCCCGCCCTTCTTGCCGGCCGAGTCGGCGAACTGGCCGATCAAATACTCATACGCGGCGCCGAGCAGGTCGGGGAACTCGAAGTCCTCGTTACGCAGCCGGTAACGGTCGAAGTGGTCGACAAGCTGCTGCAGTCGCTTGTCCGGGATGACCGACCCAGCTTTCCAGGCAAGGCTTCGCTGCGACGACCTGACGAATCCGCCGCCAAACTCTGACCGCATGGTCTCAGCAAAAATCGAGCCCTACTCGATCTACCCGAACTGGTTCCACTGGCAAAAGTGCAATCGAGGCGACTTCACCGGGCCAGTTAGGGGTGAGGTGCGGCTCCCGGTAAGACAGCAGTCGACCAAGATCCGATGCCTCAACCGGAAGCCTCGATGTTCTCTTACCCTGCCGCGATTCCCCTGTCGAACCGTACCCTTGCCCGTCTTGCCGAGCTCATCCGCGCCCGCCGCGCCAGACGCCGCAGCCGGTGGCGGCGCCTCAAGCCAGGACAGCAGGCACTGCTGGTACTGGCTCACCTGCGGAACGGGGACACCTACGCCCGCTTGGCCGCCGGCTTCGCCATCGGGACCACCACCGCCTGGCGGTACGTGCGCGAGTCGGTCGACCTGCTCGCCGCCCTGGCCGACGACGTCCAGGCTGCCGCGCTCCGGGCCGCCCGGCTGGCCTACGCCATCCTCGACGGCACGCTCATCCCGATCGACCGGGTCGCCGACCAGAAGCCCTACTACTCGGGCAAGCACAAGCGCCACGGAGTGAACGTCCAGGTCCTCGCCGACCCCGCCGGCCGCCTGGTGTGGGCCTCTCCGGCTCTGCCCGGGGCCGTGCATGACCTGACCGCAGCCCGCACCGTGGGCCTAATCAACGCCCCGACCGACCGCCAACGGCGTCACGACCTTCGCCGACAAGGGCTACCAAGGCGCGGGAGGCGCGATCCGCACCCCGTTCAAGCGCGCCACCGGCTGTCACACGGGAAAACGATGTCAACCGCGCCCACGCACGTATCCGAGCCCTCGGCGAACGCCCATCGCGACCCTCAAAGCGTGGAAGCTGCTGTCAAAGCTCCGCTGCTGTCCCCACCGCGCCACCCGGATCGTGCAGGCCGTCCTTGTCCTGCAAGCCGTCGAAGACGACCGCTACTCAGGATAAAAAAGCTCAGTCGTCGTAGTACGACAGCAGGTGCGCTCAGAGACCACAGAGGGGCACCAATCGCGCCCGCGCCTTAGTGCATGTTTGAGAAGATCGTTTGTACCGGGATTCAGTCGCAGATGTAGCGCGGTTGGCGTTGGGCAGGTCCTCCGGCACCGGCATCGTGGCCGGATGCGCGCCTGAAAGTGGGTTGCAAGCGGTTTTCCTAGACTGCCGATCATGCGAAAGATCTCCGGATTAAAGACACTCGTCGCCGCCGCCGTCGCTCTCACCGCGCTGGCTCCCGCCCCGGCGACAGCCGCCGCGCGGAGCTGCTCCGGGGGCGGGGGATGGCTCACCACCAAGCACGGTGATGTCAAATACGTGTGGCAAGTGTGTGGTGACGGCTACGCCGCCGCCTCGGGCACTGTGAACGACATCAAGTGGGATCTGTGGACGGCGGTCGTCGAGGTCAGCTTCTCCAAAGCGGGCAAGGGGGTCGGCGGCACCGGCGGCCGCGTGGAGGCGGGCCGGAAGAAGGGCAGCAGAGAGTTCGCCTTCTCCGTTGCCGCCCGGCAGGGCGCCGACACGGTAGTGATCAAGGCTCGGCGCTGCCTTCCGGGCACCCGCCTGTGCAACAACACCCACACCTTCACGGGCAAGCTATGATCTTGTCGCTTTCAAGCCTCCGGCTGCCAGGTCGACGCCGGGTACTGAACCACTCCGACTTTCGTGGAGGCCCTGAAGCCAGCATCATCTGCTGGCGGAAGGGAGAATCACGACACGATGCCAGCCCCGAGGAAGTACCCCCAAGAGCTTCGTGAGCGCGCGGTCCGGATGGTGTTTGAGGTCCGCCGGCAGACCGGCGGTGCCCCCGGCGCGATCGCCCGGGTGGCCGGCCAGCTCGGCGTTCACCGCGAGGCATTGCGCGGGTGGGTGCGCCAGGCCGAGATCGACGAGGGGCAGCGGCCGGGCACCTCGACCGCCGATGCCCAGCGGATCGCCGAGTTGGAGCGCGAGGTGCGCGAGTTGCGCCGCGCTAACGAGATCCTCAAGGTCTAAGGCCGCTTTTTTCGCGGCCGAACTCGACCCACGGCCGCCCAGGTAGTCGCCTTCATCGACGCCCACCGCGCCACCTTCGGCGTCGAGCCGATCTGCCAGGTGTTGCCGGTCGCGACGTCGACGTACTACGCGGCCAAGTCCCGCCCGCCGTCCGTGAGGGCGGTGCGCGATGCCCAGCTCATGGCCGAGATCACCACGGTGTGGAACGACAACTTCGAGGTGTATGGCGTGCGCAAGATGTGGAAGGAACTCAACCGGCGCGGCACCCGCGTGGCCCGGTGCACCGTGGCCCGGCTGATGAAGCGCCTGGGCTTGGCCGGTGCGGTCCGCGGCGACCACAAGACGCGGACCACGATCGCCGACGCCCTCACCGAACGGCCAGCCGACCTGGTCAAACGCGACTTCACCGCTCCCGCCCCGAACCGGCTGTGGGTCGCCGACCTGACCTACATCCCCACCACGGCAGGATTCGTGTACGCGGCGCTGGTGATCGACGCCTTCTCGCGGATGATCGTCGGCTGGCGGCTGGCCGACCACCTGCGCACGGGGCACGACGAGCATCCGAAGCGGCTTGAGATCGTCGCGCTCGCCATCGGCGCCTCCTGCGTCGAGGCGGTCCGCGAGGCGTGGTGACGCTCGCCGCGACCGCGTGCCTGGCCGTGACGACCCCTGAGACACCTCGGCGTGCGGCTTTTTGTGGCGAATGGGACCTGTGTGACCTGGGGCTTTGCCCGCGCCTTACTTTGGGGTGCCATTGGGCTTACCTCTCATGCCGCTTGTGGTCAGTTGACCGCATGGCGCGTTCCAAACGGCCACAGTTGCTGTGCGGCACTTCCGCGAGAGAGGGAGCTTCCGTATGGCACGTGGCGGAACGGGCCCCCGGAACGGTATGCCACCCGGGGTGCGCCCGCTGACCGTGGGCGACCCGGTGATCATCGGGGGCTACCTGCTCCTCGGCCGGCTCGGCGCCGGTGGCATGGGCGTGGTCTACCTCGCGGAACATCCCGGCGGCGGATACGTCGCGCTGAAGACGCCGCACCCGGTCCACCTGTCGGACCCGACGCTGCGGGCCCGATTCGCCGAGGAGGCCGAGTTCTCCCGGCGGGTGGCGCCGTTCTGCACCGCGGCCTTCGTCGAGGACGGCCTCGACGGCGACCGCCCCTACATCGTCACCGAGTACGTCCCCGGCCCCGCGCTCTCCCAGGTCGTCTCGGCGTACGGCCCGCTCACCCCCGACCTCGCGTACGGCGTGGCCCTCGGCGCGGCCGCCGCCCTGGCGGCGACCCATGAGGCGGGGCTGGTGCACCGGGACCTCAAGCCCGGCAACGTGCTGCTGTCCCCGCGCGGGCCGTTCGTCATCGACTTCGGGATCGCCCGCGACCTCGACGTCGCGATGTCGCACACGCAGGCCGGGCAGATCATGGGCAGTCCGGGGTGGGTGGCGCCGGAACGGCTGCGGGGCCGTCCCGCGATCCCCGCCTCGGACGTGTTCTCCTGGGGCTGCCTGGTCGCCTTCGCGGCGACCGGGCTGCATCCGTTCGGCGCGGGCGACCCCGAGACGCTGACCCGGCGCATCCTGGTGGAGGAGCCGCGAGTCTCGCCGGTGCCGAGGCTGCTGCGGGACGACGTGGCGGCGGCGCTGCGGCGTGACCCCGCCGAACGCCCGGACGCCGCCCGGCTGCTGGCCTCCCTGCTCGCGGCGGGCGGCGTCCACACGACCGCCGACCCGCGGCGGGCGGTCGCAGCGGTGCTGGAGGAGATCTGGCAGCCCGTGGCCTACCCGGCGGGCGCCCGCGGAATGGCCGCCGTACGCGGTCAGGACGGCGGGCCGGATGGGCGCGGCGAACGACCGCCGCCCGGCAGGGCCGGGCGGCGGCGGGCGGCGCGGTCGACAGCGCGGTCGAGGGCACAGGCGGGGGCGCAGGCGTCCCACGCGGGGTTCGCGGCGCTCGCGACCGTCGCGATCGCCGCGGTGACGGTGGTGGCGGCGGGCACCGGCGCGGCCCGCATGGACCGCACGGCGGACCCGCCGCCCGCGCGGCCCGTGGTGATCCCCGAGGACGGCGCCACGCCGCCGCCGGACGTGCTCAGCACCTCCCGGCCGCCGGTGCTGCCCGTCAGCGCCCGCCGGCCGAGGGCGACGGTGACGGCGACGCGGACGATGCCGCCGTCCGCGCCGGCGACCCCGGACGAGCAACGGGCCACGGCGGTGCCCTCGCCGCCGGCGGACGGCGGGACGCTGCGTCCCCCGCCGGAGGGGCACTGCGCGCCCGGGCGGCACGGGGACTGCGGTCCCGGGCGGCCCTCCCCGCCGGAGCAGCCGAGTTCTCCGCCGCCGTCGCCGGGGATCACCACCGAGCCGCAGTGGGGGGACGGGGAGTCGCCCCAGCCGAGTCCGGGCCAGCCGACGGCGAGCCAGTCACCGGCCGGTCAGCCGCCGGGGGTCGTCGCCACCCCCGCGCCGTCTTGGCCCTGAGGCCGTCCACTTCCTGGGACGGCGTCGTGAGCAGGCGCGTCCATGCCCCATGCTTTGGGGTCATGGACGCAGCTCTCGAACTCGACGACGTGACCGTTCGCGTGGTCGGCCGCACCCTCGTGGCCGCGGCCGACTGGCGGGTGGAGCACGGCCAGCACTGGGTGATCCTCGGGCCCAACGGCGCGGGGAAGACCACGATGCTCTCGGTCGCCGCGGCCGTACGGCACCCGTCCTCCGGGACCGCGACGGTGCTCGGGCGGCGGCTCGGCCGCACCGACCTGCGGGAGCTGCGGCGGAGCATCGGTCTGGTCGCCGCCAGTCAGCGGCTGGTGGACGAGACGCTGCTGGAGGAGGAGGGCGCGACGGCCCTCACCGTCGTCCTCACCGGGCACACGGGGACGAGCGCGCCGCTGTGGGACCGGTACGGCGACGAGGAGCGCGAGCGGGCCCACCGCCTGCTGGCCGACCTCGGCTGCAAGGACCTCGCCGACCGGAGGTTCCGGGTGTGCTCACAGGGGGAGCGGGCCCGCGTGCGCGTCGCCCGGGCGCTGATGGCCGACCCCGCGATCCTGCTGCTGGACGAGCCGTTCGCGGGCCTCGACCTGCCGGCCAGGGAGGACCTGATCGAGGCGCTGGAGGACCTGGCCCGGGCCCGGCAGGGCCTCACCACGGTGATGGTCACCCACCATCTGGAGGAGGTGCCCGCCACCACCACGCACGCGCTGCTGATGCGGGACGCCAGGATCCTGGCCGCCGGTCCGGTCGGGGAGGTGCTCACCGAGACGCACCTGTCGGACTGCTTCGGGCGGCGGCTGCGCATCGACTCCCTCGACGGCCGCTGGTACGCCCGCGCGCCGCGCTGAGCCGTGCCGGCTCAAGTGTGCCGGTTGAAGGCGTGCCGCTCGTGGGGGTGGGCCCGCCGCGGCTCCTGCTCCCCTTCGTACGGGTCCTCGTGAGGGCGCTCGTAGAGAGGTGAGAGAGTCCACGGCGGGCCCCGGCTGCGGCACGGTGCGGGCCCGGTGCGGGTACGGGTGCGGGCCCGGTGTGCGCCCGGCGCTCCCGCTTCCGTCAGCGGGTCGCGGCGAACTGCGCCTCCTCCGTGGAGCCCTTCAGGGCCGTAGTGGAGGAGTCCGGCGCGACGGCCGTGCTGACCAGGTCGAAGTATCCGGTGCCGACCTCCCGCTGGTGGCGCGTGGCGGTGTAGCCGCGGTGCTCGGCGGCGAACTCCGCCTCCTGCAGTCCCACGTACGCCGTCATGCCCTCGTCGGCGTAGCCGCGGGCGAGGTCGAACATCGAGTAGTTCAGCGAGTGGAAGCCCGCCAGGGTGATGAACTGGAACTTGTATCCCATGTGCCCCAGCTCGCGCTGGAACTTGGCGATCGTCGCGTCGTCCAGGTGCCCCCGCCAGTTGAACGACGGCGAGCAGTTGTAGGCCAGCATCTGGTCGGGGTACTCCCGCTTGATCGCCTCGGCGAACTCGCGCGCCACGTCGAGGTCCGGGGTGGAGGTCTCCATCCACAGCAGGTCGGCGTACGGCGCGTAGGCGAGGCCGCGGGCGACGCAGGCGCCGACCCCGTTGCGGACCCGGTAGTAGCCCTCGGCCGTGCGGTCCCCGGTGGTGAAGGCCTGGTCGCGGGGGTCCACGTCGCTGGTCAGGAGCGTCGCGGCCTGGGCGTCGGTCCGCGCGATGACCAGGGTGGGGACGCCCGCCACGTCGGCCGCCAGGCGGGCCGCGTTCAGGGTCTTGACGTGCTGGCCCGTCGGGATGAGCACCTTCCCGCCGAGGTGGCCGCACTTCTTCTCGGAGGCGAGCTGGTCCTCCCAGTGCACGCCTGCGGCGCCCGCCTCGATCATGGCCTTCATCAGCTCGAACGCGTTGAGCACGCCGCCGAACCCGGCCTCGGCGTCGGCCACGATGGGCGCGAGCCAGTGCGGCGCGTCCTCCTCGCCCTCGGCCCAGGAGATCTGGTCGGCCCGCAGCAGCGCGTTGTTGATCCGGCGGACCACCGCGGGAACCGAGTTGGCCGGGTAGAGGCTCTGGTCGGGGTAGGTGTGACCGCTCAGGTTGGCGTCGGCCGCCACCTGCCAGCCCGACAGGTAGACGGCCTTGAGGCCCGCCTTCACCTGCTGCACCGCCTGGTTGCCGGTCAGCGCGCCGAGGGCGTGGACGTAGTCCTCACTGTGGAGCAGGCTCCACAGGCGCTCCGCGCCGAGCCGGGCCAGCGTGTGCTCCTCCCGCACCGATCCGCGCAGGCGGACGACGTCCTCGGCGGAGTAGGTCCGCCGGACGTCCCGCCATCGCGGGTCGGTGTCCCATTCTTGCTGTAGCCGCTCGGCGGCCGAGGTGAGCCGATCCGACATCCCGTTCACTCCCTTGTTGCGTACTCCGTCGTCACCTGGGGCTTGCTTCCGAGTTTGTGTCGATATCAAGAGACCAGACAAGGCGGCTAGCATGGAAAGAGTGAGAATTTTTCTCGTAGTGATGAAACTGATGAGTATTCCATTGTGAAGAAGTGTAAAGTTTTCTCAATGGACTAGACCAATCCACGTGCGGAAGATCACTTGGGCGTGGAAGAATCGCGGATTTTCCGCGTAGGATCGGGGCATGACCTCCGCGCTGGGCGAAGAACCGCTGTCTTTGACGCACGAGCTCGATCTGCTGGCCTTCGGCCAGCGGCTCAGGCACCTGCGCAAGCAGCGCGGCCTGACGCTCTCCGAGCTCGGCGACCGCGTCGGCCGCGCGCCCAGCCAGCTCTCCCTGCTGGAGAACGGCAGACGCGAGCCGAAGCTGTCGCTGCTTAAGTCGCTCGCCGCCGCGCTCGGCGTGCCGGTGGAGGAACTGCTGCGCAGGCAGGCGCCGAACCGGCGGGCCCAGCTGGAGATCGCCCTGGAGGAGGCCCAGCGCGACCCGCTGTACGCGAGCCTCGGGCTGAGCCGGCTCAAGGTCTCCGCGCGGGTGCCCAACGACGTGCTGGAGCACATCCTCGGCCTGTACGAGGAGCTGCGGGCCAGGGAGGCCAAGGGCACGGCGACGCCCGAGGAGGCGCGGGCCGCCAACGCCGAGCTACGGCGGACGCAGCGGGAGCTGGGCAACTACTTCGAGGAGATCGAGAAGGCCGCCGCCGACGCGCTGACGGCGGTGGGCTACCGCACCGGCGCGTTGTCGGAGAGCACCGTCCAGGCGCTGGTGTCCCACTTCGGGTTCACCGTGCGGTCCGCGCCCGATCTGCCGAGGTCGGCCCGTTCGGTGACCGACCTGCGCAACCGCCGCATCTACGTCAAGCGCCAGCAGCTCGGCATGCACACGCCCCGGACCGTGCTGCTGCAGGCGCTCGGGCACATCGCGCTCCAGCACCACCGGCCGCGCGACTTCGCCGACTTCCTGCGCCAGCGGGTGGAGGCCAACTACTTCGCCGCCGCCGTCCTCGTCCCCGAGACCGCGGCCGTGCCGTACCTGCGGGAGGCGAAGCAGGACCGCGCCCTGTCGGTCGAGGACCTGCGCGACGTCTTCGCGGTGTCCTACGAGATGGCCGCCCACCGGTTCACCAACCTCGCCACCCGCCATCTCGACCTCGTCTGCCACTTCGTGCGCAACGACGCCGGAGGGATCATCTACAAGGCGTACGAGAACGACGGCATCGTCTTCCCCGCCGACGAGCAGGGGGCGATCGAGGGCCAGCGGCTGTGCCGGCAGTGGTCGGGCCGCCAGGTGTTCCACTCGCCCGACCGGTTCTCGCTGTACTACCAGTACTCCGACTCGCCCACCGGCACGTACTTCTGCGTCGCCCACGTGGACCCGTCGCAGGAGAAGGACTTCGCCATCACGCTCGGCGTGCCGTACCGGGAGTCGCGGTGGTTCCGCGGCCGGGAGACCACCCACCGCACCAGGTCGAACTGCCCGACCGGCGAGTGCTGCCGCCGCCCGCCCGCCGAGCTGTCGCAGCGCTGGGAGGGCTACGCCTGGCCCTCGGCTCGCGCCAACTCCCACGTGCTGGCCGCGCTGCCGCCGGGCTCGTTCCCCGGTGTCGACGAGGCCGACGTGTACGCCTTCCTCGAACGCCACGCCACCCAGGCCTGAGCCGCGGCGGCGTGGACCGGCGGCTCACGCGGGGCCGGATCCGCGGGGTCAGTCCCGGACGGCGGCGCGGACGAACGCCATGAGGTGCCCGCGCAGCGCCTCGCGGCCCTCGGGGGTCGTCGCGTCCTCGCCGGCCGTGATCCTCGCGAGCTGCGGCATGGCGCTCGGCCACATGGCCATGCCGATGAGCGTGAACAGCGTGCGGGCCATCGCGGAGTCAGGCTCCCGGCCGAGACCCGCGGCCAGCGAGACGGTCTTCGACCGGCACTTGTCCACCCGGCGCTCCTGGCCCGGGAGCAGGGCGTCCTCGCTCCGGTAGTGCAGCGCCTCCCACATCATCAGCCGTACGACGTCGGGGTGGGCGGCGTAGTAGTCGAACAGCCTGCTCACGTAGTCGGCGGGGTCGTCGCCGGGCATCGCGACGGCCTCGGCCATCTCGTCCAGCGCCGCCGCGACGACGGTGTCGAACAGCTTCTCCTTGCTGCCGAAGTGACCGTAGATCCGCTCCTTGTTGACCCCCGCCCGGTCGGCGATGCGGTCCACCCGGGCGCCCGCCACGCCGTACGCCGCGAACTCCGCGCGCGCGGCCTCCAGCAGGGCGGCCTTGGTGGCGGCGGTGGGGTCCTTGACGTCTTTTCGGGGCGGCATTCGGCCTTCCTCCGTGTTCGCGAGCGGGATGGACGGTGTTTCAGGAGCCGGGGTGTCCGAGAGCTGACGCGCCCAGCATACCGAGCCAACCACCAACTGGTTGGTTGACATCCAACTGGTTGGTTGGCTACCGTCCCCGGCCATGAGCACATCGACGTCCGCCCTCCGCCCACCCGCTGCCGCCGCCGCGGCCTACGCGCCGCCGCGACGCACCGTGGCCGCGTTCGTGCCGGCCGGGCTCCTCGCCACCGGGCACCTCTACGTCGTGATCCCCCTGCTGGCCCGGATGTCGGCCGAGTGGGGTGCCCCCGCCGCCGTCCTGACCTGGCTCGTGAGCGCGTTCGGCCTCGGCTACGCGGGCGGGTTCCTGCTGTTCGGCCCGCTGTCCGACCTGTACGGCAGGCGCCGCGTGATGACCTGGGGCATGGCGGCCACGGCCGTGACCACCGCATCGGTCGCGTTGAGCCCCGGACCCGGGGTGGCGCTCGCCCTGCGGGTGGCCGAGGGAGTCACCACCGCCGTCTTCGCCCCCACCGCGTTCGCGTACATCGCCGAGCGCGTCGAGCCCCGCCGCCGGGCCGTGACGATGACCTCCGTGGTCAGCGCGCTGTTCGCCTCGGCCGTGGTGGCCCAGCTCGCTGGCAAGGCCCTCGCCGACCTGCTCGGATGGCGGCCGGTCTTCCTGCTCGGCGGCGCCGCGTTCGCCGTCATGACCGTGGTGCTGCGGCGGGTGATGCTGCCCGACACCGCCAGCGGAGCGGGAGGCAACCCCTACGCCGCCGTGCCGGTCCTGCTGCGCGACCCGCGCCTCATGCTGATGTACGCCGCCACGCTGACGGTGCTCGGCGCGTTCGTCGCCCTCTACACCGCGCTGCAGCTGGAGGGCCCCGCGGGCATCGCCGGAGACCCCTCCGCGCTGCTGACGTTGCGGGCCACGGCGCTGCCGGCGATCGCCGCGATCCCGTTCGCGACGCCGTACCTCACGCGGTTCTCCCCGGCCCGCCGGGCGGCCGTGATGCTCGGTGCCGCCGCGGTGATCGCACTCGTGGTCGGTCTCACCGCCCCCGGCGTCGCGGCGCTGGCGGTGCTGCTGGCCGCCTTCGCCTTCGCGATCGGCGTCACCGCCCCCGCCGTCATCGAGACCGTGGGCCTGCTGGCCGGCCCCGCGCGGGCCACCGCCGTCTCCCTGTTCACGTTCTTCCTGTTCACCGGGGCGAGCCTCGGCCCGGTCGCCGCCTCGGCCGCCGCGCCGTACGGCTTCGCCGTCCTCATGTACGGCGTGGCGGGGGTGCTCGCGCTGGGAGGAGGACTCGTCCTGATCGCGTCGTCCGGCCGCCGCATAAGGTGAGCCTTGTCGGATGCGGCGGACGGGGGGAGAGCGCGTGCTGCCTGAGGTGGAGGCCTGGCTGGCCCGGCGTACCTCGTCGGCGGCGGACTGGCCGGCCCGCGCCCTGCTGTCCGCCAAGGGGGACAGCAGGATCTCGGTGGTGCTGCCCGCCAGGAACGAGGCGGAGACGGTCGGGGAGATCGTCGCCGCCGTCCGCCGCGAGCTGGTGGAGGCCGTCCCCCTGGTGGACGAGCTGGTCGTGATCGACTCCCGGTCGGCGGACGACACGGCGGTGCGGGCGTTACGCGCCGGTGCGAAGGTCTTCGCGCAGGACGAGATCCTCCCCGAGCTGCACGACCCGCGATACGACGGCAAGGGCGAGGTGCTGTGGAAGTCCCTCGCGGTGACCACCGGTGACCTGGTGGTGTTCGTCGACGCGGACCTGCGCGAGTTCCGCACCTCGTTCGTGACCGGCCTGCTGGGGCCGCTGCTGGCCGACCCCTCGGTCGCGTACGTGAAGGCGTGCTACGACCGGCCGCTCCTCGGGGCGGCCGAGCCGAACGCGGGAGGCAGGGTCACCGAGCTGGTCGCCCGGCCGCTGCTCAACCTGCACTGGCCGCTGCTCGCGGGGTTCGTGCAGCCGCTCGCGGGGGAGTACGCCGGCCGCCGCGCGGTCCTGGAGCGGGTGCCGTTCGTCACCGGGTACGGCGTGGAGCTGGGGCTCCTCATCGACCTGCTCGACCAGGTGGGGCTCGACGCCCTCGCCCAGGTCGACCTGGGCCGCCGGATCCACTCGCACCAGTCGACGGAGGCGCTCGGCCGGATGGCCGGGCAGATCATGCACACCGCCTGGGCCCGGCTGGAACGCCAGGACCGGATCATTCCGCTGCACGAGCCGTCGTCCCGGCTGGTGCAGTTCGAGCGCGGCCACGCCGGGCACCGCGCGGTCACGCGGGACGTCGCGGTGGCCGAGCGTCCGCCGATGGCGACGGTCCCGCAGTACGCGTCCCGCCTGCGCTGAGTGGTGCTCCCTTGGAGTGTTACCGTTGGTAACACTGTGGAGAGGAGAGGCCCCCGATGACCTTCTGCCCCGAGTTGAGCGACGACGTCCGCGAGGTGCGCGACTGGGTCCACGAGTTCGCCCGGGACGTCATCCGGCCCGCCGGCGCGGAATGGGACGAGCGTGAGGAGACGCCATGGCCGGTGATCCAGGAGGCCGCCAAGATCGGGCTGTACTCGCTGGACTTCTTCGCCCAGCAGTGGTTCGAGGAGTCGGGGCTCGGCCTGCCGGTGGCGTTCGAGGAGCTGTTCTGGGGTGACGCCGGGATCGGCCTGTCGATCGTCGGCACCGGCCTGGCCGCCGCCGCCCTCGCCTCCAACGGGACCCCCGAGCAGATGGGGGAGTGGCTGCCCGAGATGTTCGGCACCCCCGACGACGTGAGGCTCGGCGCGTTCTGCTCCTCCGAGCCGGACGCGGGCAGCGACGTCGGCGCGATCAGGACGCGGGCCGTCTACGACGAGGCGGCGGACGAGTGGGTCCTGAACGGCGTGAAGACCTGGGCGACCAACGGCGGCATCGCCTCCGTCCACGTCGTCGTGGCCTCGGTCGACCCGTCGCTGGGCACGCGGGGCCAGGCGTCCTTCGTGGTCCCGCCCGGCGCTCCCGGCCTGTCGCAGGGCCAGAAGTTCAGGAAGCACGGCATCCGCGCCTCGCACACGGCCGAGGTGATCCTGGACGACGTACGGGTGCCCGGCCGGTGCCTGCTCGGCGGCAAGGAGAAACTGGACGAGAGGCTGGCCCGGGTGCGCGCCGGCGCGCGGGCCGGCGGGCAGGCCGCGATGCGCACCTTCGAGACCACCCGCCCCACGGTCGCCGCGATGGCCGTCGGCATCGCCCGCGCCGCCTTCGAGTACGCCCGCGACTACGCGGGGGAGCGCGAGCAGTTCGGCCGCAAGATCGGCGAGAACCAGGCCGTCGCGTTCCTGCTCGCGGACATGGCCACCCGGGTGGACGTCGCCCGCCTGATGACCTGGCGGGCCGCCTGGATGGCCCGCCAGGGCCGGCCGTTCGAGCAGGCCGAAGGATCGATGAGCAAGCTGGTCGCGAGCGAGACCGCCGTCTGGGTGACCGAGCAGGCGATCCAGATCCTCGGCGGCGCCGGCTACACCCGCGAGCACCCGGTCGAGCGCTTCCATCGCGACGCCAAGATCTACACCATCTTCGAGGGCACCTCCGAGATCCAGCGCCTCATCATCGGCCGCGCCGTCACCGGCCTCCCCGTCCGGTAGCGCCGGACTGCCGCGGAGGGCCGGCATGACGACGCGGCCGTCCACGAGATGGCCGGCCGCCACCCAGCAGGAGGCGGCCGGCCATCTCGTCCGTCACGGGGCGGGCTGGCCGTCGGGCGGGTGGTCGCGATTCTCACGGCGGGTGTCGCCGCGGTGGCGATCAAGGGTCATCCATGCCTTGCCCTCTGCCGCGACCCCTTCGAGGACGTGCAGCGTGTGGCGTAGCCCCGCCGCGTCCAGCGTCACCTCGGAGACCGCTTCGGAGTCCTCGGACTGCTGAGGCTCCTCCATCTCGGGGCCGATCATCTGCGCGGTGATCTTCTGGCCGTCCATGAGGGAAAGCTCGAAAGTCCGCGCCTTGCTCTTCTCCTGCCGCACCCGGACGGTCGTGACCGCCTCATAGCGGTAGTTCAGGCGTTGCGGCTCGTCGAAGGTGCCCTCCGGGAAGTCGAGCACGGCGTTCCACTGCCGCACCCCGTCGGCGGTGAGCAGGAAGATCATGAGCTGGTATCTCCGGTAGCGCCAGGGCCCACCGGGCACCCGGGCCCGGGTCGCGGAACCGCTGCGCGCCTCGATGAACGCGTGCGCGACGACGTCGCTCATCTTGAGCTGGTAGTGCCTCAGCGCCTGCTCCAGAAGCACCTTGCGGTCACAGTCCAGCCAGATGGCCATCTCGCCGTCGTCGGGCTTGTCCCTCAACCGGTCCTTCCACCGCGCGAACGCTTCCTCGCTGTCCTTCTCCAGCTTCTCGGTCTCGGCCTGGTCCGCGGCATGGTGCCGATGCGCGAGGGCGATCAGCATCCAGGAGCGCCCGGCGACCCAGCCCGCCACCACGACCAGGGCGATCGACCGGATCCCGACCAGCCCACCGGCCCGAACGGCCTCGCCGGCCACCCATACCCCTCCGGTGGCGAAGGCCAGCGTCCCGAACACGGCCGCCGCCATGGTGCGTGGGGGCGTGGCCAGCTCCCGGCGGTAGTTCCACAGCGTGCCCCGCTCCCATTGGCACTTCAGCCGACCGGCGCGATGACGGATCAGCCAGTTGAACTCCTCGACCTTGTCGCCCGTGTCGCGGTAGGCGTCCGCCACCTCGTCCCGCATGCGCCTCCGGATGCCGGCCGTCCAGGTCAGCCACGTCTCGCGGTCCATGCCGTACGGCACGTACTTGCCGAGGTAGTAGGTGAACTGATGGTCCACCCTCTTGGCGAGGCGATCGGGAGGCAGGCTCGTCCTGCGGGGAGGACCCGGCGCGTACGCCTCGTCGATCGCCCGGCGCCGTCCGGAACGGAAGCGCCACTCGAGCCCGGCGCGGCCTGCGACGCAGGCTCCGGCGACGCCCAGCACGCAGGCGAGCAGAGCGGGGACCTGACCGTTCTGCGCCAGCAGCAGGCCGATGTGCCCGGTCGCCGCGACCGACACGATCGTCCCTGCCACCGCCCGCACCCAGGTCGCGCCGGGAACCGCGACCGGCGCGGGCTGCCGCACCCGGGGAAGGACGGGCTCCGGCTGGAAGAACTTCCAGACCCGGTCCTTGCGGCCGTGGGACAGCTGGTCGTCGCAGGCGCGCTGGAGGACGAGGCGCCACATCTGGTCCTTCAGCGGCCCGTCGAGGAACACCTCCATATGCCGCAGGATCATGCCGCGCTGCGCGGGGCGGAGCTCGTCGAGCTCCTTCATCAGGACGCGGATGTCCGCGTCGGTTTTCCCCGCGGCGTCCAGGAGCCGCCGGACGACCCGCACCCCGTCCGCCCAGGAGTCGTCGCCGGTGATGGTGAGAGAGCGGTCCAGGTCGCGGAGGCGGGCCGCCTCACGCGCGGACAGCTCCTGCCGCGTCCTGCCGCTCACCAGGGCGAGCAACCAGTGGAAGCACACCTTGTTCGTGACGTAACCCAGAGCGCGCGCCTCGTCGATGAGCTCAAGGGCCCGCCCCGCCGCGCCGCCCTCGAGGAAACGCACCCCGATCTCGAACCTCTTCTCCGCCGGAGCGTCCGGCGCCACCGCGTAGTAGTGGACGTCGCCGTGCACGATCCCCTGCACGCCGACCTGCGATGAGTCGGCGGCGACGTTCGTCGCCGCGTCCTGCGGGGGCGTCACGACAGGGCCTGCGCCAGGGCGATGACGGCCGCAAGATCCGCCGCCAGATCGCCGAGGTCGCCGATCAGCCCGCGCAGCTTCTTCAGCGCCAGAGTCAGCTTGTTCCTACTTCGGGGCTTGTCCCGCAGAGCCTCGTCGGCGACGGTGAGCTCCGCCTCCGCCGCCGCGTAGGTGTCCTCGTCGAGGCGGCCGTCCGTACGGGCACGTTCCAGCCGGACGCGGAGGGCGGCGAGCGCCTGCTCCAGGTCGGCGGGCTCACCCGCGTCGGCGCCGATCCGGACGCCGCCGTGCACGACGCCCGCCTGAACGCCCACCCGCGCGTTGTCGCGTGCGATGTTGTACGTCGTTCCGGGCTCTGCCATCACGGATCCTCTCGCCGCCTTCGGCCAGCCGCCGTCCCGGTCCTCGGCGGCGATCTCTTCGGCCAGTGCCACCGCGAACGCGGCTGCGTTGGCCACGGCCCGCTGCTGCCACTGGTCGCGATCCGTGACCTCCTTGGTCCCGTCGGCATAGTCACTGATGCCCCTGACGACGACCACGGGAAGGGCGCCGTTGAGATGCCCGGCCTGGGCCACTCCGGCGGCCTCCATCTCGACCGCGCAGGCGTCGTGGTAGTTCTGCCGGATCCACCGCGCGTGCCCCGACACTCTGGAGTTCAGGACCACCTCGCCGGCCGCGATCGGAGCGAAGTGCACGTGCGGGAGGCGGCCGTCACCGGAGAACCCGTGCGCCCATGCGCCGGTTCTGTGGATGTGCCGCGCGACCTGGTCGGCCACGTGGGAGATCTCCCAGCTCCGGGGGCGGCTTCTGAGCCCGTCGTCCTCGCTGGTTCCGCCGTGGTAGGCGTAGACGCGGGTGGCCACGACGACGTCTCCGAGGGCGATGTGGGAGTGCAGGGCACCCGCGACGCCCACGAAGAGGAGCGCGGACGGGCGGAACTCGTTGATGGCGCGTTCGGCCAGTACGGCCGCCGACTGGTTGCCGGTGCCCACGTGGGCCAGGGCCACCTGGCAGCGGCCGCCCGCGAGGTTTCCGATCTCGAAGCGGGTGCCGTGCTGGTGACGGTGGGGTTCCGCGCCGGCCATGTGCGCGCGGATCGCCTGATATTCCAGGTCGAGTGCGGTGAGGATGACGATCGGGCGGTTGCTCATTCTCCTCCTTCGATGCTCACCGGGGCCGGCCGGATCATTGGCGGGTAGAGCACCGTGCGCGGACCGGCCCGGTAGAGCCGGGCGGGCCGTCCGGTGACCGCCTTGCGAGCCCTCCCCGCTGGGACGATGAACCCCTCGGTCTTCTGGACCTTCCGGTAGAAGTTCCGGGGATCGAGCCGGATCCCCCAGACCGCCTCATACACGTTCTGCAGCTCGGTGATGGTGAACGTCGGGCCGCAGAAGGCCGTCGCGAGTGCCGAGTGCTCCAGCTTGACGCGGGCCCGTTCCACGCCGTCCGCGATGATGCGCCGGTGGTCGAAAGCGAGCTGGAGATCCCCCGACAGCACGTGATCGGCGGGCTGCCACCCGGCGTCGGCGGCGTCCGTTCCCGCGGTCGGTTCGGGCAGGCTGGGTGCGATCGCCAGGTACGCGACGGAGACCACCCGGCCCCGGGGGTCGCGGCCAGGGTCGCCGTACACGCCCAGCTGCTCAAGGCTGAGGGTCTCGACGTCGAGGTCGGTCTCCTCCGACAACTCCCGGTGGGCGGCCGCGGTGATGTCCTCTCCGGCATGGTTCAGGAACCCGCCGGGCAGGGCGAAGGCGTCCTTGTACGGGTCGACGCCGCGCCGTACGAGTAGTACGTGCAGACGCGAGTCACGAAGGGTGAGAATCACCAGGTCAACGGCGAGCAGTACGACGGGTGGCACCCAGGGGTCGTCGGTCATGCGGCCGAGGCTACCTTCTTGTCACTTTGACAAAAATGCCTACTCGGTGAGACACGCCTAACCTCCGTGGGACGCGCGGGCATGCTCGATCGCGACCGACATGTCCAGCCGAGTCAGCTCTCAGGGGATCGGCGGTCGCAGGATCGGTTCTGCCAGGCGCACAGCCAGCTGGTCGAAGTCCAGGACCGCCAGGACTGACGGGGTCAGTGCGCTGTGGTGGGGCGGCGCCACAGTGAGCCGGACCGGCGGCCGGGCAGTGCGACGGTCGTGACGTGCTCGAACCCGCACCGGGCGTAGTACGCCTGCAGCGGGGTCGCCTCACGGGCGACGTTGAGCCACACCCACGGGAAGCCGTGGCGGCGGGCGTGCCGGACGGTCCACTCAATCAGCATCCGGCCCAGGGTTCCGGGTGGCGGTGTGGGGACGTCCCAGCCGGGCGGCTGGTGCGGGTGGGGGCGTACGACGGCGAGCTTGTGCAGGATCAGGGCTTTGTCCTCGACGGGGTCGAGGCCGGCCGCGCCGAACTCGGGGTCGGGGCACTGGTCGACGGCCAAGGTGGCCTGCGGCCAGCGGCCGGAGTGTTCGACCAGTCGGATCGCACCACTGGTGATGCCGGGGGTGACGCGGTCCAGGCCGAACCCGGCCCTGGGCCAGCCGTCGCCCTGATCACGCTCGTGTATCCAGGCGGCGGAGGCGTTGAGCAGTGCCAGGACGGTGCCGGCGTCGTCAGGGACGGCTTGGCGCATGGTGTACGGCGGGGGCAGGGCGGGCACCGAGCCCTGATGTCGCTGCAAGGCCGCTCCCGTGGTCACATCCGTGGCTGGGCGTGCGAACAGCTTGCCATGTGGTGGCGAGAAGCCGGGCTCGTCAGCCGCTAGCGTTAGAGGAGGATTCCGCCGGCCAGGAACTCGTTCAGGGCCGCGATGATGATCTCCCGGGGCTTCCGGATGTGCGAGGGCAACCGGCTGCAACGACGGGTACTTGCCGTAGTCGGCGGATTCGAGTTGGTCGCGGAGGCGGGCCGACCCCGGAAGGATGCCGAGCCTCTCGGCGAGCCGTGCCATGCGCTCCCGCGATGCGCCGTGATGGCGTAAGGACCCGAAGTTGACGGCCAGGACGGACTTCGCCGGGCCGGTGTAGACGTTCCACACGGAGGCCTTGTCGGAGCCGAGATTGAACCAGGCGGTGACCGAGGGATACTCGCCTTCGCCGAAGTAGTACTCGTGGAACGACGGGTGGCTTTCGGCGTGACGGTAGACGGCCAGCAGCGTGGCGCGTACGTCGGCAGGGCAGTAATGCTCGACGGCCTGGAGGGAGCTGGGTTCGTCCCAGATGCGTTTCCGCCGAGGGCCGTCAGCCTGCCCTGCTGCGGCGGTCGAAGGCGTAGCCCGGATCTCCCCCGTATTGGGACTCGCTTCCGGAAGCGGGTCGCCGAGGGCCAGTTGGATGGCGATGGCCATCGTTTCGAGCCATTCGATGGTCGCCTCCGCCTCGTCGGCGGTGATCGGGGTCTTCTGCCCGGGCCGGTCCGGATCGTGGTCGGCGGTGTGGGCGATGTTGTTCCGGCGCCAGGCGATCTCCCGCAACCTGGTACGGACGCCGTCGGCGGTGATCGGGTTCCTGGAGTCCTGGTCGGTCAGGACCTCGGCGACTCTGACCCAGAGGTTCACCGGGCTGACGTGCGCGAACCCTTCTTTGATCTTTTCTGGGTTCTGGAAGGTCATGAAGGCGAAATGCCGCTCCAGGTGCGCGCGGAACATCTCGCCAAGAGGCTCGTCGTGATGGTGGACCTTCTCGAACAACTCGACGGGAATGCTCAGACTGTTGAACTTGGGAGGCCGGGGCACCCTTGGCGTCAGTGCGAGGGTCACCGCCCGGTCGACGATCTCGCGGGTGACCCAGTGGTCGAGGGCCGCCACGGCCTGGGACCAGGCGGCGCGGTAGAGGTCGGTGACGTCGAAGGAGCCGACCGCGAGCCGCTCCAGGTTGCGGCCGCCGTCGACGAGTTGCCGGGCGTACTCGAGGTTCTGCTGGAACTGCTCGAAGGCGGCCGGAGTCGGGTCAGGTGGAGGCACGGGCAGGGGAGCGTCTGATCGCGGCAGGACGACACCGGCGTGGGCGAGTATCGTGCGGAAGCGGTCGGCGGTGACGCGCCGGCCGGGGTCGGCTCGGCCGGCCTGGTCGAAGGCCAGACCTTCCTCTTCGAGCACCTGGCGCGGATCATCGGTCCGTTCCGGGTCCGACCAGCGGAATTGCGGCGAAATCCGTCCTCCCGACTGGAGAACCCGGTGAGCATTGTCGGTGTCGGCGCTCTCGGCCATGAAGCCTCCGACCGCCTGCGCCGACATGCCGACAAGGGCCGCCAGGTCGCCATAGGTGGTCCAGGCGCCCGGTTCCAGTCGTTTCAGGGCTTCCAGGACGACATTCCAGCGGGGGTCGCGGTAAACGCGACTCTGTGGCGGCAGTCTCCTCGCCCGGTACTGGCGCGCCAGTTCGCGGTAGAACTCCGTGCCGGGAAAGTCCTGTAGCGCGCGGACACCGGCTTCCGTGATCGCCCAGCCGTTCCGTTTGGTCATCCAGCCGAGCGAGGCGGCCTCTCCCGTACGGAATCCCAGTTGCGCCCACCAGCGCGCCTGGCCGTGCGCGTTGGGAGCACGGAGTTCGGGGGCGATCGGCACTCTCTCCTCCACTTCTTTGCGCACTTCTCCTGGCGGCAGAGGCCTTCCGGCCTCCCGCAGAAGTTCGAACGTCGCGCGGAGGATGGGAGAAATCTGATCGGCATAGGCCATGGGGGATTCCTGCCTTTCGACTGTCGCCTCCGGCGGGATAAACAAGATCTCAAGCGGAAATGCGCCGTCTCGCTTCATCCCGTGAGGGTTTCGGGAAAAACACCCGGGCGGAGGGATTCGCGTAGCGCCGGGGGCTCTGTACGCGGCGGGTGAAACGGGGACGTACGGGTAGGAAGGGAGACCGGGCCGGGGGAGTGTGGGGAAGCGGCCGATGACGACGGCGTTCATCCTGTGGGGCGGCGGCAGCCTGGGGGCCGCGCAGGTCGGCATGCTCCGCGCGCTCACCGCCCACGGCATCCGCGCCGACATGGTGGTGGGCGCCTCGATCGGGGCGCTCAACGGCGCCTACTACGCCTCCCGCCCGGACGCCGAGGGAGTGGAGGAGCTCGCCCGGCTGTGGCTGTCGGTGAGCGGCCACGACGTCTACCCGGTGAGCGGGCCCGACGTGCTCCGCACGCTGGTGGGCAACCTGCCCTTCCACCCCTTGCGGGGAGCCCTGCAGGCGCTGGGCGTGCTCAACTACACCTTCCCGCTCAATCCGGCCACGCTGGCCGCGGCCGTGCTGGGCCGTCGCAACTACCTGTTCGACAACTCCGCCCTGCGGCGGTTCCTCGAACGCATTCTGCCGATCCGCGCCCTGGAGGAGACACGGACGCCGCTTTCGGTGCTCACCGCGGACGTCCGGACGGGGCGGCCGGTGGTCCTGTCGCGCGGGCCCGCGCTGCCGGCTCTGCTGGCCAGCACCGCGATCCCGGCCCTGTATCCCACCGTGACGATCGGCGATCGGATCCTCATGGACGGAGGCGTCGCGGACCTGACCACCCTCGACTACGCGGTGGACGCGGGCGCCGACGAGGCGTACCTGCTGGCGCCCGGATTCACCTGCCACCTGCCGGACGCGCCGTCGACGGCGATCGCCATGGCCCTGCACGGTTACAACCTGCTCAGCGAGCAGCGCATCAGCGCCTCGATCAGGCAGAACAGGCGGCGGACCCGCCTCCACGTGCTCCCGCCGCTCTGCCCGGTCGAGGTGCTGCCCGTCGACTTCCGCGCCACGGCCGACATGATCGAACGTGCGACCCTGTCGGCCACCCACTGGCTGGAGCGGCGTGAGCCGCACCCCGCTCTCGCCCGCCCGCTCGGTCCTCCGCACGAAGCGGATCACGGCCCGTACCGGCCCGGCTGAATCTACGACGTAAAGGCAGGGACGTTGTCGCTACCCGAAAGCTGCCCGTGCAGCCGGCGTGCCTGACGGACCAGTTCGCTCACCCGGCGACGACCGGCCAGTTCGGCGACGACGGAGAGATCGCCCCGGGCGTCCGCCCATTCGGCGACGTCGGCGGCGAACCTCATCAGCCGGGTGTGCACGGGGGTGGCCCGCTCGCCGGGGCCCGGCAGGTAGCCGGGCAGCAGGCCCCGCATGATCTCCCACACCTCACGGTGCGCCCCACGCTCGGCCGCCGCCCGGAGCGCCTCCACGACCCCGCTGAGACGGTCGGGCCCTCGTTCCAGCAGGACGGCGAGTTGCCTGCCGACTTCCTCGCCGGGCAGGCCGCCGGTGGCGGCCAGGCGCAGCAGCGGCCCTACGGCTCCGCCGACCGGGTCCGCGAGCAGGTAGTGGGCCATGATCAGCGCGACGCCCTGCCCGGCGGGGCCGTCGGCCGTGACCAGCAGTTCGAGGTCGGCGAGCGTGGGCTTGTTCAGGGGCCAGGACGAGTGCAGTGTCCAGGCCGACCGGGCGGCGGCCAGTTCGCGGTGCCCGGCGAGCACCGCGAGCAGCCGTTCGCACGCCTCGTCGTGGAACCGGGGCGTGAGCAGATCGCCCAGCACCTCCCGGTACTCCGGTCCGCACACGAACTCCGAGAAGACGCGGACATCGCGCTGGTGGGTGCCCCAGCGCAGGACCACCTCCGGTTCCGCGGGCCGGTCGGTGAGCCATCGGGCGACCGTCCGCCCCGCCGGGCTCGCCAGGGCCGCGGCCCGCGCGGCGACCTCGACGGAGACGGTACGGCCGACCCGGAGCAGAGCCTGCCGCAGGTCCAGCGGCAGCGCCTCCACGCCGTCGCGCTCGTAGCCCTCGATCCGCTCCACCAGCACTTCCGGATCGAGGAGCCCGTTCACGCGGGTGGGCGTGCCGAGCAGGTACGACGGCAGGCGGCCTTCGAGTTGGGCCCGGTAGGCCTCGGCGTACCGCATGAGCGTCCAGATCCTCGCGCCCGCGCCGTGCTTCATGTCCGGGACCCGCTCCGTGACGGTCTCCGTGCCCTGGGGGTGCGCCCGGCGCCATGCGCCCGGTTCGGTCAGCTCCTTCGCCATCGCCGCGGCCCAGTCGGCGGTTTCCCACCACGGTGTCCACCGGTGGCTGCGGCTCCAGTGACGGGCGAGCGGCGCCAGCGCGGCGAGCAGCCGGTCCCGCTCGGCGCCGGTCCGGTGCCGGGCCGCCAGCCGTACGAAGCCGTCCAGCCATCTCTCGTTGGCGACCCAGTCGTACTCCGACAGCGTGATCCGGGCCAGTTCCTCCGGCGTCCCGGGGGAGGGCGGCATGCGCGCGGGTTCCCGGACCGTAGGGAGCGGCACGGGGACGAACCGAGCGGGCTCCGGCTCCGCCGCCACCTCGCCGCCGAAGACCGCCGCCAGCCGCGCTCCCTGGTGGGCGGGCAACGCCGCGACCGCGTCCCTGATCATCTCGGCGCCCACCGGGGTGAACCGCTCCGCGTGCTTGGTCGCCAGCTTCACGGCCCGCTCCCGGGTGTCGCCCGACGCGTTGCCCAGCGCGGCGGTCAGTGCCATGGCCAGCGCGGGTGCGTAAGCGTCGAGGTCGCCGGCGGGGTCCTTCAGCAACCGGTCGAGCCAGATCAGCCCGGCCCGCACCAGCCTGCCCTCGGCGCGGAACAGCAGCGCTTCGACGGCCTCACCCGCCTGCTCGGGCGGGATCGGCCCCAGGCGGCGGATCTGCCGGAGCGCGAGGTCGGCCACGTTGGCCGCGGCGGCCGGGAGCAACGCCAGATAGTCACGCGCGTACGGCGCGATCTCCTCGGGTGAGGGGTCGAGCCGGTCGTGCAGGAGGACGAAGAAGCGCTGGTCGGCGGCTTGCCCGCCGCGCAGGAACCGGCCGCGGCACCCATCGAGCAGGGCCTCGCGCTTGATCCGGCCGTCGCGGGCCAGGGCGGCCAGTACGGCGGGCCAGTTCCGGTGGGCACGGAGCAGCCTGCCCACGCCCTCGGCCTCGAACAGCCTCGGCAGCATCGCGTCCAGCAAAGGATCCGCCGGCAGATCGCCGGAGGGGGTCGCCGCAACCCAGGCGAGGGTGAGGGGGTCGTGCTCGGGGGGCTCGGCTCCGCTCTCGCGCAGCAGCCGCAGGGCCAGCCGTACCCGCCTGTCGGGCCGCGGGCGGACGCCGCGCAGCCGCCGCGCCAGCCGTACGGCGAGATCCCTGCGCCATTCCAGCGGCCTGGCCGCCACGACCGCGGCGATCAGCGGGACGTCGTCGGTGTCCGGGGGCTCCCAGCCCCGGTCGAAGTCGCGCCTGTTGAGCCAGGTGGCGACGGCCGCGGCGCCGGGGAGAACCGCGGCGCCGGCGACCCGCATGGGCTCGATCCAGCGGTTCCCCACCTGTGGTTCGTCCATGGCGTCGGCCTCGGCGAAGTCGTAGACCGATCGCCCCGCGCGCGCCGCCCGCTCGTACAGCTCCTCCCACAGAGCCTGACGCGCCTGCTCCCGTTTCCTCTCCTCGCGCACCGCGGCCTCGCGGGCGGCGGGAAGGTGTCCGGGCAGTTCCCGCGCCACCTCGCGGCGCGCGTCGTCGTCGAGGTCCAGCACGGCGGCCGCGACGGCGGAGGCGTCGCCGGCGGCTATTCCGGCACGGACCGCGTCCCAGGGGTTCGTCATGAGCGGCACCCTAGGAGCGGGCACCGACAAGATCGGCTCGCGTCGCGCGGCCACGAGGTCGCCGATGTGGGGAACCACCCCTCGCCTGGACAAGTACGATCGTTCCGTGACCGAAATGACCGAAACGACGCCAGGCTGGCTCGCCCCCGAGGACATCGAGTCGGTTCGGGGCCGCATGCCGATCCTGTACGTGGACGCCGTGCCCGTGCGTGTGGACGACACGGGCACCGTCACCCGTGTCGGCCTGCTGCTGCGGATCGGCCCCGACGGAACCGTGAGCCGGGCGCTGGTTACCGGCCGGGTGTACTACCACGAGCGCATCCGCGACGCGCTCCTGCGTCACCTGGAGAAGGACCTCGGGCCGGTGGCGCTGCCGAGTGTGCCGGTCTCCCCGGCGCCGTTCACGGTGGCCGAGTACTTCCCCACGCCCGGGGTCACGCCGTTCCACGACCCGCGCCAGCACGCGGTCTCGCTGGCGTACATCGTCCCGGTGCGCGGCGACTGCCGGCCCCGGCAGGACGCGCTCGACCTGGAGTGGTTCACGCCCGAGGAGGCGGCCTCCCCGATCGTGCAGCAGGAGATGACCGGCGGCCAGGGCGTGCTGCTCAAGCAGGCCCTCGCCCACGTCGGCCGGCTGACCTGACGCGGAAGCCGCCGCGCCGGCCGCCCGTACGGGTGATCAGCGACGGCCGGCTCTGCCGGCGGCGTCCGGCGAGGCGCCGATGACGCCGGCGAGCCCGGACGGCAGCGGATAGGGCCGCTCGGCGGGCGGCGCGACCGCACCGAGGTCGACGTGGGCAACCGGTTATCGCCGATGGGCGAGGGCCAGGAGATGGCGGGCCAGGGCGAGCGCGCCGAGCAGCGCGACGAGCGCGCAGACGCCCGGCCAGCCGGCCGCGCCCCAGACGCGCACGCCGAGCCAGGACCCCGCGCTGCCGCCGAGATAGGCGCAGGTCATGTAGGCGGTGTTGAGCCTGCCGCGGGCGTCGGGACGCAGGGCGTAGACCCGGGCCTGGTTGGCGACCATGCCGCACTGCATGGCGACGTCGAGCAGCAGCGTGCCGAGAGTCACCGCGGCGAGGCCGGGCACGCCGCCGAGCGACCCGGCGGCGAGGACCGCCGCCGAGATGAGCACCCCGAGCATGCAGACGAGATTCACCGGGTCCGGTCCCACGCGGTCCACCAGGCGGCCGGCGACGGGAGTGCACAGCATGGTCGCCGCGCCGACCAGGGCGAGCATCCCGACGGCCCTGGCGTCCAGGCCGTACGCCGGGCCGGTGAGCAGGAGCGCCAGGCAGGTCCAGACGGCCGAGAAGCCGGCGAAGACGGCCGCCTGGTAGACGCAGGAGCGGCGAAGCTCCGGCTCGGCGCGGAGCAGGCGCAGCGGTTCGGCCAGGAGCGCGGGGTACGGCTGGCGGGAGGACGGGGCCGTGACCGGCACCGTGACGGCCAGCGCCGCCGCGAGGAACAGCGCCAGGGCCGCGGCGACCAGGTACGGAGCCCGCCAGCCCAGCCATTCGCCGAGGCCTCCGCTGAAGGTGCGGGCCAGCAGCATGCCGCCGGTCGAGCCGCTCAGCAGGGTGCCGATCACCGCTCCCCGGCGGTCGGCGGCAGCCAGACCGGCCGCCAGCGGGGCGACGACCGGCGCGGCCACGGTGGTGAGGCCGACCAGAGCGCTCGCGGCGACGAGGGGCGGCAGGGCCGGCGCGCAGCCCGCGGCGAGCAGGCCGAGGCCGGTGAGCGCGAGCAGGGAGACGAGGAAGGGGCGGTGCGGCACGCGGTCGCCGAGCGGCACGAGCAGGACTATCCCGGCCGTGTAGCCGGCCTGGGTGGCGGTCACCACCAGGGCGCCCGCGTCGGGGGGCAGGCGCAGCCCGGCGGCGACCAGCGGCCCGATCGCCTGAGGGAAGTAGACGTTGCCCACGGCCACCGCGCAGGTCACGGTAAGGACGACGAGAATCCGGCGGCTCATGCCCCGGCCACCGGCCTGCCCCGCCGTCGCCCGGTCGCGTCGCCCACGGCGACGGCCGCAGGTGGTTCAGAGGGTGTGGAGGTCATGGACCGAAGTCCACGCCGAGGGTCTTCCCCCGCCAATCGATGTAGCGTATGGCTTAATGATCAGTTTCGTGCTCGGCGTGGAGGACCTCGCGGACACCAGGTTCGCCCTCTCGCCTCTCACCGAGACGGTGCTCAGCCTGCGGGTGCTCCGCGATCCGGGCCTGTCTCCGATGCATCTCCCGTGGCGCGGGTCGGTTCTCGGCAGGATCGGCGGGCTCGACACGGGCCTGCTGATGTCGCTGGTGGCGAAGAGGCACACCCTTCCCGGCTTCCTGACGCCTAGGCCCGCGACCTTCGCCCCGGACTTCGAGGAGGAACTGGCGGAAGTCGGCCGGACCTCTCCCGATCTGGTCCGCCGTGACCTGCTCGCCGCGCACGCGCCGGATCCGCTGCCCGGGCCGCTGCGCGACGCCGCCGCCGGCGACGACGCGCCGGTCGTCCGTCTCAGGGACGCCGTCTGTGAAGCCCTGCGCCGATACTGGGAGATCGCCGTGAAGCCGCTGTGGCCGCGGGCGCGGCTGGTGCTGGAGGCCGACATGACCTACCGGGCGCGGCAGTTGGCCGTGGGCGGCGCCCGCCTGCTGTTCGCGGGCATGCACCCCAACCTGCGATGGGAAGAGGGGGTGCTGCACATCGACAGGGTGATCGGTAGCTTCCGCGTCGCGGCGGCCGGCCGTGGGCTGCTGCTCGTCCCCTCCGTGTTCGCGCACAAGCCCGCGCCCCCGGTCATCCCGGAGGAGCCTCCCTCGCTGGTCTATCCCAGCCGTGGCCTCGCGACGCTCTGGGCGCCTGAGCCCGTCCCCGCCGGTGCGGCTCTCGTGTCACTCCTCGGCGCGCCCAGGGCGCGGCTGCTCGGCCTGCTCGGCGAGCCGCTGCCCACCGTCGAGATCGCCCGCCGCCTCGGGGTCACGCCGAGCGCCGTGTCCCAGCACCTGCGTGTGCTGTACGCCACGGGCCTGGTCACCCGGGCCCGCGACGGGCGGAAGGTCCTGTACCGGCGCAGCTCCCTGGGAGACCGGCTGACCGGCGCCACCCGTTCATGAGCCGGGTCATCGCCGCGCGTGCGCGTCGCTGCCCGTCCTGGTGTGGAGGAGTTCGGTGAACAGGTCGTCCCACAGCGGCATGACGTTCTCCGGGGCGTACTCCCGGGCGGTGGCCGCGGCGGCGGAGCCCATGCGCAGGCGCAGGTCGCGGTCGGCGATCAGCCGGTTGAGCGCCGCGGCGAGGGCGTCCACGTCCGCGGCCGGCACGAGGAGGCCGTTTTCGCCGTCGGTCAGCACGTCGCGGGGGCCCGTCGGGCAGTCGAAGGCCACGATCGGCAGGGCGTGGGTCATCGCCTCGATCATGACCATCGGCAGCCCCTCGAAACGGCTGCTCAGCACGTAGATTGAGGACCTGGCGAGCTCGTCGTCGAGGCGGTTGGTCCGGCCCATCAACGTCACGTGGGCGGAGAGGCCGTGCTCGCCGATCAGCGCGCGGAGCGCCGCCTTCTTCGGGCCGGTGCCGAAGATCCGCAGCCGCCACTCCGGATGCTCCCTGGCCACCTGGGCGAACGCCGGGAGCAGCAGGTCGAAGCCCTTCTGCTTGACGAGGCGGCCGGCGGCGACGATCACCGGGTGGTCCTGCCGGGACGGCGTCTGGCTCACCGAGTGGACCGCGTTGGGGATCCGCACGATCCTCGTGCCGGGCAGCATCGACTCGTAGTCGCGCCGGTCGCTGTCCGTCAGCACCGCGATCGCGTCGAACGCGCCGTAGTATCGCGCGATCTCCGCGCGTAGCGTCTCGGGATAGCTGCCGAGGTTCATGTGCTCCTGCGCCACCCGTACGACGTGCGGGCCGGCGCGGCGCGCGGAGATGAGGTTCAGCGCCGGGCGGGTGGTGACGAGGACACCGTCCTCGACCGACGCGACGTAGTCGATGGCGGCCTTCTCCACGCGTTCGGTGAAGTAGGCGGCGGCGTACTCGCCGAACGGCACGATCTTGCCGCGCAGCCGCCGCCAGACGCGGCGGCCGAGGGAGTCGGTCCGCACGCCCGCCCGCTGGTCCACCAGTGTGCGGAGGGTGACGGCCGGGTCCAGCCGGAATTGCGGCTCGTCCCGGCGCCGCACCACGCTCACGATCTCCACCTCGTGGCCGAGCGCGGCCATCGCGTTCGCCTGGTTGACCACGGTGCGGATCGTGCCGCCCATGCCGTAGGCGTGCAGCAGCATGTAGCGGATCTTCACCGCTCGTTCTCCTTCGGCAGGTAGCCCCAGCTCCGGCAGATGGGTTTCAGCAGGTCGGGTATCTCGTCCGGGCCCGGCAGGTCGCGTCCCGGCTGGACCCGGCCCGACCGGATCTTGTCGCTCCAGTCGCCGAGGCCCTTCTGCACGACCTTCTGCTCGCCGTACGCGAGCATGCCGGGCTCCCAGGGGATGCCGAGGAAGTCGCAGATCGCGCGGGTCGTCTTCTCCGGCTCGGCGGTGAGGTCCTCGTAGCGCACGGTCAGGCCGGTGAGCGCCTTCCTGGCCCGCTGCACCGCCTTCATGTAGCGCAGCGCGTCGGAAGCGGCCTCCTCACGGGTGCGCTTGACCGGGTCGGCCTCGTACCAGGAGGCCGCGATGGACGCGGGGTGACGCAGCAGGAAGATGTACCGGGCGTCGGGCCAGCAGGCGGCGATCCGGGTGTGGGCGAAGGCGTTGGCGGGGGTCTTGTCCACGATCGTCCGCTTGCCGCTGCGTACCAGTTCCCGATGGAGAACCCGGTCCCACAGCATGTGCTCCAGGTCGGCCTGGTTGTGGCCGAGGGCCTCCATGGCCTTGCGGGAGAGCGCCGTGCCGAACCCCACCGTCAGCCTCCTGACGTGCAGCTCGTGCGGGGCGTGCAGCTCGGGGTGGGCGTTCAGCATCGACCGCAGCAGGGTGGAGCCCGACCGTACGGGAGACATGACGAACACCGGCGCCACCAGCAGCCGGTCCACCCCCGGATCGGCCGGCGGGCGCACCAGCTCCTCCGGCGCGGGGGCCGGGGCCTGCTCCTCAGAGGACGACGTCGCGGCGGGCCGGGCACGGGTGAGCTGGACTCCGGTGAACTTGACGAGTGCGCCGTTGATCCTCCGCTGCCATGTCATGGCCTGCGAGATTACCCATGGATCCGGGGAATTCCCTGAGAGTCCACCCCCTGGCCAGCTCGAATCTCCCGCGTCGTCACATCCGTGACCCGCCTGCCGTGCGTTCGAGTGCTCTCGGCTTCGCTCCATGCCGGGGGATGAGCACCCCGTCGACGTCGAGTAGTACGAGCGCCGTCATGTTCCGACCCTGGAGGGGGAGCGGTGGCTCAGGGGTTGAGCTTCTCGTACGCGGCGCCGTTCCATTCGAGGAGCAGCACGGTGGCGTCGTCCTGCAGCCGGTGATTGTGGTAGTCCATCACGGTGCGGATCAGCCGCCGCAGGGTCTCGGGCACCGGCAGCCCCGCGGCGTTCTGTTTGATCATGAACTCGACGAACCGGCCCAGGCCGAACTCGCCGCTGTCGGGGTTGCGCATCTCGGTGATGCCGTCGGTGTAGAGGAGCAGCCGGTCGCCGGGCTCGAGCTGTTCCTGGCAGAGCGTGACGGGGAGGCCGAGATCGAGTCCCATCGGATGGGCGGGCGGGCACTTCAGGGTGGCGATCCACCGGCCTCCACGGATCAGCACCGGCGCGTGGTGGCCGCGGTTGACCCAGGTGAACTCACCGGTGTCCAGGTCGAGGTCGCCCATTATCCCGGTGACGAAGCGGTCGGCCCGGCCGAACTCGTCGATCAGTATCCGCTCGATCATCTCGCTGTTCCGTGCCAGGCCGAGGCCCTGCCGCCGGTTGTTGCGGCAGGCCGCGACGGCCAGGTTGGCGGTCAGCCCGGCCGACACGTCGTGTCCCATCGCGTCGAAGACGGCGACGTGCGCCACGTTGCCGGAGGTGGAGTAGTCGAAGGCGTCCCCGCCGATCTCGTACGCCGGTTCGAGGACCGCGCCGATCGCCACCGTCGGCGTGGCGAAGGTGAGCGGGGGCATCAGGTTCCACTGCATCTCGGCCGCCACGTGCATCGGCCGGGTCCGCACGAGCCGCGCGTAATAGTCGCTGAACGACCGCTTGCTCACGACGATCAGGGCGATCAGGGAGGCGATGTGCCGCATCCGGTCGCCGAGGCCGGCGTCCTCGGCGGCGGGCCTCATGTGCAGGACTCCCAGGCGCTCGGTGCCGTCCAGAATCGGAACCCACCACTGGACCGGGTTGTCGCCGCGCAGCGGGCGCACCTCCTGCAGGGCGCGGCCGGCCAGAGTCGTGTCGATCTTCAGCTCCTCCGGCTGGGCCTCGTCGTCGCCCGGGCCGCACAGCCTGCGCAGCGCGTTCTGCTGCAGGTCGCAAAGGTAGACGGAGATCCCGTCGAAGCCCGCCAGGTGTTTGTGGTTGTCGATGAGCGCCGGAATGCCTTCGAACGCCGTCAGGTGGCTGTCGGCCAGCATGTTCGTCAGCGCGCCCAGCAGATCGCGGTCCTGAGAAGAAGGGGGGATGCCCTGCTCCATCCTGCTCACCCCCAGGGGTCCTTCACTACCTACCTTCGATGCTGCCCCTCATCCGGTTCTGGGCCATCTGGTGTCGACTTTTTTGGACACAGATGACGAGTGCTTCACCCGGCTCAGTCGAAGAAGCGGGCCAGCCGCCGATCGTCCGCGGGAGTCGTGCCGTCCTTCGCCGGGACGAGGTCCGCGAAGACCGTGGACTCGTCGCGGGTGACCAGCAACGGGAACCAGCACCGGCCCGAACCGTCGGGCCGGCACAGGTGCTTGAAGGTCGCGACGTCGATCAGCCGCAGGTGGGTGGGGTCGGCCACCGCGTTGACGTGCCGCCACCAGGGGGCGAGGACGTGCAGCACCCCGCCGGGCCGCAGGATCCGGTGACACTCCCGCAGCAGGGGCAGGTAGTCGGCGAGGTGCTCCAGCACGTGCACCACGAAGACCTGGTCCACCGACTCGTCCGCCAGCGGCACCCCGCGCGACAGGTCGGCTAGCACGTCGACCATCGGCCCGGGGGACAGGTCGAGGCCGAGGTTGTCGCGGTGCTGCTTGGTGCCGCCGCAGCCGAGATCGACGACCCGGGGGGTGACGCCGGCCACCCGCACCCGGTCCCACACGGCGAGCACCCCGGCCAGCCGGCCGAGCCGCTCCCGCAGCACCGCGAGAGCGGCGGCGTCCGGCACGTCTCCCTCGACGTGCGCGACCGCGCCGTCGAAATACACCCGCACGTCCAGGCCGCGGAGCCGGGGGTCGTGCGCCAGCAGGTCCGCCGCCGCCTCCTCCAGGTCCCGGTCGACCAGGTCACGCCGCCGCCTGTCCATCCGCACGCCCCCGCCGCTCCCGGCCCGCCGCCGGCTGTCTGACGTGTACCCGCCGCGGGCCCCCGGGGACCGTCGCGCACGCACGCTCCGTACGGGTCTGTGAGAAGGTGAATGAGGACCGTACAACGGGGGCAGGTGAGCGGTCATGCGCGATCCGCGGACCGGGGGGACCGGCGGACGGCGGAGAGGACACGTGGGAGGAGACGCGGACGTGGTTGCCGAAAGATCCGGAGCGCGGGACGCGAGAGGCACCTCACCGGAGCCGCTGACGCCGGAGCCGGACGACGGCGGGCTGGAGAAGATGATCGGCGGAGAGGCCGACATCGAGACGCCGGCCGCCGAGACGCCGCCCCCGACCGGTGACGAGTCGGCGATGCCCGAGCCCGAGCCGGAAATCGGCCCGACCTCCTGAGGACCGGTGAACGGCTGAGATGGCTGACTACGTCGGCGCGGTCGACCAGGGGACGACCAGCACCCGCTTCATGATCTTCGATCGTTCCGGCAACGAGATCGCCCGCCACCAGCTGGAGCACCAGCAGATCCTGCCGCAGGCGGGCTGGGTCGAGCACAACCCCACCGAGATCTGGGAGCGCACTCGCGCGGTCGCCGAGACGGCCATGCGTACGGCGGGCCTGGGGGCGTCCGACCTCGCGGCGCTCGGCGTCACCAACCAGCGCGAGACGACCGTCGTCTGGGACCGGCGCACCGGCCGCCCGTACTACAACGCCATCGTCTGGCAGGACACCCGCACCGACCGCATCGCCGCGGCCCTGGAGCGGGAGGGCAAGGGCGAGGTGATCCGGCGCAAGGCCGGGCTGCCGCCCGCCACCTACTTCTCCGGCGGCAAGATCCAGTGGATCCTGGAGAACGTCCCCGGGGTCCGCGAGGCCGCCGAGCGCGGCGACGCGGTCTTCGGCACCACCGACACCTGGCTGCTGTGGAACCTCACCGGCGGCGTGGACGGCGGCGTCCACGTGACCGACCCCACCAACGCGAGCCGCACGATGCTGATGGACCTGGAGACGCTCGACTGGGACGACGAGCTGCTGTCGTTCTTCGGCGTGCCCCGGCGGATGCTCCCCGAGATCCGGCCGTCCTCCAATCCCGGCCTGTACGGCGTGACCCGCGCGGGCGGCCCGCTCGGCGGCGAGGTCCCGCTCGCGGGCGACCTCGGCGACCAGCAGGCCGCGACCGTCGGACAGGTGTGCTTCGAGCCCGGCATGGCCAAGAACACCTACGGCACCGGCAACTTCCTGCTGCTCAACACCGGCACCGAGCTCGTCCGGTCCCGGCACGGCCTGCTCACCACGGTCTGCTACCAGTTCGGCTCGGCCAAGCCCGTGTACGCCCTGGAGGGGTCGATCGCGGTCACCGGCTCCGCCGTGCAGTGGCTGCGCGACCAGCTCGGCATCATCTCGGGGGCGGCGCAGAGCGAGGCGCTCGCCCGTCAGGTCGAGGACAACGGCGGAGTCTACTTCGTGCCCGCGTTCTCCGGCCTGTTCGCGCCGTACTGGCGCGCCGACGCCCGGGGCGCGATCGTCGGCCTGTCCCGCTACAACACCAACGCCCACCTGGCCCGCGCCACCCTCGAATCGATCTGCTACCAGACCAGGGACGTCGTCACCGCGATGGAGCAGGACTCCGGCGTCGTCCTCGACGTGCTGCGGGTGGACGGCGGGGTGACGGCCAACGAGCTGTGCATGCAGCTCCAGGCCGACATCCTGGGCGTACCGGTCTCCCGGCCGGTCGTCGCCGAGACCACCGCGCTCGGCGCGGCGTACGCCGCCGGGCTCGCCGTGGGCTTCTGGAAGTCCACCGACGATCTCAGGCGCAACTGGCACGAGGACCGCCGCTGGGAGCCCACCTGGACCGACGAGCGGCGCGAGCGCGGCTATGCCGGATGGCGCAAGGCCGTCCAGCGGACGCTCGACTGGGTCGACGTCGACTGATCACGGATAGGGAGGGGCGTCCGCCGTCCGCGACAGCACGTCGAGAAGCCGCCCGGGCGTCTCCACCACGGCGAGGAGCCCGGCGCCGGCGAACACAGGTGCGCCGAACTCGGCCGGGTCGCCGAACCCCCACGTCACGGCGACGGTCCGGACGCCGCACGCGGCGGCCCCGGCGACGTCCTCTAGGCGGTCGCCGACCATGACGGTCGCGTCCGGCGGCGCGCCGAGGACGTCGAGCGCGTGGCGGACCACGTCCGCCTTGTGCCGCCGCGACCCGTCCAGCGTGGCCCCGGCGACGTACGCGAAGAAGCCGTCGAGGCCGAAGTGCGCGAGGATCTTCGCCGCGAAGACGGCCGGTTTCGACGTCGCCACCGCCAGGGTCCAGCCCTCGGCGACGAGGGCCTCCAGCACGGCGGGAATGCCCGCGATCACCTCGTTCTCGTACATCCCGGTCTCCGAGAAGCGCTCCCGGTACGCGTGGATCGCGTCGCCGAGGCGCTCCTCGGGGACGCCGAGCATCAGGAAGCCGTCCTGGAGGGGAGGGCCGATCAGGGCGCGGAGCCGTCCGTGGTCCACCTCCGGGAACCCGACGGCGGCCAGGGCGTGCCGCAGCGAGGCGACGATGCCGGTCTCGGGGTCGGTCAGCGTGCCGTCGAGATCGAAGAGACAGTAGCGGGCATCGGTCACGTGAGGCCGTCCGTTCGCGGTGGTCGTGCAGGCAGGGTCGTGCAGGCAGGAGTGTGCAGGTGGGTACTATTCCAGCCGGTCGTCCCGTCGCTTCGCGCGGGTGCGGCAGTCGTACGGGACCTTCCCCCTGGTGCGCGCGGACGCGGAGGTGATCACGCGAGCCGCGGGTAGACCGGTGAGCGGGAGGTGAGGCCGATGACCACGCCGGAGCGGAGCCGTCCCCACGCGGAGCCCGAGGAGGGCGTGCGGCACGGCCGGCTGTCCGCCCGTCCCGTGGCCGTGCCGCGGGCGGCGTCGCCTCCCGAGCCCGGGACCCACCGCCTCGACGGCCGCGCCCTGCTGCACGTGCCGCCCGGCCTCGGGGACGGGCCGGCCCCGCTCGCCGTGGTGCTGCACGGCGCGGGCGGCACGGCGGAGCAGGCGCTGGAGTGGCTGGCCCCCGAGGCCACCAGTCTCGGAGTGCCGCTGCTCGCGCCGCAGGCCGTCTCGGCCACCTGGGACGTGATCGTCGGCGGTTACGGCGCGGACGTGTCGAGGATCGACGCCACCCTGGAGGAGACGTTCGCCCGCGTGGCCGTCGAACTCGGCGGCGTGGCCGTCGCCGGGTTCTCCGACGGCGCCTCCTACGCGCTGTCGCTGGGGCTGGCCAACGGCGACCTGTTCCACGCCGTGCTGGCGTTCTCTCCCGGCTTCATGGCTCCGATGATCCGGCACGGCCGGCCCCGCGTCTTCGTCTCGCACGGCACCTCCGACCGGGTGTTGCCGATCGACCGCTGCAGCAGGCGCCTCGTCCCCGAGTTGCGGGACGGCGGGTACGACGTGACGTACGAGGAGTTCCGGGGCGGGCACCGGGTCCCGCCCGAGGTCGCCGCTGCCGCCGTCCGATGGTGGCGGAACCCTACCCCTGAAGGTCCCTTATTCATGTAGGTAATAGGGGTTATTATCGCGGGTATGGGAGCACTGCTCGACCTCGTGCAACTGCGAACGTTCGTGGCCATCGCCGACTGCGGTGGCTTCGGCCGGGCCGCGTCCGCGCTGCGGACCAGCCAGCCGACCGTGAGCCAGCACGTCCGATCGCTGGAACGCGTCATCGGGCAACCGCTGGTGGAGAAGACCGGCAGGTCCACCCGGTTCACCATGGCGGGCGAGACGCTGCTCGTGGAGGCGCGGCGGCTGCTCGCCGTCCACGACGAGGCCCTCTGCCGGCTGGGGGCCGAGCGGACGGCGGGGCTGACCGTCGGCGCCGTCGAGCACGCGGGTTACCAGACGCTGCCCGACCTCCTCGGCGCGCTGATGGCGGCGCTGCCCACGAGGGACGTCGTGTTCCGGCTGGACCGCAGCACCCCCCTGGCCGAGGCGACCCAGAAGGGGACGCTGGACATGGCGCTGATCCTCGGCGTCGTGCCCGGCGTCGGCGGCAGGCAGGTCGCCGCGCTGCCGCTGCGCTGGCTCGCCGCGCCGGGCTGGTTCCTCCCGCCGCCGGACCGGCCGGTGCCGCTGGTGGCCTTCCAGGAGCCGTGCGCCCTGCGGCGGCAGGCCGTGAGCGTGCTGGAAGGGCTCGGCTGGCCGGTGCGGATCACCACGGAGGCGGTCAACCTGGAGGGTGTGCTGGCCGCGGCCCGCGCCCGGCTCGGCATCGCCCTGCTGCCCACCGCGTTCGGCGTGCCGAAGGGCCTGGAGGAGATCACTCCGCTGCCCGCGCAGGACCCGGTCGGGCTGCGCCTGCTGAGCAGGCGGGGGCTCGACCCGGAGATCGAGTCGAGTGCCTGCGCGGCCCTGCGTGAATTCTTCTCCTCGGTCGCGGAATTCCCCGGCGCGCTCGCCGCGCAGGTTGCCATAGGGAATTCGAATTGATTTCAATCGGCATCGCAAATGGGTCGGCGACAATGGTCTAATAAGTTGACCGTCGCGTTTTGTCGTGGTGTGATTCCGTCGATGTCCTGAATTCTCCTGGTCCGCGGGACGGGAATTCGCCAATCGATCCGCCGGTTCCGCCGGGTTCCGGCTATTTCGGCGCGCCCGCGTGCCCCGCTCTCTCCTTTTCCCATCGCGACAGAAAAGGCGTCACCGATGTCAGTGAGCGACGACACCGCCACCCAAGTGGACGACGAACCGGCCGGGCGACGGGGCAGCCTGCGGTCCAGGCGTCCGGCGGTCGTGGCGGCCGCCCTGGTCGTGGCCGCGGCCATCGTCCTCGTCCTGGTCGTCACGACAGGCGGACGGGACGAGCCGTCCGCCGGACGGGCCGGCGCGGCCGGCCCGGTGGCCGGCGGCACCCTCACCTACGCGCTCGCCGGCACGCAGGTGTCGCTCGACCCCGCGGTGGCGGCCACCGCGGTGACCGGCCTGATCGACCGCAACATCTTCGACTCCCTGGTCGTCCAGACCGGTCCCGCCACCTTCGGGCCCTGGCTCGCCACGAAGTGGGCCGTGTCCGGAGACGGACGGACCTACACGTTCACCCTCAGGGACGGCGTCACCTTCCACGACGGCACGCCGTTCACCGCCGAGGCGGTGAAGGCGACGCTCGACCACGTGGTGGACCCGGCCACCAAGTCGGCCTACGCCGCGTCGCTGATCGCGCCGTACGAGAAGTCGCGGGTGGTGGACGACCACGTCGTCGAGGTGACGCTGAAGCGGCCGTTCACCCCGTTCCTGCAGGCCCTGTCGGTGCCGTACCTGGGCATCCAGAGCCCGGCGGCGCTGGCCAAGCCGGTCGCGGACTACCGCCCGGTCGGCACCGGCCCCTTCTCCTACGTCTCCTGGGAGAAGGACAAGCGGGTCACGCTGAGCAAGAACGCCGCCTACGCCTCGCCGCCCGCCGGTGCGTCCCACCAGGGCGCGGCCTATCTCGACGGCCTCGTGTTCGAGTTCGTCCCCGAGGACGCCACCCGGTACGGCGCGCTCACCAGCGGGCAGGTCCAGGCGATCGCGGGCGTCCCGCCGGTCAACGCCGGCAGACTGCGGTCGCTCGGGGGATTCGATCTCACCGTGCAGGAGACGCCGGGCCTGAACTACAACCTCTATCTGAACCAGACCCGCGGGCCGCTCAAGGACGTGCGCGTGCGCCGCGCCCTGTCGGCCGCCGTGAACGTCGCCGAACTGGTGAAGAACATCTACTTCGGCCGGTTCCCCGTCGCGCGCAACCCGCTGAGCCGCACGACCGCGGCCTACGACGCGACGGCCGAGAGCGAACTGGCGTCCTACGACCTCGCCGCGGCGGAGCGGCTGCTCGACGAGGCGGGCTGGAAGAAGGGTCCCGGCGGCTACCGCGTCAAGGACGGCAGGACCCTCGCCCTCACCTGGCCCTACTGGGCGGAGGGCAACAAGGAGCAGCGCGACGTGCTCGCCGAGGGCGTCCAGGCCCAGGCCAAGCTCGCTGGCATCAAGATCGAGCGACCGGCCGTGGACACCGGCGCGTTCGTGAGCAAATACCTCATCGGCGGCGAGTACGACCTCGTCGACGTCAGCTTCGCCCGGCCCACGCCCGATGTGCTGCGCTTCGCGTTCGCCTCGGGCAACACCTACGCCAAGGCCGGCGGCAACGTCGCGCTGGTCGACTCGCCGCGGATCGACACCTGGGTGGAGGAGGCGGCGGAGACGTCCGATCCGGCCACCGCCGCGAAGGACTACGCCGCCGTCCAGCACGAGGTGCTCCGGCAGGCGTACGTGCTGCCGCTCTACACGCCGGTGCAGCTCACCGCCTTTTCCGCCAAGGCGCGCGGCGTCGCCTTCGACGCCCAGACCTACCCGGTCTTCCACGGCGTGTGGCTGGGGGCGTGATCCCGTGCCGCCGCTGGCCCGCCGGCTGACCCGCAGGCTGGCGCTGACCCTGTTCGTGCTGTGGGGCGCCGCCACGTTCGCCTTCGCCGGGATGCGGCTGGTGCCCGGCGACCCCGCCCGCGTCATCGCGGGCGGGGTCCAGGCCAACGCCACACCCCAGGTGCTGGACGCGATCCGCGCGGAGTACGGCCTGCGGGAGCCGATCGTCGTGCAGTACGCCCTGTTCCTCGGCCGGCTCCTGCGCGCCGACCTCGGCGGCTCCTACCAGCTCGGCCGGCCGGTGAGCCAGGTGATCGGCGAGCAGATCGGCGCCACCCTGGCGCTCGCGGCGGGGGCGGCGGCCCTCGGCTTCGGCCTCGCGGTGGCGCTCGCCACGCTCACGGCCGGCCGGCCGCGCCTGCGGGCGCTGTCGCGCGCCGCCGAGTTCTGCTCGATCTCGACGCCGAACTTCTGGATCGGCATCCTGCTGCTGGCCGCCTTCTCCTTCCACCTGGGCTGGTTCCCCGTGATCGGCGACGACGGCCCGGCCGAGCTGGTGCTGCCGTGCGCCGCGCTCGCGCTGCCCATCGCCGGGGTGCTGGCCCAGGTGACCAGGGAAGGGCTGGAACGCGCCCTGGACCAGCCGTTCGCGCTGACCGCCCGGGCACGCGGCGCCACCGAGCACCGCATCCGCGTGCGCCACGCGCTGCGGCACGCCGCGCTGCCGGTGCTCACGCTCTCCGGCTGGGTGCTCGGGGAACTGCTCGCCGGCACCGTGGTCGTGGAGACGGTCTTCGCCCGGCAGGGCCTCGGCCACGTCGTGGTGGCGGCGGTGCGCGGCCGGGACTTCCCGGTCGTGACGGGTGTGGTGGTGCTCTCCGCGCTCACCTTCTCCCTGATCAACATCGTCGTCGACCTGCTCTACGGGCTCGCCGACCCGCGGATCGGGGCGGCGGCGTGAGCGCGGTCCAGGACGCGGCGGCCGGCGGGCCGTACGAGCCCGCGTGGGCCGGCCTGCGGAAGGTGGGGCTGCCCCGGCCGGGCGTCGCGCTGGCCGTCGCGTTCTTCGCGCTCGTCTGCCTGGCCGCGGCCTTCCCCGGCCTGTTCGCCCACGCGCCCGACCGGGTGGACCCGGCGCTCGCGCTGCGCGGGCCTATGAAGGGGCACCCGCTCGGCACCGACCAGCTCGGCCGTGACGTGCTCGCCCGGCTGGTCTTCGGCACGCGGCCGTCGCTGCTCGTCGGCGTGGGCTCCACCCTGCTCGCCGGCGTCGCGGGCGCCGCCTGGGGGCTGTTCGCCGCGCTGGGCGGCCGCGTCGCCGGCGAGGCGGCCATGCGGCTGGCCGACGTGCTGCTGTCGTTCCCGGCCGTCCTCATGGCCCTGCTCGTCGTGGCCGTCCTCGGGCCCGGCACCCGCAACGCCGCCCTGGCCATCACCGTCGCCCTCGCGCCGGGGTTCGCCCGGGTCGTGCGCGCGCAGGCGCTGGTCGTCCGCGGCTCGCCGTACGTGCGGGCGGCGGTCGGCCTCGGCCTTGCCCCGGCGCGGATCCTGCTGCGGCACATCGCGCCGAACGTCGTCGCGCCCCTGCTGATCCTGGCCACGGTCAACGTCGGCACCGCGCTCATCGCCGGGGCGTCGCTGAGCTTCCTCGGGCTCGGCCCGCGGCCCCCCGCCCCCGAGTGGGGCGCGATGCTCGCCCAGTCGCGCGACTACCTCGACGTGAGCTGGACCCTCGCCCTGTTCCCGGGGGCGGCCATCACGCTGACCGTGCTGTCCGCCACCGTCGCCGGGCGGGCCCTGCAGGCCCGCTACGAAGGACGGGAGGTCCGATGAGCGGCGACCACCCCTCCGCGCCGCTGCTGGAGGTGGCGGGGCTCTCGGTCGGCTTCGCCACCCGGCGCGGCGTCGTACCGGCCGTACGGGACGTCGACCTGTCCCTCCGCGCGGGGGAGTGCCTCGCGGTGGTGGGCGAGTCGGGATCGGGCAAGAGCGTCACGGCCCGGGCGCTGCTCGGCCTCGCCGGTGCGGGCGCCCGGGTGACCGCGAGGACGCTGACCTTCGAGGGACGGGACCTGCGCACGCTGGGCGGCGGGCAGTGGCGGCGGCTGCGCGGCCGCCGCATCGGCTACGTCCTGCAGGACGCGCTGACCTCGCTCGACCCGCTCCGCCGGGTCGGCCTGGAGGTGGCGGAGGCCCTGGAGGTGCACGGCCTGGCGCGCCGCGACGACCTCGACGACCAGGTGATCCGGCTGCTCGCCGAGGCCGGGGTGCCCGACCCGCACGTGAGGTTCCTGCAGTATCCGCACGAGCTGTCCGGCGGCCTGCGGCAGCGGGCGCTGATCGCCTCCGCCATCGCGGCCGAACCCGCCCTGCTGATCGCGGACGAGCCCACCACGGCACTCGACGTCACCGTGCAGGCGCAGGTGCTCGGCCTGCTGGAGGAGCGGCGGCGGCGGGGCACGGCGCTGCTGCTCATCAGCCACGACCTCGCGGTCGTCGCCCGGCTCGCCGGCCAGATCGCCGTCCTGTTCGCGGGCGTGGTCGTGGAGCGGGGACCGGCGGCGGCCCTGCTGGCGTCTCCCGCCCACCCCTACACCGCCGACCTGCTGGCGGCCGTGCCCGGCCTGGACGGCCCGGACAACCCGGGCGGCGGTCCGGTGCGAGGGCTGCCGATCGTCCGGACCGGACCCGCGGCCGCCACCGGCTGCCCGTACGCCCCGCGCTGCGCGCTCGCCGACGACCGCTGCCGCTCCGAGCCGCCGCCCCCCGTGTCGTACGGGGAGGACGGGCAGGACCGGATGGTCCGCTGCTTCCACCCCGGGCGGGCGCGGCCCGCCACCGCCTCCCGAGCGCCGGCGGCGCCGGCCCGGGTGAGGGACCATGCCGTCGTCTCGGTGCGGGGCGTCACCAAGCGCTACCGCTCCCCGGACGGATCGTGGCGTACGGCCGTCGGCGACGTGTCGTTCGACCTGCGCGCGGGGGAGGCGCTCGGCCTGGTCGGCGAGTCGGGGTCGGGGAAGAGCACCACCGCGCGGATCGTGCTGGCGGAGATCGTCCCCGACGCCGGGACGGTGCTGCTCGACGGCGAGCCGTGGAGCGGGCTGCGCGAGCGTGACCGGCGCCCGCGGCGCTCCCGGATCCAGCTCGTCGACCAGGACCCGCTGAGCTCGTTCGACCCGCGCTTCACGGTCGAGCGGGTCGTCGGCGAGGCGGTGCCGGGGAGGATGCCGCGACGCCGCAGGCGTGAGCGGGTCGCCGCGCTGCTCGGCCGGGTCGGGCTCGACCCCGCCCTGCTGGACCGCGTGCCCGCCCGGCTGAGCGGCGGCCAGCGCCAGCGGGTCGCGATCGCCCGCGCGCTCGCCCCGGGCCCCGAGGTGATCGTCTGCGACGAGCCGGTGTCCGCGCTCGACGTCACCGTGCAGGCGCAGATCCTGGCCCTGCTCGCCGAGCTGCGGCGCGAGGCGGGGGTCACGCTGCTGTTCATCTCGCACGATCTGGGCGTCGTCCGCCAGGTCTGCGACCGCGTGGCCGTGATGAAGGACGGAAGGCTGGTCGAGACCGGCGCCGTCGCCGACGTCTTCCGCGCCCCGCGCGCCGCCTACACCGCAGAACTGCTCGCCGCCGTCCCGCGGATCGACGCGGGGCGTACGGCGGGAGCACTCCCGCACGCCGCCCTCAACCTGGAGGCCCCATGACCTCGCCCAACCCCTCCTCTGGCTCCTCCGACTCCTCGGCCGGCCCGGGTCCGCGCGCCGTCCTCGTGACGGGCGCGGGGTCGGGCATCGGCCGGGCCACCGCCGAGCTGTACGCGGAGCGCGGCGTCGCGGTGCTCGCCGTGGACCACGACGAATACGCGCTCAAGGAGCTCGCGGGGCTCGACGGCGTGCTGACTCTGGCCGGCGACGTGTCGCGGGAGGAGACCAACCACGCCGCTGTGGAGCTGGCGGTCCGCGAGTTCGGCCGCCTCGACGCGGTCGTGCTCAACGCCGGTATCGGCGGCACCCGGCCGTGGGAGTCCCCGGGGGCGGTGGAGGCCGCGGAGCGGATCTTCGCGGTCAACCTCCGGGGCCCGATCCTGGGCATCAGGGCCGCCGTGCCCGCCCTGCGCGCCGCCGGGGGCGGGGCGGTCGTGGTGACCGCGTCCGTGGCCGGGCTGCGCGCCGACCCCGGCAACTGGGCGTACAACGCGTCGAAGGGCGCGCTGATCAACCTCGTCCGCGCCGCGGCCATCGACCACGCGCCCGACGGCATCCGGGTCAACGCCCTCGCCCCGGGGCTCACCTGGACGCGGATCAACGCCGGGGTGCGCCGGGACCCCGTGCTCACCGCCGAGATCGAGCGCCGCATCCCGCTCCAGCGGTTCGCCGAGCCCCGCGAGCAGGCCGAGGCCGTCTGGTTCCTCACCTCGCCCGCCGCGTCGTACGTCACCGGGACCGCCCTGGTCGTCGACGGCGGCCTCGACGCGAGCCTCGGCATCCTCCCGCTGCCGCCCGTACGCCCGTGACCCGCACGTACCGACCACAGCTACCGACAGGAGAAGGAGACCGCCGATGAGCACGACGGAGACGAGCACCACCGAGATCAACCGTACGGTGGCCAGGCGTTTCTACGAGGAGGTCGTCTCGCAGGGGCGGCTCGACGTCCTCGACGAGATCGTCGCCGACGAGGCGACGGACGGCGCGGTGCCCGCCGGGGGCAACCTCGGGCGGGCGGGGTTCGTCCAGCACATCACCTGGCTGCGCTCGGCGGTCGAAGGCGTGACCGCGACCGTGACGGACACCGTCGCCGAGGGCGACCGGGTCGTCGTCTACTGGACCATCGAGGGCGTGCAGCGCGGCGAGGTGTTCGGCGCCCCGCCGAGCGGACGCCGCTTCAGCGGCCAGAGCATCAGCACGATCCGGTTCCGCGACGGCAGGATCGTGGAGTACGAGGTGCTCCCCGACCGTCTGGGCATCCTGCAGCAGCTCAGCGGCTGAGGCAGCCGCCAAGGAGCGCGGGGAGGGGGCGCTGCGGGGGCGCGGCGCCGGCCGCGTCGCGTCCCCACCGCCGGGCTCGTGCGGCCTGCTCGTGCGGCCTGCTCGTGCGGTCGGCTCGTGTGGCTGGCTCGTGCGGCCGGCTCTTGCGGCCCTCAGGGCCGGTCGGAGCGGTCGAGGAACCGGCGCAGGCCGTCCCGCACTCCGTCGGTGGGCACGGTGGCGGCGAAGCAGGCAGCCTCGACCGCCAGCCCCTCGTCGATCGGCAGGTTGATCCCCCGGGTGACCGACCGAAGGCAGGCCGCGACGGCCGTCGGCGCGTGCCGGGCGATCCGGCCGGCCAGGTCCCGCGCGGCGCCGAGCAGGTCGGCGGCGGGCACGACGGCGTTGACCAGTCCGATCTCGGCGGCCCTGGCGGCGGGGATCGGATCGCCGGTCAGGATCATCTCCAGGCCGCGCTTGCGGCCCACGTGGCGCGGCAGCCGCTGGGAACCGCCGAACGGCGGAGGGAACCCGAGGGTGATCTCGGGTTTGGCGAACGCCGCGTGCTCGGCGGCGAGCGCGAGCGGGGCGGCTTCGACGATCTCGCAACCGGCGCCGTAGGCGAGCCCGTTGACCGCGACGATCACGGGTTTGGGGAACTCCTCGATCCGCCGGGTCAGCGCGTGACCACGGCGGACGATCTCACGCAGGGCGCGCTCGGTCCCGCCCGCGACGCTGGCCGCGAGGGAGGGGATGTCCGCCCCGGCGCTGAACGCCCTGCTGCCGGCGCCGGTCAGCACGACCACGCGGACCGCGTCGTCGGCGTCGAGCCGGTCGAGCGCGGCGAGCAGCTCGTCGACGGCCGGATAGTCGAGCGCGTTGAGCTTGCGTTCCCGGTCGATCGTGATCGTCGCCAGGTGGTCGTTCCGCTCCACGTGGATGGTCATGCCCGGGGCTCCGTTCGCTCCGTACGCGGGGAGGTGGTCGCACCGAGCCTAGGAACCGTAATCTGGGACGATCCAGAAATCGTCCCAGATACAGGGCTCACCCGGCATGCGGCCACCGACCTACAAGGGGATCGTCGACGAGTTCGCGGCGGCGATCCGCTCCGGCGCGCTCCCGCCGGGAGCCCGGCTCCCGGCGCACCGCGATCTCGCCCGCGAACGGCGGATCGCGCTGGGCACGGCCACCCGCGCCTACGCCGAACTGGCGGCGATGGGGCTCGTCGTGGGGGAGCCGGGGCGCGGCACGTTCGTCCGGCACCGGTCCGGTTACGACGGGCCGGAACCGTCACGCGCCCTGCCGGTGCCGCGCGTCGCCGACCTGTCGTTCAACCAGCCGCTGGCCCCGGACCAGGCCGGCGCGCTGCGCCTGGCCCTGCGGACCCTCGCCGCGTCGGGGGACGTCGAGTCGCTGCTCCGCCAGCACCCTCCGGGCGGACGCCGCCACGACCGCGCGGTCGTGGCCACCTACCTGCTCGACCGCGGGATCGACGCCGCGCCGGACGACGTGCTGCTGACGGGCGGGACCCAGCAGGCGCTCGACGCCGTGCTGCGCGCGCTGACCAGGCCCGGCGACGTGCTGGCCGTCGACGCGCTCAGCTACCCCGGCATCAGGCTCCTCGCCGCGGCGCACGGCCTCGACCTCGCGCCGGTGCCCGTGACCCCGGCGGGCCCCGACCTCGTCGCGCTCGACCGGCTGTGCCGCACGCGGCCCGTCCGCGCGATCTACGCGATGCCCACCCTGCACAACCCGCTCGGCTGGGTCCTCGACCGGGAGCGGCGCGCCCGCGTCGTCGAGATCGCCCGCGCCGCCGGCTGCCTGATCGTCGAGGACGGCACGTACGCGTTCCTCGACGCCGCGCCGCCCCCTCCGCTGCGGGCCCTCGCCCCGGAGCGCACCTGCTACGTCGCCGGCCTGTCCAAGAACGTGGCGGCCGGGCTCCGGTTCGGCTTCGCCGTGGTGCCCGGACGGCTCGCCGGGGCCGTCACCAGGAGCCTGCGCTCGGCCGCGTGGAGCGCGCCGGGGCTCGTCACCGCGCTCGCCACCGGCTGGATCACGGACGGCACGGTCACCCGGCTGGAGGAGGCCCGCAGGCGGGACGCCGCCGCCCGGCAGGGCATCGCCCGGGCGGCGCTCGGCGGCATGGACGTCGTCGCCCACCCCGGGTCGTACATCGTCTGGCTCGGCCTGGAGCCGCACCAGCGTCCCGACCATGTGGCGGCCGTGCTCGCGGAGGAGGGGATCCTCGTGTCCACCGCCGACGCGTTCGCCACCGGCGCCTGGAGTCCCCCCGCGATCCGGCTGGCGCTGGCCACGCCGCCCCTGGACGACCTCGGGCCCGCGCTGCGCCGCCTGAGGTCCGCGATCGAGGCGATCCCGCCGTAACCCGCCTTGACCGGCCGTGACCCCCGTGACCCGCCCGCGCGTCCGGGCCCGGGCCGGGTATCCGGCGCCGGGCTCGGGCGCGGGGCCGCGAGGTCTCAGGTACGGCGGGGTCTCAGGTGCGGGTCCACCGCTGGTTCGCGCCGCCGTTGCACGTCCACATCTGCACCTTGGTGCCGTTGGCCGTCTGGTTGCCGTTCACGTCCAGGCACAGGCCCGACTGGACGCCGACGACGGTGCCGCTGGAGTTGACCGTCCACCTCTGGTTGGCGCCGCCGTTGCAGTCCCAGATGCCCACCGGGGCGCCCGCCGTGGTCCGCTGGTCGAACACGTCGAGGCACTTCGTGCCGCCGAACGTGCGCAGTTCCCCGGAGGAGGTCAGCGACCACTTCTGGCCCGCGCCGCCGTTGCAGTCGTAGATCTGGAGGGTCGAGCCGTTGTTCGCGGCCCCGCCGGCGACGTCGAGGCAGCGCCCCGACTGGGCGCCGACCAGCGTGAAGCTCTGCGGCGGAGTCGACGTGGCCGCCCAGGTGCCGGTCGCCGTGTCGATGGTCCAGGAGTCGTAGAACGCGCTCATCGAGGCGGTGGAACCGCTGATCGTGAGCGGCAGCCAGACGGGCGTCGAGCTGTTGAGGTCGTTCGGGTTCCACCGGTCGCCGACGTAGACGTACGTGGTGCCCGACGACCCCGTGACCGGCACGACGGAGGAGGTCTGGGAGTCGAACGTGCGGCTGCCGTTGGGGGCGAACGTGGTGAAGCCGCTCCACGGCCCGGACAGGGAGGACGCGGTGGCGTACGCGTTGTCGTTGGTGGACCAGCCCGTCAGGTGCGAGGCGAACAGGAAGTATCGTCCGTTCACCTTGACCATCGCCGGGGACTCCAGGTCGGCGAGCACCGCCGTCGTGCTCACCGCCTGGGTGTAGTCGGCGGACAGCCGGTCGATGCGCAGGCCGTGGGCACGGTCCTCGGTCAGCAGGTACGCCGTGCCGTCGTCGTCCTTGAACAGGCCCAGGTCCCGGCTCTCGAACCCGAGCGGACGCGAGGAGCCGCGGTAGGTGTACGGCCCGCACGGTGTCGGGCTGGTGGCCACCCCGGCCCGCGCGTCCCCGTAGGAGGAGTTGTCGATGTGCACCCACATCACGTACTGGCCGGTCGACGAGTTGTAGATCACCTTCGGCCGCTCCACGATGCGCCCGGCGGCGAGGTCTCCGCTGCTCTGCCGGCTCAGCGCGTTGCCCTGCCGGGTCCAGGTGGCCAGGTCGGTCGAGGAGTAGCAGGCGACCGCGGTGAACGTCGCGCCCGCGGTCTTGTCCTCGCCGACCATGTAGTACGTCGAGCCGACCTTGAAGACCCCGGCGCCGTGCGCCTGCAGCCGGTTGCCCGCCGTGTCGTACCACAGGACGCCGGGGCGAAGCGTCGCGGGGGCGGCGAAGACCGGTGCGGGCATGATCAGCCCGGCGATCGTCAGGACGGCCGTGCCGAGCGCCGTGAACCACGCGCGCATGCGTCTCATGGGTGCCTCACCTGGGTGGACGGGACGGGCGGGGCCGCGATCGGCGCCGCCCCGCCGGCCAGGACCGGACGGGGGCCGCGGTGAGGAACCAGGCGAAGCGTTGGCGTCACGTGGCCGCGGAGGCGGAGCGTCGATCTTCGGCTTCGGGCGTCCCCGGACCATAGACGCGGTCCGGGGACGGGGGCAACGCCCGGCCCGCCCCGCCGGCTCACCCACCCGCGGTGACCTCGCCCCCGGCCGTCCGCCCCGCCCAGGGCACCCGAAACTTTCACGTCCGGCGCCGCCGAGTGCGGGATCAGCCGGTCGGTCTCAGTTCGAGGCCGGCGAGCGAGGCGTAGTGCATGAACTTGAACGGGTTGAGCATCTGGTTCCGCGCGACCATCGACTGCAGCAGGCTCTGCCGCAGGCCGGCGAGTTCGGGAACGCCGGGGTGGCTGAGCAGGCCGAGGTCGACGATGTGCAGGGCCAGTGGGTGCTCGCCGCGCCGGGCGAGTTCGAGTCCCGCCGTGACGAAGGCCGAGGCGCTCCCGCCGCCCAGCAGGTCCACGGCGGCCGACAGTTCGCCGGACGTGAAGCGCTCGACTCCCTCACCGCTCCGGTGCCAGTATCCGGTCCGCTGGCGGTGCACGCGCTGGATGAAGTTGTCGCGGGTGACCAGGTAGGGCATGACCGAGGCGGGATGGTCCCTGAGGCTCGCCGGAAGATGGTCGAGCCGAAGGATCTCGGTGAGCGTCAGACCGTCCGAGATTCCGGCCGTGATGACCCCCTCCAGGTCGCGCAGCGCCGCCAGCAGCCCGGGGAAGGCCTCGATCGTGTAGTTCTCGGTCAGCGCGGGATGCCCGTGGACGAGCTTGCGCGGGTGCAGGTCCATGACCGTCTGCATGGCTTGGAACAGGCCCTGCGGGGAGCCTTCCGCGAGGGTCGGCGCGCCGAGATAGGGCATGCACATGTCGCCGATGAAGGCCACTTCCAGGCTTGGGAGGTGAACGACCAGCCCGTCCTCGGTCTCGCCTCCCGGAACCGGGACGAGGGTGAAGTCCACTCCGCCGATCGTCAGCTTCTCCACGTCGTGCACGAGCCGATCGGGCTCGACCCGGGCGCGGCGGTCGTGCCCGATCGGGAGGTAGTAGCCGAGCGGCGGCGGGCCGGAGCTCTGGAGCGCGAGTTCGTGGGGGAAGTTCGCCTGGGCGATCACCTCGGCGCCGTCGGCCGTGAGCGCCTCGAGTCCGCCGATGTGGTCCCAGTGGGCATGCGTGAGGATCACGTGCGTGACCGGCAGGTCGGTGATCTCGCGAAGGTCGCGGAGGGCCGCGGCCGCGTGCTCGGGTGTGCTCGCGGCGTCGACGGCGACCACCCCGGTGCCGGTGAGGACGAAGCCGACATCGGCGAAGTCGTAACCCTGCGCCACGTGGACGCCCGGTGCGTGTTCGACCATGCGCCGGGGGACGAAACGGAACCCGTCTTCGGGGCTCCCCCAGTGGTCGGTGATCAGGTGGTCGGTGGCCGGGTCACCGGCGCGCCCGCGCGCCCGTGCGGCCTCCTCGGTGCGGCCGAGCAGGTCGTACGCGCGTGACAGCGCGGCGTGGACGGGCCGCATGAAGCCCGGCGGGAACTGGTCCTTGACCATGAGGACGAACTCCAGGTCCGCGACCACGGTCTCCGCGCGGCCCGCGCATCCGGGCAGGCCGGCCAGGGAGGTTCCGCGATAGTAGTGGGGCAGCCCGAGGTCCAGGGAGGTGGCGGCGTCGAGCTTGGCGATCGCCGCCCCGGCCTGGCCGTCCAGACGGGCCTGGAAGGCGCCGGCGAGCGCCAGCAGGAGCCCGTCGCCCGGCGTCCGGGACGACAGGTCCGAGAAGAACTCGAACCCCTCCATGTCGAGCCCGGCGGCCCTGAACTGGTTCGCCAGCACGATTTTGACGCGCCGGTCCGCGTTCGGCCACGTGGCCACCTGGGAGAGCGCCGCGATCTCACCGTTCATGTCTCTTCTCCTGATCGTGTCGTCAGCCGGCCGGGTGCCGGTCGGCCGCATCCGGCGTGCCGGTCGCGCCGGGGCGTGGCCGGCGGATGAGTGCGAGGGCGAGGGCGGCGCCCGCCGCGGTGGCGATCATGAACCACCGGACGTCGTCGTGGGCGCCGATCACGGTGGACGCTGTGGGGGTGCCGAAGACGGCGACGAAGGCGGCGACGCCGAGGGCCGAACCGATCTGGCGGAACATGGTCTGGGCGCCGATGCCGGTGGCCAGCGTCCGTGGCGCCAGGGTGGAGGTGGCGGCGATCGTGAACGCGGGCAGGGCCAGGCCCACTCCGCTGCCGCCGATGAGCATGGCGGGGAGGAACAGGGACCAGTAGGCGGGCTCCGCTCCGATGAACGCGACCCACATCACCGAACCGGTTCCGAACAGCAGGGCGCCCGCGCCGCCGACGAGTCCGGGCCCGACGCGCTGCGCGAGCCTGCCGGCGAACGGCGCGCACACCGCGGCCGCGACGGGTCCGGGAGTCAGGGCCAGCCCGGCCCGCAGGATCGAGTAGTGCCAGGTCCCGGTGAGGAAGAGCACGTTGGCGAGCAGCATCGCCGAGAACGCGGCGGAGAACAGGGCCGCCGACAGGCTCGACAGCGCGAACGCCGGGACGCGCACGATGCTCAGCTCCAGGACCGGGGCGCGGTGACGCCGGGAGCGCGCCGCGAACACGGCCGCGAGCACGACGGCGGCGGCGAAGCAGCCGACCACCCGTCCGTCCCAGTGCCACGAGTGCCCCTGGACGAGGCCGAGATTGGCGAGGGAGACGGCGGCGACGAGGATGACGGTGCCGAGACCGTCGGGCAGCGGCGGACGGGCGGGATCGCGGATCTCGGGCAGCACGCGATACGCGCCGGCGAGCACGATCACGGTCAGGGGAACGTTGACGATGAAGATCCAGTGCCAGCCGACCTGAGTGAGGAGCCCGCCCAGTGACGGGCCCGAGGCGGCGCCCACCGCGCCCAGGGCGGACCAGGCGCCGATCGCGGCCGCCCGGCGCCGCGGTGGGATGGAGGGCAGCAGAAGGCCGAGTGAGGCCGGGGTGATCGCGGCGGCTCCGGCTCCCTGCAGGACGCGGGCGGCGATGAGGAACCCGAGGGACGGTGCGACCGCGCACAGGGCCGAACCCAGGCCGAACGCGAGCAGGCCGGCCGTGAAGACCCGGCGCCGGCCGACGACGTCGCCGAGTTTGCCGGCGGGCACCAGCAGAGCGGCGAAGACGATCGCGTAGGCGTTCAGGACCCAGGACACGTCGGCCACGGTGGAGTGCGCGAAGTCGGCCTGAATCGCCGGGACGGCGATGTTGACGATGAACACGTCGAGCGTGGAGACGAACACCGCCAGCGCCAGCACGGCGAAGACGGCACGTGGGTGACCGGCGCCCGGGGGCGGGGCGAAGGGGGGCGGGCCTGAGGACGGATCCGCGTCCGCGGCGGCGGCCCGCCTGTCGAGAGAAGCCATGGACGTACTTCTAAAGTGCTTAGACAAGAAAGTCAAGCGAGTGTGTGATTCTCTCAAGCGCTCCTGGTAGGCTGGCGGCGTGCGCTCCTATGGTCAGTACTGCTCCGTGGCCAAGGCCCTCGACGTCATCGGTGATCGGTGGACGCTGTTGATCGTTCGTGAGCTTCTGGCCCGTGGTCCCTCCCGCTACACCGACCTGCGCTCCGGGCTGCCGGGAATCGCCACGAACCTGCTCGCGGACCGTCTGCGCGAGATGGAGGCCGCCGGTCTCGTGGAACGCGAGGACGCCCCGCCTCCGATCGCCACCACCTTGTTCCGGCTCACCGATCGCGGAGGCGAACTGGAGCCGGTCCTTTCCGCGCTCGGCCGCTGGGGCGTGCCCCTGATGCGCGACTACCGGCCCGAGGACGCCTTTCTCGGCCAGTGGCTGCGCCTGCCGGTCCGGATGTTCCTCGCCGACCACGAACCCGATCGGCCCTCGGTCTCGATCCAAGTCCGCGCCGGGGACCAGGCGGTGGTGATCGACGCCGACGGCGGCCGGGTCTCGCTCCGCCTGGGAGCCGACCCGGACGCCGACGCGACGATCACCGGCCCGCCACCGCGCGTCCTCGCGCTCTTCAGCGGCAGCGTCGCCCTCGACGACGCCGAGGAGCAGGGTCTGCAGGTCACCGGCTCCCGCGAGGCCGTCCAGCGGGTCCTGCCCCGCGCGGGAAGAGCCGCCGGCGCGGACGGGACCGCCTCCGCCTGATCTGACCTGTCCCGGCGGCCGAGGGACGGCTCACGCCGCCGGCTCGTCGAGGCGGAGCGTGCCGATCCAGGTGCGGATCGCCTCCGCGGTCGTGCCCGCGTGCTCCTCCAGCGTGGTGAAGTGGTCGCCGGGGATGTCGGCCGTCTCGTGCGACACCGGCCAGTACGCCTGCCAGCGCGCTGGATCGGCCGGGTCGACCGTGGTGCCGCGCAGCGGCTCCACGGCCCGCAGCAGCAGGATCGGCGTGTCCAGGGGCTTCGGCTGCCAGCCGATGAACAACCGGTTGTAGGCGCCCATCGTCGTCAGCCTGGTGTCGTGCAGCGTCATGTCGAAGCGGTCGATGCGTTCGAGCATGCCGCCGATCATGGCGCCCTGCCACCACTCCATGCCCTCCTGGGCGGAGGCGTCGATCGGGTAGCTGTCGATCAGCGCCAGCCCCGCCGGTCGAAGGCCCTGCTCCTCCAGGGCGAGGGTCACGGCGTGCGCCACGGCGCCGCCCATGGAACGGCCGACGACCACGAACGGCTCGTCGTCGGCCACGCACCGGCGCAGGCCCTCGACGTTCATCTGGATCAGCGTCTCCAGCGAGCCGGGCAGCAGGTCGTCCTCCCCGTCGGTGAACCCCGGCGACGGCACGACGTACACGTTCCGGTCGTCCCGGAACGCCTGCCCGAACCGGGAGTACTCGTGCGGCCCGGAGATCGCGCTGAGCGCGGGGAAGCAGACCACGGAGACGCGGCCGGGCCCGGTCGCGAGCCTGACCGGGGGCAGCGCGTGCCGGTCCCGGTCCGGCGCGGCGAAGTGCTCGCGTACGTGCGATGCCGCGACCAGCAGCCCCGCCGCCTCGTCGTGCTTGCCCGTCTCGTGCATGCGGCGGTGCAGCGCGGCGAGCCCTCCCGCCGGAGCTGATCCGGTACGGCGGGCCGCACCGGCCGGGTCCTCGGCGGAGCCGGGCAGCTCACGGTCGAGGTACGCCGCGATGCCCTCGGGGGTGGGGTGGTCGAAGGTGAGGGTGGCGGGGAGTCGGAGGTGGGTTGTGGTGGTGAGGCGGTTGCGGAGTTCGACGGCGGTGAGGGAGTCGAGGCCGAGTTCGATGAGGGGGCGGTCGGGGGGGATGGTGTGGGGGTCGGGGTGGCTGAGGACGGTGGCGACCTCGGTGCGGACCAGGTCGAGCAGGGCCGCGCTCCGCTCCTCGGGGGTAAGCCCGGTGAGCCGGGCGGTGGGGGAGGAACCCGCGGACGCCGCGCCGCGCGCGGCGCGGCGGGCCTGCCGGACGACTCCCCGCAGCAGGGGCGGCGGCGCCTCCGCGGTGGACGTGAGACCGGTCGGGACGACCAGGGGCAGGCCGGCGTCTCTGAACGCGGCGGCGTCGAAGAGGGCGAGTGCCTGGTCCGCGGTCAGCGGCCGGAGCCCGGTCCGCCTGATCCGCGCCTGGTCCACCGAGGTGAGTCCGGCGGTGAGGGTGCTGGTGTGGGCCCATAGTCCCCAGGCGAGGCTGGTGGCGGGGAGGTTCTGGGTGTGGCGGTGGTGGGCGAGGGCGTCGTGGAAGGTGTTGGCGGCGGCGTAGTTGGCTTGGGCGGCGCCGCCGAGGAGGCCGCTGATGGAGGAGAAGAGGATGAAGGCGGCGAGGTCGTGGTGGCGGGTGTGGTGGTGGAGGTGGGTGGCGCCGTCGATTTTGGGGGCGAGGACGGGGTGGAGGTGGTGGGTGGGGGTGAGGGTGTGGAGGGGGGTGTCGTGGGTGATGCCGGCGGCGTGGATGACGGCGGTGAGGGGGTGGTCGGGGGGGATGGAGGTGATGAGGTTTTGGACGGCGTGGGGGTTGGTGATGTCGGTGGCGGTGACGGTGACGTGGGCTCCGGCTTGGGTGAGTTGGTGGATGAGGGTGTCGGCGCCGGGGGTGTGGTGGCCGCGTCTGCCGATGAGGTGGAGGTGGCGGATGTGGTGGTTGGTGGCGAGGTGGTGGGCGAGCAGGGCGCCGATGCCGGTGAGGCCGCCGGTGATCAGGACGGTCCCGTCGGGGTTCCAGGCACGCGGTTGAGCGTCCTCGGAAGTGTGTGGGGTGGTGTGTGGGGTGAGGCGGGGGGTGAGCAGGGTTCCGTCGCGGAGGGCGGTGTGGGGTTCGTCGTGGTGGCGGGCGGTGGTCACGGCTTGGGGGAGCAGGCTGGGGGTGTTGTGGTCGTGGTCGATGAGGTGGATGCGGCCGGGGTGTTCAGTCTGGGCGGAGCGGACCAGGCCCCAGACGGGTGCGGTGGTGAGGTCGATGGGTTGCCGGCTGGTGGTGGCGACGGCGTGGTGGGTGAGGACGAGCAGCCGGGTGGTGGTCAGGCGGTCGTCGGTCAGGAAGGTCTGCAGGGTGGTCAGCGTGCGTTCGGTCACCGCATGCGCCGCCGCCACCGGGTTTCCGCCCGCCCTGCCGTGATCGCCCGTCTCGTTGCCGGTGGCGGATGTGGACCGCTCCGGATCGGCGGGCTCGGTGTCGTCGTCCCGGACAGGGTGTTCCTGGTGGAGGTGGGAGCCGACGGGTAGGACGATCACGTCGGGGACGGGTTCGGCGGCGTCGACGGCGTCGGTGAGGGCGGTCAGGTCGTCGTAGTAGGAGGCGGTGACGGTCTGGCGCAGGGCTTCGTGGAGGTCGCGGTCGCCGAGCACGGCCCAGGCCTCGCGCGCCGCCGGCTGGAGCTCGAGCGGTGACCACTCCACCCGGAACAGGCTGTCGTCGGGCGCCGATCGGGAGACGCTGAGTTGCTCGGCGGAGACGAGCCGGGCGGTGAGGGTGTCGATGGAGGCGACCGGCGCGCCGGTGGGGTCGGCGGCCTGCAGTGACAGCGACCCGGCGTCGCCCAGCTTGACGCGTACCCGCAGGTCGGTGGCGCCGGTGGCGTGCAGGCGCACCCCACTCCAGGCGAACGGCAGCCGGTTGTGCCCCTCCGGGACCTCCGCCAGGCCGGCCCACGCCGGCAGGTGCACGGCCGCGTCGAACAGCGCCGGGTGCACGCCGTAGCCCGTGACGTCGCCGTCCGCCTCCTGCGGGAGCGTCACCTCGGCGAACAGTTCGCCGCCGCGCCGCCATGCCGTGCGCAGCCCCCGGAACGCCGGGCCGTACGGCAGGCCTGCCAGGGTCAGGGCGTCGTAGACGCTCTCCACCTCGATCGGCACGGCGTCCTCGGGCGGCCAGACGGTCAGATCGAAGCCGGGCTCGGAGTCGTCCCTGGTCAGTACGGCGGTCGCGTGGCGGGTCCACTCACCGTGCTCTCCCTCGTCGCGTGAGTACACGTCGAGCGTCGCGTTCCCGTCGGCGTCCGCGCCGTTCACGATCACCTGCACCCGGACCTTACGGCCCGATCGCAGGACGAGTGGGGCGTGGAGGAGGAGTTCGTCGATGGTGGTGTGGCCGGTGTGGTCGGCGGCGTGGAGGGCGAGGTCGAGGTAGGCGGTGCCGGGGAGGATGGGGGTGTCGAAGACGGTGTGGTCGGTGAGCCAGGGGTGGGTGGTGAGGGAGAGGGTGCCGGTGTAGACGGTGGTGTCGTTGTGGGCGAGGGTGAGGGCGGCGCCGAGCAGTGGGTGGGCGGTGGTGGTGAGGCCGAGGGCTGCGGGGTCGGTCTGGCGGGTGGGTGGGGTGAGCCAGAGGTGTTCGTGCTGGAAGGCGTAGGTGGGCAGGTCGACGGGGGTGGCGGGGCCGTGGATGGCGGTCCAGTCGACGGGGGTGGCGTGGGCGTGGGTGTGGGTGTGGGCGGCGGCGGTGACGGCGGTGTGGGGTTCGGGCCGGTCGCGGCGTAGCACGGGAACGGCGACCAGGCCGGGTGTGCCGTCGAGGGTCTCGCGGATCAGGCCGGTGAGGATGCCGTCGGGGCCGATTTCGAGGTAGGTGGTGGCGCCGTGGTCGTGCAGGGTGCGGGTGGCGTCGGCGAAGCGGACGGGGTTGCGCAGGTGGTCTGTCCAGTAGTCGGGTCCGTCGGGTGGGGTGGTGGTGCCGGTGAGGTCGGAGACGAAGGTGAGGGTGGGGGGTGTGTGGGTCAGGCCGTCGATGGCTTTGTGGAAGTCGTCGAGGATGGGGTCCATGTGGGGGGAGTGGAAGGCGTGGCTGACGGTCAGGGCCCGGACCTTGTGTCCCTGCTGCCGGAAGTGTTCGGTGAGGTGGGTGACGGCGTCGTGGTCGCCGCTGATGACGGTGGAGGTGGGGGTGTTGGCGGCGGCGATGGTGACCCTGCCCTCATAGGCGGCGAGGTGGGGGGTGATGTCGGTTTCGGTGGCGTTGATGGCGGTCATGGCGCCGCCGGGGGGCAGGGTGTGCATGAGGCGGGCGCGGGTGGTGACGAGGGCGGCGGCGTCGGTGAGGGTGAGGATGCCGGCGGTGTGGGCGGCGGCGATGGCGC
>NZ_VANP01000023.1:0-75149 GCF_005864065.1 Microbispora triticiradicis | reverse complement strand
AGCATCGGTTCTGGTTCATGTGGGATGACCTGGTGCGGGGGGCGATCGGTGCGGTGGTGCTGGTCGACACCCGGCGGTTGGCCGACAGTTTTCCCGCGGTGGACTACTTCGAGGAGGCGCGGCTGCCTTTCGTCGTCGGCGTCAACGGCTTCGACGGGCAGTACACCCATTCGGAGGACGAACTGCGGGAGGCGCTCACGATCTCGCCCGGGATTCCGATCGTCCGTACGGACGCCCGGGACCGGGAGTCGGTGAAGAGCACCCTGATCAGGCTCGTCGAGCACGCCCTGACGTCGCACGTCGGCGCGCTCCGTTGACGACCCCGGACGCCGCCGTCCTGCGATCTCACCATGGCGGCGCGGGCGTGAACGCCGTACGGGCGGATAGTCTGGGGAGACTGATGGTTCACCGACCCGTCCACTCGCTTCGAGGCTGGCCAAACACGTGTTCGAGACGCTTTCCGACCGGCTGACTTCGGTCTTCTCCTCCCTTCGGTCCAAAGGCAGGCTTTCCGACGCCGACATCGACGCGACCTGCCGCGAGATCCGTATCGCGCTTCTTGAGGCGGACGTCGCGCTGCCGGTCGTGAAGGACTTCGTGGCCCGGATCAAGGAGCGGGCCCGCGGCGCAGAGGTCTCCCAGGCGCTGAACCCCGCCCAGCAGGTCGTGAAGATCGTCAACGACGAGCTGATCGAGGTGCTCGGCGGCGAGACGCGGCGGCTCCGCTTCGCCAAGAACCCGCCGACCGTGATCATGCTGGCCGGTCTCCAGGGCTCGGGTAAGACGACCCTCGCCGGCAAGCTCGCCAGGTGGCTGCGCGACCAGGGGCACGCCCCGCTGCTCGTGGCCTGCGACCTGCAGCGCCCCAACGCCGTGCAGCAGCTCGCCGTCATGGCCGAGCGGGCCGGGGTGGCGGTGTACGCCCCCGAGCCCGGCAACGGCGTGGGCGACCCGGTCGCGGTGGCGCGGCAGTCGGTGGACCACGCGAGGCGCCAGCAGCACGACGTGGTCATCGTCGACACCGCCGGCCGCCTCGGCATCGACCAGGAGCTGATGAAGCAGGCCGCCGACATCCGCGACGCGGTCACGCCGGACGAGGTCCTGTTCGTGCTGGACGCGATGATCGGCCAGGACGCCGTGAGCACCGCCGGCGCGTTCATGGAGGGCGTCGGATTCGACGGCGTCGTGCTGACCAAGCTCGACGGCGACGCCCGCGGCGGTGCGGCCCTGTCGGTGCGGCACGTCACCGGCCGGCCGATCATGTTCGCCAGCACCGGCGAGAAGCTCGAGGACTTCGACGCCTTCCACCCCGACCGGATGGCCGGCCGGATCCTCGACATGGGTGACATCCTCACCCTGATCGAGCAGGCGCAGAAGACGTTCGACGAGCAGGAGGCCGCCAAGATGGCGGGCAAGCTCGTCTCCGGCGACGGCTTCACCCTGGACGACTTCCTCGAGCAGATGATGATGGTCCGCCGCATGGGGCCCATCAAGAACCTCCTCGGCATGATGCCGGGCATGGGCCAGATGCGCGAGCAGCTCAACCAGGTCGACGACCGCGACCTGGACCGCGTCGCCGCCATCATCCGCTCGATGACCCCAGGCGAGCGGCAGGACCCGAAGATCATCAACGGCTCCCGCCGGGCGCGCATCGCCAAGGGCTCCGGAGTGACGGTCACCGAGGTGAACAACCTGGTCGTCCGGTTCTTCGAGGCTCAGAAGATGATGAAGCGGATGACCCAGGGCATGGGCATCCCGGGGATGCCCGGAGGGCGCAAGCAGAAGGCGCAGAAGGCCAAGAAGGGCCGCCGAGTCAGCGGCGACCCCCGCAAGGCCGCGCTCGGCAAGGCCGGGGCGAACGCGTCGTCGGACGGCTCGGCCGAGCCGAAGCTGCCCAAGGGCCTGCTCGGCAACCTCGGGAACGGTGGTCAGCTGCCTCCCGGCCTGGAGCTTCCGCCCGGCTTCGACCCCTCCAAGCTCAAGCTGCCCGGCCAGAAGTAACGAGCGCGGGTCAGAGGCCGGAGCCGGGAGACATCGGCCTGGCGTCGATCCTGCCGTCGTCGCAGATCGAGGCGGTGAACGGGACCTCCAGGTGCGCCACCTCGTCCGGCGGAATGATCATCAGCCGGGCCGAGACGGGGCACCGGGTCTCGTGGTCGGTCGGCACCACCGTCCAGTGGAGCCGCGCGTGCGCGCTCGCGCCGGGCCGCAGCGTGACCCGGTGCGGCGTCACGCTCTCGCGCCGGGTGCGGGTGCGCAGCACGTCGCCCCGGCCGTCGATCAGGACGAGCCCGACGAAGCCGTAGACCCAGCAGGTCCGGCCCGAGGCGTTGGTCAGGACGAGCGGCGCGTAGCGGTTGCCCGCCCCCGGGTCCTGCCGTCCGACGCGGGCCCGCAGTCCCGTCGTACGGCACCGAGCGGGCCCCTTCGCGGCGGAGGCCGTGGAAGCGGTGGAGGCGATGGAGGCGGAGGCCGCGCGGACGGTGCCGCGAGCCGCCGCCGGTGTCAGGGCGGCGGTACGTGCCGGGACGGTGGAGACCGTACCCGTGTCTCCGCCTGTGCCGGCGGCCGACGCCCCGGCGGCCGGGTGCGCGGCGTGGCCGGTGGACAGGGCGCAGCCGGTGGACAGCAGGATGGCCGCCGCCGCGACGCCGGCCCTGCTCGTGATTGCTCGCATGCCTGTTGGACGGCCGATCCCGCCGGTCAGTTCGCGTGATGGGACGCCCTTTCACGGGGACGTGCGTCTCCCTGTCTCCGGCGCGGCCTCTCCGGGTCCTTCTCCGGGTGGTCCTTCTTCGGGCGGCCTTTGCCGGGTGGCGGGAGAACGGGGACGGCGGCGGGGCCGTCGTTGCCCGAGCATGCGCAATCATCTGGCAGAATGTCAGGCTGGAACATCGTGACCAGGCGGATGCCCTCTCACCTCCGCCGGCCGCGTCTGTCCCTCGAGCGGGCTCCCGTCGTGCCCCACTCGACGAGACACCGCTCACCCACGCTCTAATGCAGGAGAGACCACACCCGTGGCAGTCAAGATCAAGCTCAAGCGGCTCGGAATGATCCGCAACCCGCAGTACCGCATCGTCATCGCCGACGCCCGGAGCAAGCGGGACGGCCGTGCGATCGAGGAGATCGGCCTCTACCACCCGAAGGAGAACCCCTCGCGCATCGAGGTGAACTCCGAGCGGGCGCAGTACTGGCTGAGCGTCGGCGCGCAGCCGACCGACCCGGTCCTCAAGATCTTCAAGCTGACCGGCGACTGGCAGAAGTTCAAGGGCGAGCCCGCCCCCGCCACGCCGCTCCAGGTAGCCGAGCCCAAGCCCGACCGGCACGCGGCGTACGAGGCCGCGGCCCGGGAGTCGCTGTCGGGCGACACCGGCGCCGCCGCCACCACGCCGAAGAAGGCCAGGAAGCCCGTGAAGGCCGAAGAGACCGCCGAGGCCCCGGCCGCGGAGGAGAAGCCGGAAGGCGAGGCCTGAGGTGCTCGAGGAAGCCCTCGAACACCTGGTCAAGGGCATCGTCGAGCACCCGGACGACGTCCGGGTCCGCGCCCGGCGCATTCGCACCGGGCGCGTTCTCGAGGTCAGGGTGCACCCCGACGACCTCGGCAAGGTGATCGGCCGTGGCGGCCGTACGGCCAGAGCGTTGCGCACCGTCGTCAACGCGCTGTCGGACGGCAAGTACGTGCGGATCGACCTGGTCGACCTTGAAGAGGCGCGCTGAGCCGGCTCTGGCGGCGATACTCGCGCCCGGGGGACCCCGCACCGGGGTCCCCCGGTGTGTTTTCCGGGGTCCTCCGGGGCTTTCCGAGGGTGGTCCGCGGGATGCGGTGATGCCTCGGGACGGGCCTCCCGGTGCGGGTTTCCCGGGCTGAAAGTGACGAAGAAGGATTGTTGCGGAGGTAGGCGGCACGTGCAGCTAGTCGTGGGCAGGATCGGCCGTCCGCACGGCGTGCGGGGCGAGGTCACGGTCGAGGTGCGCACCGACGACCCGGATTCGCGTTTCGCCCCGGGTACGACGCTCGCCACCGAACCGGCCTCGGCCGGCCCGGTGACCGTCGAGCGGTCCCGGTGGCACAAGGACATCCTGCTGCTGACCATCGAGGGCGTGGCGGACCGCGACGCCGCCGAGGCGCTGCGCGGCACCCTGCTCGTCGTCGACTCGGCGGACCTGCCGCCGCTGGCGGACCCCGACGAGTTCCACGACCACGAACTCATCGGCCTGACGGTCGTGACGACCGGGGGAGAACGCGTCGGCGAGGTGGCCGACGTCCTCCACCACGGCCAGGACCTTCTCGTGGTGACCCGGCCGTCCCGCGACGACGCGTACATCCCGTTCGTCAAGGCGCTCGTGCCCGAGATCGACCTCGGGAAGGGGATCCTGGTCGTCGACCCTCCGCCCGGACTGCTCGACACCGAGGCGGAGTAGGAGCGGCCGCGTGCGCGTCGACATCATCTCGATCTTCCCCGAGTACTTCGCCCCGCTCGACGTCTCCCTGATGGGCAAGGCGCGCGAGCGCGGCATCCTGGACATCCACCTGCACCAACTCCGCGACTGGGCCCACGACGTCCACAAGACGGTGGACGACACGCCGTACGGCGGCGGCCCCGGCATGGTGATGAAACCGGAGATCTGGGGCGCGGCCGTCGACGCGGTGATCGGCGAGGGACGCGCCGCCTCCGGCGAGGACACGCTGCCCCGGCTGATCGTGCCCACGCCGAGCGGACGGCCGTTCACCCAGGAAGTGGCGCTGGAGTACGCCAAGGAGCCGTGGCTGCTGTTCGCGCCCGCCCGGTACGAGGGCATCGACTCCCGGGTGGTGGCCGAGTACGGCGCCCGCCTGCGGGCCGACGAGGTGAGCATCGGCGACTACGTCCTGGCCGGGGGAGAGGCCGCCGTCCTGGTGATGGTCGAGGCCGTGGGCAGGCTGCTGCCCGGGGTCCTCGGCAACGCGCGGTCGGTGGCCGACGACTCCTTCGCCCCCGGTGCGATGGCCAACCTGCTGGAAGGCCCCGTCTACACGAAACCGCCCGTGTGGCGGGGGCACGAGGTGCCCGAGGTCCTCCTGTCGGGCCATCACGGCAGGATCGCCCGGTGGCGGCGGGACGAGGCGCTGCGCCGCACGCTGGAGCGCAGGCCGGAACTGGCCGCCAGGTTCGACCCGGAGAGCCTCGACAAGCACGACCGGCGGGTCGTCGAGGAGTTCGGGGAACGCCGGTCCGCCGCCGCGCCGGAGGGCGCGCCGGGCGCCGCGTTTCGCGAAGCGCCGGAAGATGTGGCAGACTGAATCGCTGCTGCCTCCTTCGGCATGTCCGGGTGAGCCCCGGTCGAGACGTGGCAGACAAGACGTATCAAGCCAAGCGCGCGTGTCCCCCTCGATGCCGAGCCGTGGCCCGGCCGGGTGGACCTCCGCGTGCTCATGTCAATGAGGAACCGCCGCCATGCACACGCAGATCCAGGAGCTCGAGAAGGCTGCCTTGCGCAGCGACGTACCGGACTTCCGCCCGGGTGACACGCTGGAGGTTCACGTCCGCGTCGTCGAGGGCAACCGGTCCCGTATCCAGGTGTTCAAGGGGTTCGTCCTGCGCCGTCAGGGCGGCGGCATCCGTGAGACGTTCACGGTCCGCAAGGTCAGCTACGGCGTCGGCGTCGAGCGCACCTTCCCGGTCCACAGCCCCGTGATCGAGAAGATCACCCTGGTCACCCGCGGCGACGTCCGCAGGGCCAAGCTGTACTACATGCGTGACCTGCGCGGAAAGGCCGCCCGCATCCGCGAGAAGCGCGAGGCGCTACCGGCCGCCAAGTAGGGCCTTGGGGATGGTGGTCCGCGCCTCAGGTGCGGGCCACTTTCTTTTTGGCCGGGGATGCGGTGTCCTCGACGCTCGCCGTCCTGGACATCATCTAGGCTCAGCAGCGTTGGCTAGCGAGGACAGGGGCCGGGCACGAGTCGCCTGTCGAGGACGGGGTGGACGTGGTCGCCGAAGACGTCAAGCAGAACGCCGAGGACGGCAAGAAGAAAGGCTCGTTCTGGCGGGAGCTGCCCGTTCTGATCGTGGTCGCTCTCGCTCTGGCCCTGCTGATCAAGTCTTTCGTGGTCCAGGCGTTCTACATCCCCTCGGGGTCGATGGAGAACACGCTCCTCATCAACGACCGGGTCCTGGTCAACAAGCTCGTCTACCGCGTACGCGACATCGCGCGCGGTGACGTCGTCGTGTTCTCCGGAGTGGACTCCTGGGACCCCGAGGTCCAGATAGAGGAGCCGTCGAACCCCGTCATCGGGGCCATGCGCTGGATCGGCACGGCCTTCGGAATGGTGCCGGGGGAGAAGGACTACATCAAGCGGGTCATCGGCGTGCCCGGAGACAAGGTCAGGTGCTGCGACGCCCAGGGCCGCGTCACCGTCAACGGTGTGCCGCTCGACGAGAAGTCGTACCTGTACCCGGGCAACGCGCCGTCGGACCGGCCGTTCGAGGTGACCGTGCCGCCGGGCCGCCTGTGGGTCATGGGCGACCACCGCTCGCTCTCCTGGGACTCCCGCCTGCACACCGGTGATCCGGGCGGCGGTACGATCCCCGCCGACAAGGTGATCGGGCGCGCGTTCGTCATCGTCTGGCCGTTCGACCGGGCGAAGATCCTTCCGATCCCGGACACGTTCGGGCAGCCGGCCCTCCAGGCGGCCGCCGCCGGAGCCGCGCCGTTCGTGGCGGGCTTCGCCGGGGCCGTGCCGCTGGTCGCGGTGGGCCGCGGGTTCGGGCGCAGGCTGAGGCGGCGGCGGTAGGGCGGACGTGGCGAGCCCGGAGGAGAGAGCGAGAGCAAGTGAGCGAGGCCGACGAGAGCCGCTTAGGCGCGGGTAGGCCCGTGCGTCCCGTCGACGAGGACCCGGCCGTGGCCGGACCCCCGGAGACGGTGCCGGCGGAGACAGTGCCGTCCGGGATCGGGCCGGCGGAGACCGGGCCGGGGGAACCGGGGAAGGACGCGCCCGCCAAGAAGGCCTCGGGCCTGCGGGACACCCTCCTGTACATGGTCGGCGGGGTGGTCGCCGCCCTGCTGATCCACACGTTCCTCCTGCAGTCGTTCTACATCCCGTCGGAGTCGATGCAGAACACGCTGCTGATCAACGACTACGTCGTGGTCAACAAGCTCGCGTACAAGCTGGGGTCCGTGCAGCACGGCGACATCGTGGTCTTCAAGGGCTGGGACGGCGAGGACACGATCAAGCGGGTGATCGGCGTCGGCGGCGACCATGTGAAGTGCTGCGACGACAAGCGCCGCATCACCGTGAACGGGACGCCCCTGGACGAGGAGGGCAAGTACCTCTACCCGGGGGTCTATCCCTCCGGCCGGGACTTCGACGTGAAGGTCCCCAAGGGACGGGTGTGGCTGATGGGCGACCACCGGAACAACTCCGCCGACTCGCGCTTCTATATGGACGACGGACACCAGGGCACGATCTCGGAGGACGACATCATCGGGCGCGCGTTCCTGCGCTACTGGCCGCTGAACCGGATCTCGTTCCTGTCCCGTCCCGACACTTTCTCGGTCGTTCACTGAGCTCACCTGCGGCTTTGCCGCGGGAGGCGGTTTCGGCCGTATCGCGGGTCCCGAATGGGGCGTAATCTGCTTCTCGTCATGACAGCTGCCTATCGTCCGCGCCCGAGTGTCGTACGGCGGGACTCCGGACTCTACGGCTACGAGCGGGCCCTGGCCCGGCGGGGCTTCACGCCGGTCGCCGGGGTGGACGAGGCCGGGCGCGGCGCCTGCGCCGGACCGCTGGTGGTCGCCGCGGTCGTGCTGGGGCGGGGGATCGACGGGCTGGCCGATTCCAAGCTGCTCACTGAGGCCGTCCGCGAACGTCTCCACGAGCGGATCATGGCGACCGCGCGGGCCGTGAGCGTCGTCGTCATCCCGCCCGGGGAGATCGACGAGCGCGGCCTGCACAAGTGCAACGTCTCCGGCATGCGGCGGGCCGTCGCCGGGCTGGGGCTCGTCCCCGGTTACGTCCTCGTGGACGGCTTCCCGGTGGCCGGGCTGCCCGCGCCGTCGCTGGCCGTCTGGAAGGGCGACCAGGTCGCGGCATGCGTGGCGGCGGCCTCGATCGTGGCGAAGGTGACCAGGGACCGGCTGATGCACGGTCTCGACGAGACCTTCCCGCAGTACGGCTTCGCCCTGCACAAGGGGTACGTCACACCGGGCCACAGACGGGCGCTGGCCCGGCACGGGCCGTGCGCCCAGCACCGGTTCTCGTTCGTGACGGTGGCCAGGGTGACTCATGGGACATCGGTCCCGGCGCGGGGACTACGGACGGGGCAGGATGGGGACATGCGCGAGAATGAGGTCGGGGCCGGTGCCCTCTGAAGAGGGCCGGTCTCGGCCGGCGATCTTGATGGGGACCTCGACGGGGATCTCGACGGGGAGCGGAAGAGGAGGACCGGGATGAGCGCCGAAGATCTCGAAAAGTACGAGACCGAGATGGAGTTGCAGCTCTACCGGGAGTACCGCGATGTGGTCGGACTGTTCACCTACGTGGTCGAGACCGAGCGGCGCTTCTATCTCACCAACTCCGTCGATCTCGACGTGCGCACCGCCGAGAACGGCGACGTCTTCTTCGACGTCAAGATGCAGGACGCCTGGGTCTGGGACATGTACCGCCCGGCCCGCTTCGTGAAGAACGTGCGGGTCGTGACCTTCAAGGACGTCAACGTCGAGGAACTGGCCAAGCCGGACCTCGAGATGCCGAAGGAAGGCTTCTCCAACTGATCGCGTCCGGCGGCGGCTGACCCAGCACGGCGGCCGATCCGGTGCGGCGGATGATCGAGCATGGGGCCCAGTTCCCGCGCGGCGTCTGAAGCACGAGGCCGGCCGCTCCAGCGCGGCGGTCGGCGGACCATGATGCCTGGTCCGGCACGAGGGCGACTGTCCGAGTACGGCGTTGACCGGGCAGGGCGGCTGATCGTGCGCGGCGGCTGTCTTCCACGTGGGCGCCTGTCCACAGAACGGCGCTCGGCCGCCTGGTGCGGGGCTGTACGGCGCACCCTGGCCGCATGCGTCTCGTCACTTGTCCGCTCGTCGTCGTCCTGCTGATCGCGGCTGCGGCCTCTCCCTCGGACGCCGCCCGCCTCACCGGCGCCGTTCTTTCCCCGAACCTCTCCCCGAAGCCGTCCCAGGCCGCCGCGTCCTCGAAGACGCCCCACCCTTCCGCCGCGCCGGTGCGAGCGGCCAGGTCCACGGGCGTCCTTCCGCCCGGGACGGAGCGCTCCGCGGCGGTGAGCCATCCGTCCGAGGTGGAGCGGGCCGTGGCGGCCGGCTATCCACCCGGGGCGGCTTCGTCCCGCCCGTCCCGCCCCGAGGGGATGCGGCTCCCCAGAGGAGCGCCCAGGTGGATGTGGCCGCTTTCCCGGCCGGCGCGGCCGCTCAGGCGCTTCGATCCGCCCGCACAGCGCTGGCTCGCCGGGCACCGGGGCGTGGACCTCGCGGCGGATCCCGGCGAGGAGGTCAGGGCCGCGGGGCCGGGAACGGCCGGAGTGGCGGAGCGGGTCGCCGGGCGGGGCGTCGTGACGGTCGTGCACGCCGGAGGGTTGCGCACCACCTACCTGCCGGTACGCGCCCTGGTACGCCCCGGTGAGGTCGTCGTGGCCGGACAGGTCATCGGCGTCATCGAGGACGGCGCCGCGCACTGCCCGGTGTCATGCCTGCACTGGGGCTTGTTGCGCGACCCGGGCTTACTGCGCGACCGGGGCCTGTTGCGTGACCGGCTCTACCTCGACCCGCTCCTCCTCTTCGGTCAGGGGCAGGTCCGTCTCCTGCCCCGATGGCCCATCGAGCGATTGTCAGATCCCGCGTATCGATAAGTGTGGCCGGACCTCCCAGGACGGCCGTTGGAGCTGGTCGTTGTACACGACGATGTCGGCGTGCTCGGTGGGGCGGGCGGTGGCGAAGTAGAGCTGCTGGGAGGGGATATAGCGACCGCGCCAGGTCCGTTCGACTGCGGCGGTGTCGGCGGTGGATCCGGCCAGCGCTGTGCTCCGGTCCCGGGCGCGATCCACCGTCGTCTCGAATGGGACGGACACGAAGACGCGTAGGTCCCACCGGTCGATGAGTTCCGGGCGCAGGAGGAAGACGCCGTCGAAGAGCAGTACGGCGTCCGCCGGGGCGCTCGTGGCCGGCGGGGACGTCGGGGCGTCGGCGTCTCTGTCGTAGACGGCGTGCCGGAACCTCCGGTCTCCGCCTGGGCCCAGCGGATCGAGCAGGACCCGGCACAGCGCGGCATGGTCGTGGGCGTCGAAGTAGCAGCCTTCGGCCGAGTACTGGCCGCGCCGGTAACGCTGTGCACGGGGGAGAAGAAAGTCGTCGATGGTCGCGCGGATGACGTCGCGGTCCTGCGCGCGCAGGACGACGGCGAGCTCGTCGGCCAGCGTGGTCTTGCCGGAGGCGGGCGGACCGTCGATGGCGACCCGCAGCGGGTGCCCGACCGTGACAGACCTGATCGCCTCGGCCAGCCGACTGATGAGCTCGCCGCGGGTGCCCTGGTCCATCGCCGCCTCACTCACCGGGTCTCTTTTCAGCACCGTACGTCAGGCTGCGGTCGCCGGCTCGCGTTCGACGGGGACGACTCGTTGCGTACTGGTCCGGGGGTGGCCCGGGGGTGGCCCGGCCGGGCGCTGAAGGAGGGCGGGGCTGGCCGATCGAGGGTCGGCACGACGAGCGTCAGGCCCGGGGGTGGGCCTGGCGGTAGGCCGCCCGGAGTCGCTCTATCGACACGTGGGTGTAGATCTGCGTGGTGGCCAGCGAGGCGTGTCCGAGCAGCTCCTGGACGGACCGGAGGTCGGCCCCGCCTTCGAGCAGGTGGGTGGCGGCGGTGTGACGGAGCCCGTGGGGCCCCATGTCGGGTGCCCCCTCCACCTGGGCCAGCCGGGCGTGGACGACGCGCCGGACGGTGCCCTGGTCGACGCGGCCTCCCCGGACGCCGAGGAAGAGCGCCGGGCCGCTCCCTTCGCGGACCCACAGCGGCCTGCCACGCACACACCACGCGTCGAGCGCCCGGAGCGCGGGCAGGCCGAACGGGACGGTCCGCTCCCTGCGCCCCTTTCCCATCACCCGGACCGTGTTGCGGTCCCGGTCCACGTCGTCGACGTCGAGGCCGCACAACTCGCTCACCCGCATGCCTGTGGCGTACAGCAGTTCGAGCATGGCCCGATCGCGCAGGTCCTTGGGTTCGTCCACTTGGGGCGCGTCGAGAACGGCCCCGGCCTCGGTCTGGTCCAGCACCTTGGGCAGCCGGCGCTCCGCCTTGGCGGTGCCGAGAAGCAGACCCGGGTCGCTCCCCAGCCACCCCCGGCGGTGACAGAAGGCGGTGAAGACCCGGGCACACGCCGTCCGGCGGGCCAGCGTGGCCCTGGAGCGCCCGGCCTGGTGCTGGTCGCCCAGCCAGTCACGCAGGCCGGTGATGTCCAGGCCGGACAGGTCCGTCTGCCCGGCGGCCGTCAGGTGCGTGATCAGCGCGGTGACGTCGCCCAGGTAGGCCCGCACCGTGTGCGGAGACAGGTCCCGTTCGAGGCGCAGATGCCGTTCGAACTGCTCCAGCACGACGTCGAACCGTCCCCGGTCCCGCCCTTCGCCCGCTGTCATGCCGCCATGCCCTCTCGCACTCCACCCTTGTCGCGCCGGCGGGCCGCGCGGGCGGCCCACACAGGTGAACCTACGCGTGCTGGGGGCGATGTGGGGGAGTGCCGAGGCGCCCTGTCAGTTTCGGGCGGCGGGCCGCAGTCGCCAGCCTCGGTCGGCGTTTTCGACGAATCCCGCGGCGGCCAGGACGCCGAGGCAGGCCAGCGCCGTCCCGATGTCCACCCCGGCTGAGACGGCGATCGCCGCGGGACCCGCGGCGCCACGCGCCGGGATCGCCTCCAGGACGCGCCTGGTCTCCTCGTTCAGCCCGTCGCGAGGCCGGACGGGGCCGCGCCGCTCCGGGGCGAGGTCGTCCCCGATGGAGCCGACCAACTCGACGACCTCCTCCGGGGAGGTCACGCAGACGGCTCTGCCCTGCCGGATCAGGATGTGGCAGCCCGCGGAGACCTCGGTGGTGACGGGACCGGGCACGGCCATCAGGTGCCTGTTGAGGTCAGAGGCGTGGGAGGCCGTGTTGAGCGCCCCACTGCGGGCGGCGGCCTGGACGACGACCGTTCCCCGGGAGAGGGCGGCGATCACCCGGTTGCGGACGAGGAAGCGGAGCCGGGTGGGGTGCGCACCCGGTGGCCACTCGCTGAGGATCACCCCCCGCTCCCGCACGACGCGGAAGAGGTCCTCGTGCGCGCTGGGATAACAGACGTCTGTTCCGCAGGCCAGCACGACGATCGTCGGCGAACCGGAGGCCAGCGCTCCCCGGTGCGCCGCGCCGTCGATCCCGTACGCGCCGCCGCTGATGACGGTCCAGCCTCGCCCGCCGAGGCTCATGGCGAACTCGGCCGCCACGGTCGTGCCGTACGCGGTGGCGGCTCTGGCCCCGACGACCGACACCGAACGCAGGCAGGAGAAACGCAGGTTCGCCGGTCCGTCCACCCAGAGCCCGAAAGGCCTGACATGTCCAAGATCATCGAGCTGGGTGGGCCACTCGGCGTCGCCCGGGACGACGAGCCGCGCCCCCTGCCGCCGGCCCTCCGCGAGGTCGGCGGCCGGATCTCTGTAGCGGGCCGCCCAGGCGGCCGCGTGCCGATCGAGGTCCACGTGGCGGGTCGACGGACCACCGCGGTCGCGCTCCTCACGCACGAAGCCGGGGTCGAGCCGGCCCCGCCTCGCCTGCTCCATGGCGTCCAGGGGGCCGTGGCGGGCGATCAGGCGGCCCATCACGGCGTCACCCGCCTCCGCCATGCGCATGAGAGCCACCCGCGCCAGCCGTGCCGATTCGTCCGGCTGTTCCGCTCCGCCCGCTTGTACTGCCCCGCTCGGCTGTTCCGCTCCGCCTGGCTGTTCCACCTCGCCTGGGTGTTCCGCTCCATCCGGTCGCTCCGGCTCGCCGGGCCGTTCGGTCTTCTTCGAGGGGTCGGTCACTCGCATCAGTCCACTCCGAGCCATAGTGCGAGGGCCGCCGATGTCTCGGTGCGGCCCGGACGGTCTTCGCCCGCGAGGTCCGCGAGCGTCCAGGAGATCCGGAGCACGCGGTCGAGGCCGCGCGCGCTGAGCGTGCCCACGTCGAGCCCCCGGTGCAGCGGGGCCATGACGGTGTCGGGCAGACGGAACCGGCGGTGCAGCGCGGACGAGGACACCTCGGCGTTGGTGTGCCATGGAGTGCCCGCAAGCCTTCGGGCGGCCCGCTCCCGGGCCTGCCGGACCCGCTCGGCCACGGTCGCGCTGTTCTCCACGAAGTGCCGGTCCGCGAGCAACTCGGCCCGGGTGGCCCGGCCGATCCGCACCTTGACGTCGACGCGGTCGAGCAGCGGCCCGGAGAGCCGGTCGAGGTAGCGGCGCCGGCCCACCGGGGTGCATCTGCAGGGATGCCCGCCGGTGCCCTGAAGCCCGCAGGGGCAGGGATTCGCCGCCAGCACCAGCATGAACCGGGCGGGGAACGTGACCGTGCCGACGGCCCGGGCGATCGTGACCCTTCCCGACTCGAGCGGCTGGCGCAGGGAGTCGAGCACGGTGGTCGCGAACTCCGGCGCCTCGTCGAGGAAGAGCACGCCTCGGTGCGCGAGCGACACCGCCCCGGGCCGTACGACACCGCCGCTCCCGCCACCCACGACGGCCGCCATCGTCGCGCTGTGATGCGGGGCCATGAAGGGCGGCCGGGTGAGCAGCGGGCGCCCCGGCGGCAGCGTGCCCGCCACCGAGTGGATGGCCGACACCTCCAGAGCCTTGTCCTGGTCCAGTGGAGGCAGCAGGGTCGGCAGGCGTTCGGCGAGCATGGTCTTGCCGCTTCCCGGGGGACCCAGCATCCACAGGTTGTGCCCTCCGGCGGCGCACACCTCTAGCGCCTTGCGGCCCATCGGCTGCCCGGCCACGTCGCACAGGTCGGGCCCGGATGTGTCCTCCGTGCGGTCGTCGTCCCCCGTCAGGGACGCGGCGTCCGCCACCATCGGGAGCCGGCGCAGGTCGCCCGCTCGCAGCCATCCCACGAGCTCGCCGAGGGAGGTGACCGGGACGACGGTGAGGCCGGGCACCAGAGCGGCCTCGGTGGCGTTGAACGCAGGCACCACGATGGTGCCCACACCCGCCTGGGCCGCGGCGAGCGCGGCGGGCAACATGCCCCTGACGGGCCGCACCCGCCCGTCGAGACCGAGCTCGCCGAGGAACGCCGGCGTCGCGATCCGCTGCGCGGGCACCGCGCCGGCCGCGCCGAGGACGGCCACCGCGATGGCCAAGTCGAAGATCGATCCGCGTTTGGGCAGGGTGGCCGGGAACAGGCTCACGGTGATGCGCGCGTCCGGCCAGGCGAAGCCACTGTTGATCAACGCGGACCGCACGCGGCCCCGGGCCTCGCTGATCGCGGTGTCGAGGAGCCCGATGAAGTGCGTTCCCGCTACGCCGCGGCCGACGTCGGCCTCGACCTCCACGAGGCGTCCGGCGACGCCCACGATGCCGGCGCAGTGGGTCCGGGCGACGGGCACCTCAGACCACCCCGCGTTCATGCCGGAGCGAGAAGTCGCCCGCGAACCTCTCCAGCGCGATCACATCGACCCGTATCGTGTCGAACCGCTCGGCGTGCGCGGCCAGCCACCGGCCGGCCAGCGCGCGCAGGCGCAGCAGTTTGTCGCCGGTCACCGCCTCGAAGGCCGTGCCGTGGCTGCGCCCGGAGCGGGTCTTCACCTCCACGACCACCAGCGCGTTCCCGTCCCGGGCGACGATGTCGATCTCGCCGTCGGCGCAGCGCCAGTTCCGGTCGAGGACGCGCATGCCTCGCGCCGTCAGATAGGTCACGGCCAGTTGCTCGCCGTGCCTGCCCAATTGATCTTTCGCGGCCATGGGACCACCTCCGGCTCCCGACACTCGCCGAGCCCGCCTCGGCCACGTCCGGCCGAACGCCTTTCTGTGGACAGGCGGGGCGATCCACAGGCGCGGGACGGGGAGCGCTCCCTTGTCCACAGTCCGGCCCGCTGCCGGAAATCGGGAGGGGTGGCCGCGGCAGGCTGGGCACCGGCGTGGATACTTGCCCCGGTCCACCCGGGCGGGACGGCGAAGCACCGCGCCGCGGCGACGTGACGCGCCGTACGCGGAGGGTTCGCCGGGCGTTCGGGAGTGAGGAGTCGGCGGTGATCGAGAAGTTGATCCGGGATCTGGGGGCGGGTGTCGGGGTCGCCCTGCCCGCCGTGCGCGTCACGGGACAGGACCCCGTGCTGCCGTCTGTCTTCCCGCTCGGCACGATGGCCGCGGCGTCGGCCGGCGCGGTGAGCGCCGCCGTCGCCGCGTACGCCGCCCGGCACGGGCGCCCGGCCGGGCCGAACTCCGAGCCGATCCCGGGACCGAGCTCCGAACCGGACCTAGTGCCGTCCCCAGTGCCGGACCTCGGGCCGGGCCTGGGGACGAACTCCGGGCCGAATCCCGGGCCGATCGCGGGACCGAGCTCCGAGCCGGACCCCGCGCCGAATCCCGCGCTGGGCCTCGGGGCGGACCCCGCGACGGACCTCGGGCCGAGCTCCGGGCCGGACCAAGTGCCGGGCCTCGGGCCGAACTCGGGGGCGGGGAGCGGTGACCCCGAGGTGGCGATCGACGTCCGCCACGCCGCTGTGGCCTTCCAGAGCGAGCGGCACTTTCGTACGGACGGGAAGCCCATGGACGTCTGGGCGGCCCTGTCGGGGGACTACCCCGCCTCGGACGGCTGGGTCCGGCTCCACTGCAACTTTGACCACCACAGGGACGCCGCCCTGCGCGCGCTCGGGCTCGCCCCGGGGTCGGGCAAGGCGGCCGTCGAGAGGGCGTGCGCGGGCCGTACGGCCGTGGAGGTCGAGGAGGCGGTCGTCCGCGAGGGCGGCTGCGCGGCCGCGATGCGGAGCAGGGCGGAATGGCTCGCGCACCCGCAGGCGCGGGCCCTGGCCGGCCTCCCTCTGGTCGGTCTCTCCCGGCTGCCCGCCCCCGGTGATGACCGGGCCGGCGACCAGGCCGGCTACCGGGCCGCCGAGCGGGGCGGCTACCGGGCCGGCGACCGGGGCGGTGACCGGGCCGACGAGCGGGGCGGTGATGGCGCCGGCGATGGTGGAAGCAGTGCTGGGAGCCACGGGGGCCGTGCTGGGGATCAGAGTGGGGGCCGTGGCGTGGGGCGGGGCGCCGGCCTTTCCGTGGGCCTTTCCCCAGGCCGCGGCCGGGGTGAGGTGGAGGAGGACGGTGCGGGCGGTGGGGCGCGACCGCTCAGCGGCGTCCGGGTGCTCGATCTCACCAGGGTGATCGCCGGTCCGGTGGCCGCCCGCACTCTCGCGGCCTACGGCGCGGACGTCCTGCGGGTGGGCGCGGCGCACCTGCCGGAGGTGCCGGGGCTCGTGGTGGAGACGGCGTTCGGCAAACGGTCGTGCCACGTCGACCTGCGCTCGGAGACGGGCCGGGAGCGGCTGCGGGAACTGGTCCGCGGGGCCGACGTCGTCATCCAGGCGTACCGGCCGGGAACACTCCGGGCGAGGGGCTTCGGGCCGGACGACCTGGCCGCCCTGCGGCCGGGCGTCGTCTGCGTCGACGTCTCCGCCTACGGAAGCCGAGGGCCGTGGGCCTCCAGGCGTGGGTTCGACAGCCTCGTCCAGATGGCGAGCGGGATCGCCCATGAGAACGGCGACGGGCTGCGGCCCGCGCCGCTGCCGGCACAGGCTCTCGATCACGCCACGGGATATCTGGCGGCCTTCGGCGCGGTCGCGGCGCTGATCCGGCGCGCCGCCGAGGGCGGCTCCTGGCACGTCGAGGTGTCGTTGGCGCGGACCGCGACCTGGCTCGACGGTCTCGGCCGGATCGACGGCGGGGGAGTGCCGCGACCTGCGGCCGAGGATCTGCTGGCGACGATGGACAGCCCCTTCGGCACGCTCACCTATGTGACGCCCCCCGGCCTCGCCGGGGGCGTGCGGCCGGGCTGGACGACCCCGCCGCCCCGCCAGGGCGAGCACCCCGCCGCCTGGGCGCTCTGAAGGGGCCGCGCCCGCGGAAGCCGCCGAGGTGAAGACCCTCTTCGGGAGCGCCGGGAGGAGCCTGCGGGGCGCCGCCGGGTGCCGCGCCCGCGGAGGGTCATCGGAAGGGGCGGATCCGGGTAGACTGTTCGACGGCCTGTTAGGCCGAATTCGCACGCCCATTCACGAGCCGCCTTTCTCGGTCCGGACCGCGTCCGGTGAAAGTGGCGGCCCGGGGCGTCAGGGCGCGGGCAAGAGGGCCCGCGTGACCAACCGAGACCGTGCCCAAGGGCACACGACCATGGAGGACCATCACCATGGCCCCTGTCGTCACCATGCGGCAGCTGCTGGAGAGCGGCGTTCACTTCGGCCACCAGACCCGCCGGTGGAACCCGAAGATGAAGCGCTTCATCTTCACCGAGCGCAACGGCATCTACATCATCGACCTGCAGAAGTCGCTGTCGTACATCGACCGTGCCTACGACTTCGTGAAGGAGACCGTCGCGCACGGCGGCACCATCATGTTCATCGGCACGAAGAAGCAGGCGCAGGAGTCGATCGTCGAGCAGGCGTCGCGCGTCGGCATGCCGTACGTGAACCAGCGCTGGCTGGGCGGCATGCTCACCAACTTCTCCACCGTGCACAAGAGGCTCCAGCGGCTCAAGGAGCTGGAGGAGCTCGACTTCGACAACGTGGCCGGCTCCGGGCTCACCAAGAAGGAGCTCCTCATGCGCCGCCGCGAGAAGGAGAAGCTGGAGCGCACCCTCGGCGGTATCCGTGACATGGCCCGCGTCCCGAGCGCGGTCTGGGTCGTGGACACCAAGAAGGAGCACATCGCGATCAACGAGGCCAAGAAGCTTGGCATCCCGGTCGTCGCGATCCTGGACACCAACTGCGACCCCGACGAGGTCGACTACCCGATCCCGGGCAACGACGACGCCATCCGCGCCGTCAGCCTCCTCACTCGCGTGATCGCCGACGCCGTCGCCGACGGCCTGATGACCCGTGCGGGCGCCGGTCGCGGTGACGAGAAGCCCGCGGGTGTCGCCGCCGCCGAGCCGCTGGCCGAGTGGGAGCGCGAGCTCCTGGAGGCCCCCGCCGCCGAGGCTCCGGCCGCCGAGACCGCCGAGACCGCCGAGGCTCCGGCCGCCGAGACCGCGGAGGCCCCGGCTGCCGAGGCCGCCGAGGCTCCCGCCGCCGAGCAGGGCGAGCAGGCCGAGCAGGCCTAGGGTAGGACCACCGGTCCCCGCCGGCGCGGCTCCGGCCGCTTCCGACAGGCGGGGACCCCAGGGAAGACCTGGTCCCAGGCGCCGGTGCCGCACCGGGCACCGGCGCCCACGGCTCCACCGGGCGGGCGCGCCACACGGCCGGCCCCGCCCCCACGACGATTCGCATCCGGGTCCCGAAGAGGAAATTGGACAATGGCTTCCGTAAACATGGCCGACGTCAAGCGGCTTCGTGAGCTGACCGCCGCCGGCATGATGGACTGCAAGAAGGCGCTCGAGGAGTCCGAGGGCGACTTCGACAAGGCCGTCGACATCCTGCGCCTCAAGGGCGCCAAGGACGTCGGCAAGCGCGAGGCCCGCACCGCGTCGAACGGCCTGGTCGCCGTCAAGCACGAGGGCGACTCCCTCGCGGCGCTGCTGGAGCTCAACTGCGAGACCGACTTCGTCGCCAAGAACGAGCGTTTCCAGGAGCTCGCTGCCGACATCGTCGCGCACATCGTCGCGAGCAAGCCCGCCGACGTGCCGTCCCTGCTCGAGTCCGAGCTGAACGGCAAGACCGTCAAGGAGCTGCTCGACGAGGCCAACGCGGCGCTCGGCGAGAAGATCGAGATCCGCCGGTTCTCCGTGCTGGAGGGTGGCTTCATCACCTCCTACATGCACAAGACCGACCCGCAGCTCCCGCCGGCCGTGGGCGTGCTCGTGCAGCTCGACACGCCGAACGCCGAGATCGCCAAGGACATCGCCCAGCACACCGCCGCGATGGCCCCGAAGTACCTCAGCCCTGCCGAGGTGCCCGCCGAGGTCATCGAGAAGGAGCGGTCGCTGTTCGAGCAGATGACCCGCGAGGAGGGCAAGCCCGAGGGTGCCATCCCGAAGATCGTCGATGGCCGGGTCAACGGCTGGTACAAGGACTTCACGCTCCTTGAGCAGGCGTTCGTCAAGGACAACAAGAAGACGATCGCGAAGGTCGCGGACGAGGCCGGCGTCAAGGTCCTGGCCTTCACCCGCTACAAGGTCGGCCAGGCTTAGGCTTAATTGCCAGGATCGACCCACGCGACACGAGGAGGCCGCCGCCGTGCAGGAGAACACCAGACCCGCCACGCCGGCGGCTTCGTCGTACGACGGGCCGCTGCGGTGGAAGCGGGTGATGCTGAAGCTGTCGGGTGAGGCGTTCGCCGGCGGCGAGTCCCTCGGGATCGACCCGCGCGTCGTCGCCCAGCTCGCGGACTCGGTCGCCGAGGCGGTCCGCGAGGGCGTGCAGGTGGCCGTCGTCGTCGGCGGGGGCAACATGTTCCGCGGCGCGGCCCTGTCGCAGGGCGGCATGGACCGCGCCCGGGCCGACTACATGGGGATGCTGGGGACGGTCATCAACTGTCTCGCCCTGCAGGACTTCCTGGAGAAGCGCGGCATCGACACCCGCGTGCAGACGGCCATCACGATGCAGCAGGTGGCCGAGCCGTTCCTGCCGCGCCGGGCGATCCGCCACCTGGAGAAGGGGCGCGTGGTCATCTTCGGCGCGGGCCTCGGGTCGCCGTTCTTCTCGACCGACACCTGTGCCGCGCAGCGCGCGCTGGAGATCGGCGCCGAGGCGCTGCTGAAGGGCACCCAGGTCGACGGCGTGTACGACTCGGACCCGCGCAAGAACCCCGACGCGGTCCGATTCGACCAGCTTGAGTACGGTGAGGTGCTGACGCGGGGACTCGGGGTCATGGACGCCACCGCGATCAGCCTGTGCATGGACAACGGCCTGCCCATCGTGGTCTTCGACCTCATGGGCGAGGGCAACATCCTGCGGGCGGTCCGCGGTGAGAAGATCGGCACGCTGGTGAGTCCGGCAGGGAAGTAGGGAGCCGCAGTGATCGACGAAACCCTCCTCGAGGCCGAGGAGAAGATGGACAAGGCGGTGACGGTCGCCAAGGACGACTTCGCGAGCATCCGCACCGGCCGCGTGACGCCCTCGATGTTCAACAAGATCAACGTTGACTACTACGGGTCGCCGACGCCCATCCAGCAGCTCGCGTCGTTCCACGTCCCCGAGGCGCGCATGGTGCTCATCCAGCCGTACGACAAGGGCTCGCTGAACGGGGTCGAGAGGGCCATCCGCGACAGCGACCTCGGCGTCAACCCCAGCAACGACGGCACCGTGATCCGCGTGGTGTTCCCCGAGCTGTCGGAGGAACGCCGCAAGGAGTACATCAAGGTCGCCCGCAACAAGGCGGAGCACGGCCGGGTGTCCGTGCGGAACATCCGGCGGCACGCCAAGGAGATCCTCGACAGGCTCGTCAAGGACGGCGAGGCCGGCGAGGACGAGGTCCACCGCGCGGTCAAGGAGCTCGACGACCTCACCCAGAAGCACGTCGCGAAGATCGACGAGCTGCTGAAGCACAAGGAAGCCGAGCTGCTCGAGGTCTGACACCGCGGCCCCCCGGGCCGAACGGCATGACCGTGATCCTTGTGCCGCGCCATGGGCAGGTGCGGCACAAGGATCACGCGTATATGGAGAGTGAGACGCTGTGGACGGAACTGCTGCCGCCGGCGACCGGAACCCGGCGGGGGGCGCGACCGGCCCCTCCGGCGCCGGGCACGGTACCGAGAGGGACGACCCGGCGGACGCGGCCGCGCCGTCCGGCGACGCCGGGAAGGCCACCGGCCGCACCGGGCGCAACCTCCCGGCCGCCGTGGCGGTCGGCGTCGCGCTGGGCGCGGTGGTCATCGGCTCGCTCTACTTTGTCAAGGTGGCGTTCCTCGTCGTGGTCCTGGTGGCCGTCGGCGTGGGTGTTCACGAGATCGTCAAGGCGCTCGGCGGCTACGGCGTGCGGGTGCCCCTCGCGCCGCTGCTCGCGGGCATGGCGGCCATGGTGCTCGGCCCGTACTGGGGCGGCGCCACGTTCCTGGTCGGCGCCTTCGCGGTGACCGTGATGGTGCTGCTGGCGTGGCGGATGTTCCAGGGCGCCGAGGGCTTCGTCCGGGACGCGACGGCCGCGTTGTTCGTCGCGGCCTACCCGGCGCTGATCGCCGGGTTCGTCCCCCTGCTGCTGGCCCCCGAGGACGGGCCCGACCGGGTGATCGTGTTCGTCGCGGTGACGGTCTGCAGCGACATCGGGGGCTACTTCGCCGGAATCTTCTTCGGCAGGCACCGCATGTCGCCGCTCATCAGCCCGAAGAAGACCTGGGAGGGCTTCGCCGGGTCCACCCTCGCCTGCGTGGTCGCCGGCGCCTTACTGGTGCACTTCCTGCTGGGCGGCGAGTACTGGGAGGGCGCGGTCGTCGGCCTGGCCGGAGTCACCTGCGCGACGCTCGGCGACCTGGTCGAATCGGTGATCAAGCGCGACATCGGGATCAAGGACATGGGCACGCTGCTGCCGGGCCACGGCGGGGCGATGGACCGTCTCGACTCGCTGCTGTTCACGCTCGTCCCCGTGTGGCTGCTGCTCACCCTGCTCGTTCCGGCCGCCTGACGACCGGCCGCGCCTGACTACCGTACGCCTCACAACCAACCGCCCGGCGACCGCGACCCCGGGTCAGATCCGGCTGGTGAGGGTGAGCCGCTCGGTCACCGCCCGATGTCCGTGCTCGGCCACCAGGCGGAGTTCGGCGTCGGTGAGCGGGAGCAGCCACAGCCACCGTACGACGTCCCCGCCAAACATGAATCCGGACATATCCGGTAATCCTGGCGGGTCCATCAGCATGAGGACCCCCTCATGCCCGCCGCCCAGCGGGAACGTCACCGGCTTCTGGAACCAGCGGGCCGTGTGCCCATGTCCCAGCCAGGTCACCGACCGCCACGGGTACTGCCCGAGCCAGGAGAACAACCGGGCGGCGACCCTCGGATCCTGCCTGGTCGCGAGCGCGAGTTCCACCCGGCACGCCGTGTCGTACATCTCCGCGGTGGGCATCCGCTGGCAGCTCATGCCCACGGTCGACAGGACGGTGTAGTCCCTGGTGAACGTCGGCGGGCGCTCGCTGACGCCGACGAGCGGCAGGCGGTCGCCGCCGACGTCCCAGTAGCGCCCCGGCGGGCCGAGCCTGCCGTCGAGGTGGCCCAGCACGAACTGCTGGAAGGTGGCCCAGCTTCCCTCCGCCTGCCGCCACTGCCAGTAGGCGCGGGCCTTGGCCACGCGGGGGGCGAGCCCTTCCAGCGCCTCGGCGAGCGACCAGGCGTACGGCGACTCCCCGACCGCGTCCCTGGCGTATCCGGGCAGGCCGCGGTCGAGGTCGGCCCAGGACGGAATGACCGCGAGGAGTTCGCCGTTCTCGTACAGGGCGACGCCGTCGCCCTCCTCGAACCACAGCACCGACAGCGCCGCAGGGTCGAGCGGCGGGGTGCCCTGCGGCCGCGTGGTGCGGTTCGCGGGCAGCACCGGCGGCAGCCCGGCGCCCACCCGTGCGGGGTCGTCCTCGGCGGGGGCCGGGACGTGGTTGGCCAGCCAGACCGCTCCGTGGACGATCCCTCGCGCGTCGCGAAGGTAAGCTACGGAGGAGGTCCGGTCGGCTTCGATCGTCAGTGTGCGGCTCCCGTAGGGGTTGGGGCTGGTGAGCACGACAGTGATGTCCACACCTCACCTCTCGTAGGCCTGCGGGATTCGGCCGCCAGACAGAATGTAGAACCGCTCGCGTCAGTCGTTAAGAGGACGGCCGCGAGGAGATGGAAAGGGTTTCGCGTGAGCGAGCAGCCGAAGACCGGGCAGCTGACCTTCGTCGCGCCCCGACGGGCCAAGCCGCAGCGCCATCTGGCCGACCTCACGATGGCCGAGCGCAGGGCGGCCGTGGCCGAGATCGGCGAGAAGCCGTTCCGCGCCGACCAGCTCTCGCGGCACTACTTCACCCGGCTGACCGGCTCGCCGGAGCAGATGACCGACCTGCCGGCGCCGCTGCGCGAGCGGCTGGTGGAGCAACTCATGCCTCCGCTGCTGACGTCCGTACGCGAGATCACCTGCGACGGCGGCACCACCCGCAAGAACCTGTGGAAGCTGTTCGACGGCTCGCTGGTCGAGTCGGTCCTCATGCGTTATCCCGACCGCGTCACGATGTGCGTGTCCTCCCAGGCCGGGTGTGGCATGAACTGCCCGTTCTGCGCGACGGGGCAGGCGGGGCTCACCCGCAACATGTCCACCGCCGAGATCGTCGAGCAGGTCGTCGCGGGGGCGCGGGCACTGGCGAGGGGCGAGGTCCCGGGCGGGCCGGGCCGCGTCACCAACGTGGTCTTCATGGGCATGGGTGAGCCGATGGCCAACTACAAGGCCGTCATCGGCGCCGTCCGCCGCCTGGTCGATCCCGCGCCGGAGGGCCTCGGCATCTCGGCCCGCGGGGTCACCGTCTCCACGGTCGGCCTGGTGCCGGCGATCGGCAAGCTGGCCGAGGAGGGCCTGCCGGTGACGCTCGCCGTCTCCCTCCACGCTCCGGACGACGAGCTCAGGGACACGCTCGTGCCGATCAACACGCGGTGGAAGGTCGCCGAGGTGCTCGACGCGGCCTGGAGCTACGCGGCCAGGACCAAGCGGCGCGTCTCCATCGAGTACGCGCTGATCAAGGACGTCAACGACCAGGAGTGGCGGGCCGACCTGCTCGGCCGCCTGCTCAAGGGCAAGCTGGTGCACGTCAACCTCATCCCGCTCAACCCCACCCCCGGCTCGAAGTGGACCGCGTCGCGTCCCGAGGACGAGCGGGCCTTCGTACGCCGCCTGGAGTCCCACGGCGTCGCCGTCACCGTGCGGGACACGCGGGGACGGGAGATCGACGGGGCGTGCGGCCAGCTCGCCGCCGCGCCCCAGCCGTAGCGGGCCGGCCGTAGCGAGTCGGCCGTGGCGAGTCGGCCGTAGGGTCAGCCGCGGCGGGTCACGGCCGGGTGCGGCGCAGCCACGTGTAGGCCGCCAGGCCTATCGCGGGCCACAGCACCGACTGCGCCGTGAGCAGGGGCGCGTTCGCCAGCAGCACTCCGTGGTGGGCGTCCCGCATCCAGCCCATCACCGGCACGGTGAGCCAGCGGGCCCCGGTGAGGCTGAGCATCAGCATCAGCAGGTACCCGAAGATCAGAGCCATCGTGGAGACCGCCGGGGAGCGCAGGATCGGGCGGCTCGTCAATGCCCCGAGGGCGAGCCCCGCCGCCGCCGACAGCAGATGCAGCCACACGCCGGTCAGCAGCACGCCGGTGGTGGGGGCGGTGGTCAGCCGGCCGAGCAGCGCGGCTTCGGCGATCGCGGTGAGCACGAGCAGCGAGGCGAACGCCGCCAGCAGGCCGCTCACTAGCTCCCGCGTTCCCAGGGCGGACAGGGCGACGGAGCGCTGCTCGTCCGGCTCGGTGTCCAGCAGGCCGCGGGCGGCCCACGCGAGCACCGGCACGAGCATGGCCGCGGAGTCGGCCGTGGCGGCGATCTCCTGACCCGTGGGCACGGCGGTCGCGTAGAGGACCGCGAGCAGCGCGAGCAGCGCGAGCAGTGGTTGCAGGGCCCGGTGCGAGGCGACGTATCCGGCGACGCGGAACCGCGCCAGGGCGATCACGGAGGTCATTCCGCGGCCTCCCCGGCGACGCGGGCCGTGCTACGCACCGTGCAGCCCTCGGCGCGCAGGCGGCCGGCCAGTTCCGCGGCCCTCGACGCGGGCACCGCCACCTCCAGCACGGTCAGGGGCTCCTCGCCGGCCGGCTCGACCGGCTCCAGTTCCCGTACGGCGCGGTCGCGGACCTCGAAACGGCGCAGCCCGGGGAAGTCGCGCAGGTCGCCCTGGTGGTCGCTCACCACGACGATCCCGCCGCGCGCGCCGATCTCCCCGATGATCCGGGGAAGCTCGGCGCGGGTGGCGGCGTCGAGTCCGGCGAACGGTTCGTCGAGCACGAGCAGCCCCGGCTCGGCGAGCAGCGCCTGGGCGAGGCCCACCTTGTGGGCGCTGCCCTTGGACAGGTCCGGCAGGCGCCGGCCGAGCAGGTGGTCCATGCCGAGCCGCTCGCTCCAGTGGCCGATCGTGTCCTGGGTCACGCGGCGGACCGCCGCCATGTGCCGCAGATAGGCCGCCACCGTGAACGGCTGGTCGGCGGGGAAGCGCTCGGGGGCGTACCCGACGACCCGGGGGCGGCCCTCCACGCGTCCGCGCACGGGCCTGAGCAGCCCGGCGGCGAGCCGCAGGAGGGTCGACTTGCCGGTGCCGTTGGGGCCCACGACCTCGGCGACGTCCCCGGGATCGAGGACCAGATCGGCGTCGGACAGGACCCACGGGTCGCGCCGTCCGTACCGGAAGGAGACGCTGGCGATCCGCATAGGTTCCCGAGCCTATCGAAGGATCTCCGCCCATTTCGGGTATTCGTGATCAATAGCCCTGCGTCCGGGCTGGAGCGGCGTCCGGCTCCGCCGGAAAACCCTCATAAATCGCAACAAGTGTCAATTTCGTGGCGCGATGCACCACGATGGTGCTCATGCTTCGCAGATCATCCCCCCTGACGGCTGTCCTCGCCGCTGGTCTCACGTTGACCGCCTCCCTGGTCGCCGCCCCCGCGGCCTGGGCCGACACCTACACGCCGGGCTCGGCCGGCCTGGGAGACCCGTACTTCCCGCACGCGGGCAACGGCGGGTACGACGCCGGCCACTACGCGATCAAGCTGAGGTTCACGCCGAAGACGCACCACATCAGCGCCACCACCACGATCACGGCCACGGCGACCAAGAACCTGTCCCGCTTCAACCTCGACTTCTCCGGGCCGAAGATCAGCCGCGTCGAGGTGAACGGCAAGCGGGCGGCGTACCGGCGGAAGGGCCAGGAACTCGTCGTCACCCCCCGGCACGGGCTGCCGTCGGGGGAGAAGTTCACGGTCGAGGTGTCCTACGCGGGCCGGCCGAAGTCGATCCAGGACGAGGCGCTCGGCGCCTCCGGCTGGATCAACACCACGGACGGCGCCGTCGTCGTGGCCGAGCCGGACGGCGCCCGCAGCTGGTTCCCGGTCAACGACAACCCCCGCGACAAGGCCACCTTCAGCTTCCAGGTCTCCGCGCCCCACGGCGTCACGGTCCTCGCCAACGGAGAGCCGAAGAACTCCGGGATCGTCGGCGTCCGCGGCGGCTACAGCACGTGGAGGTGGGAGATGTCCCAGCCCATGGCGCCGTACCTCGCCACGGTCGCGATCGGGAAGTTCAAGGTCACCGAGGGCACCGTCGACGGCATCCCCAGCATCACGGCGTACGACCCCTCGCTGGCCAAGGAGTTCAGGTACCTGCACCGCACCACCGCCAAGGCGATCAGGTGGGAGTCGAAGGTCTTCGGCGCCTACCCGTTCACGTCCACCGGCGGCATCGCCGACAAGCTCGGCGTCTCCTACTCTCTGGAGACCCAGGGCAGGCCGGTGTACGACAAGGGCATGGCCGACGACCTGGTCATCGTGCACGAGCTGGCCCACCAGTGGTTCGGCGACAGCGTCGGCCTGTGGAGCTGGAAGGACATCTGGCTCAACGAGGGCTTCGCGACGTACGCCGAGTGGCTGTACGAGGAGCAGCACGGCGGCCCGTCGGCCGAGACGACCTTCGCGAAGCTCTACAAGAAGAAGAGCGGCAGCGACTTCTGGAAGCTCAGGACGGGCGATCCGGGACGCGCCGGCATGTTCGACGGCGACGCGATCTACACGCGCGGCGCCATGACCGTGCACGCCCTGCGCAAGAAGATCGGCGACGAGACGTTCTTCACGCTGCTGCGCACGTGGACGGAGGAGAACCGGCACTCCACGGTCACCACGAAGGACTTCGTGGACCTCGCCGAGCGGCTCTCCGGCCAGGACCTCGACGCCCTGTTCGACGCCTGGCTCTACAAGGCGCACAAGCCCAAGCTCTGAGACGCGCCGACGTCCTCACGCAGGGCCCGGACGGTACGACGCGCCGAGGCACTCGCGACGAGTCCGGGCCGCGCCACGGGCCCGGGTCAAGTGACGCGACCGGGTCATGCGAGGAGTTCGGGCGGGCGCGGGCGGCCGGTGTGACACCCGCCGCCCGCGCACCCGCCCCCGCACCCGCCGTCTCCGGGCGGCCGTCAGCGTGACGCCCACGGCGTTCGCGACCCCGCACGGCCGCGACACCGGGCTTCACACGTCCGCCGGACGTCCCGCGCGACGTCCGGCTTCCACGCGCCCGCGACGCGGGCGCCACGTGACGACGGATCCACGCCGGAGGTGGCGGGCGGGGCTCAGCCCGCGGAGGCCGCGGGAGCGGGTTCGAACCCCGCCGTACGGTACCGCTCGATCTCCACCCATGCGGCCGACATCCCGGTGAGGCACCGGTCGAACACCTCCGCCTGCCGGACGTACGCCTCGCGGGCGGGACCGGGACGCACGCACAGGTCGTCGGTGTCGCTGACCGACCACGGCACGTCGCTGTGGCCGAGCGCGGCGGGCAGCAGCGAGGCGACCCCCCGCGCGCCCAGCTCGCTGGTGAGCTGCCGCCGGACGGGACGGCCGAGAACGTCGGCGAACACCTGCGCCCAGACCTCCGACCGCGCGCCGCCGCCGGCCAGCCGCCAGGGCCGGTCGCCGACGTCGGCCCCGCTGGCCAGGACCCGGTCGAGCTGGACCCGGTGATACTGGGCGACGCCCTCGATGACCGCGCGGGTGAGGTGACCGCGGCGGTGGACGGCGGAGACGCCGAGGAACGTCCCGGAGGCCGCCGGATGCTCGGGGGCGCCGTTGACGAAGGGCAGGAACAGCAGACCGCCGGCGCCCGGCTCGACCGTCGCCGCCTCCTCCAGCAGTTCCGCCGCCGGGACGCCGCCGCCCGTCTGCCGGTGCGGGGCCGAGGCCGAGCTCAGCCAGTCGAGGTTGGCGGCCGACGTGGGCGCGACCTCCATGGCGAGCATCGTGCCCGAGTCCGGCATCAGCGCGCTGAGCGTGACCTCGGGCGCGGGCGTCGCCGCGGGGACGACGACCCCGTTGATGGCCCACGTCCCCACGATGATCGTGACGTCGCCCGGCGCCCGGCCGCCCGCGCCGAGCGTCGCGGCCACACAGTCCATGCAGCCCGCGATGACCGGCAGCCCCTCGGGCAGCCCGGTCAGCTCCGCGACCCGCGCGCTCAGCCCGGCGACGACCTGCCCCGACTCACGCAGCGGAGGGAAGCGGTCGAGGTCCGCGGCCGGCAGCCCCACCAGTTCGAGTGCCGTCGGGGTGTAGGCGCGGGTGTCCAGCGCGACCATCCCGAACGCGCTCGCGTCGCTGTAGTCGGCGCTGGGCACGCCGGTGAGCCGCGAGGTCACCCAGTCCTTGCACGACAGCGCCCACCGGGTCCTCGCGTACGCCTCCGGCTCGGCGTCGTGCATCCAGCGCAGCAGCACGGCGGGCTGGGCGGCCCACGGGATGGAGCCGGTCTCGGCGGCGAGGCGGCGGGCCGCCTCCGGCTCGATCGCGTCCACGATGTGCTGGGCGCGGCTGTCGGACGACGCGATGGCCGGCCCGACCGGCCGCAGCCACTCGTCGACGGGATAGAGCCCGTTGCCGTGGGCCGCGACGCCGATCCCGGCCGGCACGTACCCGTCGGCCGCGAGCTTGCCCGCGAGGTCGCCGAGCAGCGAGACGACGGTCTCGGCGAGGCCGGTCATGTCCACGTCGTGGCGGTGGGCCGTCACGCTGGTGCGCGGCGTGCGGGCGTGCACCACCCCCACCTCGCGTCCCTCCGCGTCGAACGCCGCCGCCTTCGACGCGGTCAGGCCCACGTCGACCCCGATGTAACACGTGGCCTGGTTCGTCATGCCGTCCTCCCGCTGCCCCTGCTCCCGCCCACGCCCCCGCCAGTGCTTCCGCCCGCGCCCGCCGCCTCGGCCAGGGCGCGGGGACGGTGACGCCGCAACTCCCTCTCGTACGCGGCCACCTCGGAGCGGGCCCGGTCCTCGTCCCAGCCGAGGTGGCGTACGGCGACGTCCGCGCAGGTCGCGGCGCTGTTCAGGCCCATGTCGCCGTTGAGCCCGACAAGGATACGCCGCAGCATGACGTCGGCCAGCGTCACCGCCCCCTCCTCGCGCACGGCCATGACGACCTCGGCGGCGAGCGCCCCGGTCTCCTTGTCGACCACCTCGGCGAGCGAGGGGTCCCCGGCGGCGATCTCCAGCACCCGCCGGGCGCGCACGCCGTACAGCTGCAGCAGGCGGCGGGAGGACGCCCGGTCGAGCGGGGAGTCGCGGAGGAAGTCGCGGACGAACTCCGGCCAGGCCGAGGTCTCCGCGCCGGGCAGGGGCCGTTCCCGGGTGACGCACGGGCGGGGACGGCGGCCGAGCACGCGCAGCGCCGCGTCGGTGACGTCCTCCGCCAGCGCCCGGTGGGTGGTGAGCTTGCCGCCGATGACGGTCAGCAGCCCCCGGTACGCCGGCCCGTGGTCGAGCACCGTGTGCCCACGGCTGATCTTCGCGTTGTCCGACACCCCGCTCGTGTACGGCAGGGGCCGGATCCCGGCGACGCTCCACAGCACGTCGGAGGGGGTCAGCCCGGCGCCGGGGAAGATCCGGTTGGTCTCCGCGAGCAGATACTCGATCTCGGTGTCGCTCGCGACGACCTCGTCCAGGTCGCCCTCGTACGTCAGGTCGGTGCTGCCGAGCACGTAGCGGCCCTGCCAGGGGAAGACGAAGATCGGCCGGCCGTCGGCCGCCGCCTCGAAGAAGATGCAGGTGTCGGGGGCGCCGGGGAACGGGTCGAGCACGACGTGGCTGCCCTTGGTGCCGCCGTTCAGGCGGCGGCTCTCGATCTGGCCGTCGAGGATCCGGTCGATCCACGGCCCGGCGGCGTTGACGGTGACGGCGGCCCGGATCTCGCCGCGCGCCCCCGTCCGCACGTCCTCGGTGCGCAGGCCCGCGACGCGGTCGCCCTCGACGACGAGTCCGGTGACGGAGGTGTAGGTCAGCACCCGCGCGCCGAGGCGGCGCGCGTCGAGGAACAGCTCGACGCAGAGCCGCTCCGCCCAGGGCACCTGCGCGTCGTGGAAGAGCGCGGCCCCGCGCAGGCCGTCGCGGGAGAGCGTGGGCCATCTGCGGGCCACAGTGCGGACCGGGACGGTCCGGCTGAGGCCGCGTCCCCGGCCCAAAGCCAGCAGATCGAACGCCAGCAGGCCGAGGCGGATGAGCGTGCCGGGCCGGGTGTTCCCCTTGTAGAAGGGGATCAGCATCGGGTAGTCGCGGACGAGGTGCGGAGCGGTGCGGAACAGCAGGTGCCGCTCTCGTATGGATTCGTGCACGAGCGCGAAGTCGTAGCGCTCCAGGTACTTGAGGCCGCCGTGGATGAGCCGGCTGGAGGTGCTCGACGTGCCCGAGCCCACGTCGGCGCGGTCGACGACGATGACGCGCAGGCCGCGGGCCGCGGCGTCCCGGGCGATGGCGAGCCCGTTGATACCGGCTCCGATGACGGCGAGATCGACGACGTGGTTCTCGCCGGAGGGGACATGGTGCGACATGGGAGGCTCCCGGGGGAATGACGGGCGCGGGTCCGCGGGCGGCGCTCACCGGACCCGCGCCCTTGGGGGTTCAGATCGCGGCGCCGGCCGTCTTCTCCTGGAAGATCTCGTACGCCTCCTCGGGCTTGAGCCCGTCGTGCACGACCCCGCGGACGGCGGCGAGCATCCCGGCGGGGTTCTCGCTCTGGAAGATGTTGCGGCCCATGTCGACGCCCGCGGCGCCCTCCTGGATCGACCGGTAGGCCATCGTCAGGGCGTCCAGCTCCGGCAGCTTCTTGCCGCCGGCCACGATGATCGGCACCGGGCAGCTCGCGGTGACGGTCTCGAAGCCCTCCTCCACGTAGTACGTCTTGACGATGTGGGCGCCCATCTCCGCGCTGATCCGGGTGGCCAGGCGGAAGTAGCGCGCGTCGCGGACCATGTCCTTGCCGACGGCGGTGACGCCGAGCACGGCCACGCCGTGCCGCTGACCGGCGTCGACCAGCGCGGCCAGGTTGGACACCGACCGCGACTCGTGCTCGCCGCCGATGAACACCTGGATGGCCACGGCCGCGGCGTTGAGGCGCAGCGCGTCCTCCATGTCGAGCGCGATGTGCTCGTCGGACAGCTCGCGCAGGATGCTCGGGCCGCCGCTGGCGCGCAGCACGATTCCCGCGCCGGTGGTCGCGGGGATGCTGGTGCGCAGCGCGCCGCGGGTCATCATGATCGCGTCGGCGGCGGGTGTGAGCGGGGCGATCCGGGTGTCGAGGCGCTCCAGACCGGCCATCGGCCCCACGAAGTAGCCGTGGTCGAAGGCGAGCATGACCGTGCGCCCGGTGTTCGGCCGGAAGATGCGCGACAGGCGGTTGCGCAGGCCCCAGTCCTGCCCGTGCGCGCCCTTGACGTGGAAGCCGCCCGCCGCGGGCCCGGACGTCCCGAAGTCGCGGGCGTCGAGCAGGCCGTCGGTGTCAGCCATCAGTGTCGTCTCCTGTGATAGTGGTGGTGGTCGTGGCGGCCGCGGGTCGCGGACGCCGTCTGAACAGGGAGGCCAGGCCTCCGCTACGGTCGCCTCCGCCTGCGAGGAACAGGACGAAGAGCACCAGGCCGCCCTTGAGCAGGTTCTGCGCCGCGGTGCTCCAGCCGACGAGGTTGACCAGGCCGTCGAGGAGGATGAAGAACAGGGCCGCGCCCCACACGCCCACCGGGACCGCCCGGCCGCCGGAGATCAGCGTGCCGCCGATGACCACGACGGCCACGGAGTCGAGCAGGTAGCGGGTGCCGAGATCGGCCGAGGGCGCGATGTAGGCGGCGAGCAGCGCGCCGGTCAGCCCGGCCAGCGCCCCGCTCAGCAGGTACGTCGTGGCGATGACCCGGGCGACCGGGACGCCGGCCCGTTCGGCGGCGCGGCGGTTCTGCCCCACCGCGACCAGCGACCGCCCGTAGACCGTACGGCGCAGCAGGGCGGCGACGAGCACGGTCAGCACCGCGATCGCCAGCGCGAGGACCGGCACGCCCGCCGGACGGAGGTTGAGCGCCGCGCGGAGACCGGCGTCGGGCACGGCGGTGAAGCCGTTGGCCGTCGACAGCGTGATCGACGAGGCGACGAGCCCCGCGGCCAGCGTGGCGATGATCGGGGGGACGGACAGGCCGAGGATGGCCACGGTGCTGACCGCCGCGACGAGGACGCCCACGCCGATGCCCGCGAGGATGCCCACGGCCGCCGAGCCGGTCGCGGAGGCCGCCGCCACCGAGACGAACCCGGCGAGCGAGATGATTGAAGAGACCGACACGTCGATGTTGCCCGGGCCCGCGGTGACGACGAGCATCTGCCCGAGCCCGACGATGACGAGGTAGGGCGCGAGGGACAGGGCCAGGGAGACCGTCTGCCCGCCGCCCTGGCCCGAGATGACCAGGATCACCAGCCACACGAGCGCGGCGGCGGCGAAGCCCCACACCCAGGGGGCGCCGTTCCGGGGGCCGCTCCAGGAGCGCGGCCCGGCCACGCGGATGTTCATCGCAGCACCTTCCCCACGACGACGCGGCCGGCGAGCACGGCCAGGACGATCACTCCCTGTACGGCTGACTGCATGTCGGACCGCACGTCGAGCAGGCTGAGAACCACGCTGACCAGGCCCAGCGTGACCCCGCCGACGGCCGCGCCCCACGGCACCGCGGTGCCGCCGGCGAAGGAGCCGCCGCCGAGGATCACCGCGGCCACCGTCATGAGCGTGTAGCTGGAGGCCGACGACACGTCCCCGCCGCCCGTCTGTGAGGCCAGGACGAGGCCGGACAGCACGCCGAGCACGCCCGCCGCGGCGTAGGCGACGACGCGGGAGGTCACCGGGCGCAGCCCGGCCCGCCGCAGCGCGACCGGATTGCTGCCGAGACCGCGCATCCGCACCCCGAGGGCGCTGCGCGCGGAGAGCAGGTAGACCAGCAGGGCGACGACCACGATCGGCAGCAGCGGCGCGGGGAAGCCGGCGGGCTGCCACGCGCCGAAGGACGCCAGCCACTCCGGGGTCGTGCCGCCGGGGGTGGGCAGCAGGAACAGGCCGAGGCCGAGCCAGACGAACGACGCGCCGAGGGTCGCGATCAGCGCCGGCACCTGCCGCAGGTGGATGAGGAAACCGAGGACGGCGTACGCCGCGACCAGCCCGGCCAGCACGAGGACGCCGGTCAGGGGCGACGACACCAGCAGCGTGGCGGAGACCACGGTGACCAGGCCGACGAAGTTGCCGATCCCGAGGTCGATGTCGCCGACGGCCATCAGCGTCATCTGGGCCTGCGCGGCGATCACCAGCGGCACGGTCGCGGACAGGACCAGGGTGAGGCCCTCCACGGTCAGCACGCCCGGCTGGAGCGACGAGCAGACGCCGATCATCACGATCAGGGCCACGGCGCTGACCGCGGCGGGTGCGGAGCGGCGCATCCGCGCCCGGCCCGGCAGGGCGGGGGCGAGAAGCTGGGCCATCAGTCGTCTTCTCCCTTCTCGGCGAAGGAGACGCCGATGATGCGTTCCTCGGAGATCTCCTCGCCGGTGAGCTCGGCCACCACCCGGCCGGCGCGGAAGACGTAGACCCGGTCGCAGTGGGCCATCTCGGCGTTCTCGCTGGAGTACCAGACGACGCTGCGGCCCTTGGCCGCCTCCTGCCGGATCAGGCCGTACAGATCGGTCTTGGTGTGCACGTCCACGCCCCGGAACGGGTCGTCGAGCAGCACGAGCCCGGCCGGGGAGGCGAACGCGCGGGCGACGATGACCTTCTGCTGGTTGCCGCCGCTCAGCTCGGTGATCCCGGCCTCCGCGCCGCCCCTGATCGACAGGCGCTTCACCCAGTCGGCGACGACGGCGCGTTCCTCCGCCGGGCGGCGCAGCCCGCGCCGGGCGATTCCGCGCAGCGCTGTCACGATCAGGTTGTCGCCCACGCTCCACAGGGGCAGCACCCCCGAGCGCTGCCGGTCGCCGGGCACGTAGGCCCGGCTCACACCGACGGTGGTGTCGCGCCGGACGGGCCGCCACAGGCGTTCGAGCACCTCCTGCTGGCCCTGACCGGCCAGCCCGGCGAGGCCCACGACCTCGCCCCTGCCGACCCGCAGGGTGACCTCCCGCAGGCCGGGGCCGGTGGCCCCGAGCAGTTCGGCCACGGTCTCGCGGGCGGCGGTCCCGGCGGCGGCGGGCGCGCCGAACGTCGGCGCAGCGGCGACGTGCGCGCCCATCAGCCCGAGGACGTCCGGTTCGCTCAGGCCGGAGGCGGGCCGCTCGGCGGTGACCGCGCCGTCGCGCAGGACGGCGACGCGGTCGGCCACCGAGAGGACCTCCCGGATGCGGTGCGAGATGAGCAGCACGGACGTCCCGGCCTCGGTCAGCCGCCGCACGTAGGCGTACAGCGACCGGGCGGCGTCCGGGCCGAGCGACTCGGTGGGCTCGTCGAGGATCAGCAGGTCGAGCCGGTCCACCAGGCAGGCGCGGGCGATCTCCACCATCTGGCGGCGGGCGAGCGACAGGTCCTCCACCCGGTCGCGCGGGGAGACGCCGTGACCGGGGAACATCTCGTCGAGGCGGCGGCGTACCGCGTCGCTCGCGGCCCGCCGCCACCGCAGGCGGGGCAGGCAGTGCCGCGAGGACACCCACATGTTCTCCGCCACGGTGAGATCGGGGCACAGCGACGTCTCCTGGTAGGCCATCCGCACCGTGCGGAAGTCTCCGGCGGACGCCTTCGCGCCGTGGACGAGGACCGTGCCGGCGTCGCAGGGCTCCAGCCCGGCGAGGACCCGCATGAGGGTGCTCTTGCCGGCGCCGTTGTGGCCGACCAGCCCGAGCACCTCACCCGCGCGGACCTCCAGGTCCACGCCCGTCAGCGCCCGGGTGCGCCCGTACGTCTTGGTCACGCCCCTGGCGGTGACGACGGGCGGCCGCCCGGCCGGTCCCGTGTCCGTGTCCGGCGGCGCGGTGCCGCCGGCCGGGAGATTGTCGACGTGCATGCCCGGTCTCCTCCGTCTCCTGCGTGCCGTCGGTGTGTGGAGCGGGTCAGCCCTGCGCCGACGGGATCGGCGGCTGCACCGGCTTGCCGCCGGTCTTGACGGCCTCGACCTGCTGCCGGAACAGGTCGCGGGTCCACGGCCAGGCGGCGTACTCGTCGGGCTTGAGCACCGAGGCCCAGGCGTCGCGGTCCTTCTGCTCGATCAGGACGATCGGGAAGGTCATCTGCTTGGGCACGTCCTTGCCGTCGAGCAGGTCGAGCGCCTCCCAGAGGGCCGCGACCGACTGGCCGGGGTCGGACATGACGGCGACCGAGCCGTTGTCGATCTTGTTGTCCCGCCAGTAGCTCAGCGCGCGGCCGTTGGTCTCGAAGTCCACCGCGGGCACGGTCTTGCCGGCCGTGGCGAACGCCTGGGCGACGCCGTAGCCGTCGCCGCAGCCGATGACGCCGTCGACCTTCGGCACGCTGGACAGCACGCCGAGCACCGCCTTCTGCGCGGTGGCGCCGTCGCACATGCCGGTCACCGTCGCCACGGTCTTCACCCCGGGGTAGTCCCCGAGGATCTTCTTGGTGGTGTCGAGCATCTCGGCCTCGGGCTGGGACCCGACGACGCCGCGGCTCACGATGACCGAGCCCTTGCCACCGATGCCCTCCAGGAGCGGCTTCGCGGCGTACGTCGCCCAGTCGACGAAGCTGTTCTGCAGGACGTGCGCGCAGGGCGCGTCGATGGCCGAGTCGAAGACCACGACCTTGACGCCCGAATTGCAGGCCTGCTGGATGACGGGCTGCAGCGCGGTCGGCGAGGCCGGGTCGATGAGCAGGGCGTCGGGCTTCTGCAGCAGCAGGCTCTTGATCTGGGCGACCTGCTCGGTCGCGGAGTTGTCGCCCGGCGCGTTGACGACCTTGTACTTGCCGATCAGCCCGTCGCTCTTGGCCTGCTGGGCGGCGGCCTCGAACTTGGCGATCATCGTCTGCCGCCAGCCGTTGCCGATGAAGCCGTTGCTCAGCGCGATGAAGGGCTTGCCGCCGCCGTCGCCGCCGCTCGCGGCCCCGTCCGCGGCGGCGGTGTCACCGGAGCCACCGGAGCCGCAGCCCGCGGCCAGGACGGCGAGAGCGGAGATCGCCGCGGCCGAGGCGGCGCGCCAGGGCCGGCGTGTGGGACGCATGTGCATGGTGTCTCCAGTCAGAGCGGGTTCGCGAGGGGGAGATCGGCTGGGACACGTCGGCCCGATGCCGACTTGTCATTACAGGCCTGTAGTGACAAGCAAACTAAGACGGCGTTTCGGGCATGTCAAGAGGTTGTTTCCGGTCGTACTACTTGGAGAGTCATGGATAATCTTGATGACGGCTCCGACCACTTGTAGTGACAGGTGTTGGTCGGGCATGCTGCTGCGGTGCCGCCAAGGAGGTTCCCGTGACCCTGACCTATCCGCCCCTGGACCGCGACGGGGCGGAACCGCTGTGGATGCAGCTCATGCGGGCGCTGCGCGCGGAGATCGAGAGCGGCGAGCGCGGCCCCGACCGGCCGCTGCCGTCGGAGGCCGAGCTGAGCGACCTGTTCGGCGTCTCCCGCACGGTGGTCAGGGAGGCGCTGCGCGAGCTGGTCCAGCAGCGCCTGATCTACAAGGTGAAGGGCAAGGGGGCCTTCGTCGCCCCCCGCAAGACGGAGCTGAGGTTCGTCGGGTCGATGTCCGGATCGGCCGACGACCTGCGGGAGTCGGGCCGCCGGGTCACCACCCAGACCATCCGCCAGGAGCTCGGCGAGGCCGACGAGCGGGAGGCCGCGCTGCTGCGGATCCCAGAGGGAGAACAGGTCGTACGGCTGCGCAGGCTCCGCCGCGTCGACGGCCAGCCGTGGCTGCTCGTCGAGACGGCCCTGCCCGCCCGGCTCGTCCCCGGCCTGGAGCGGGTCGTCCTGGAGAACCAGTCGCTCTACGACACACTGCGGCGCCGGTACGGCATCGAGCCCGCGGCGGCCGACCGCTGGATCGAGGCGGTCTTCCCCGACCGGGAGGACGCGGCGCTCCTCGAGGTGTCCACCTCGACGCCGCTCCTCGGCATCGAGTCGGTCGCGTGGCTGGAGGACAACACCAGGTTCGAGGCCTACCACGCCCTCCACCGCAGCGACCAGACCCGCTTCTACGTCGGCATCCGCTGACCACGCCGTCGTCCGTGCCTCCGGCGTCCCGGGCGGCGGGGCGTCATCCCTCGCTTCGGAGGCCGCGGCCTCCGGACGGACGACGCCCCGCCCGGCTCACCAGCTCCTGCCGGCCTGCTCCCGGACCGTACGGTTGATCCGGTTGAAGAAGTTGGTCAGCGCGATCTCCAGGTTGATCGCGGACAGCTGCGCCTCGTCGAAGTGCGCGGCGGCGGCGTCCCAGATCTCGTCGGTCACACCCGGCGCGCCGTCCTGGATCCGGGTGGCGGCCTCGGTCAGCGCGAGCGCGGCTCGCTCCGCCTCGGTGAAGAAGGGCGTCTCGCGCCACGCGACCACGTTGTGCAGCCGCTCGTCGGTCTCCCCGTGCTTCCTGGCCGCCGCGACCCCGGCGAAGACGCACGGGCTGCAGCCGTTGATCTGGCTGGCCCGCAGGTGGACCAGATCGAGCACGCGCGGGTCGACGCCACTGGCGTGAATCGCCTTGTAGAGGTGCTGGATCGCCGTCGTCACGTCGGGATTCGCCCGGCTCTTCATCCGTGCTTCCATCGGTATCGCCCCTTCATCGGTTACCCGAGCCCGTCCGGGCCCGTCATCACCCATGACGTGGCGGATTCGAGGAAGGTAACAACATGTCCGACACCAGCCCGGCCGACCCGGTGGGCGAGGCGTTCGAGGCCCAGCGCGACCGGCTGCGCGCGGTCGCCTACCGCATGCTCGGCTCGCGGGCCGACGCCGAGGACGTGGTCCAGGAGGCCTGGCTGCGGCTCTCCCGCCAGGGCACCGAGACCATCGACAACCTCGCCGGCTGGCTGACCACGGTGGTCGGCCGGATCAGCCTGGATGTCCTGCGGTCGCGCCGGGCCCGCCCCGAGGCGTCCTACGACGACCGGCTGGCCGAACTCGTGGTGACAGCCGACGACAGCCTTGCGCCGGAGGACGACGTGGCGCTCGCCGACTCGGTCGGGGTCGCGCTCCTGGTCGTCCTGGAGGCGCTCCGGCCGAGCGAGCGGCTGGCGTTCGTGCTGCACGACCTGTTCGCGGTGCCGTTCGACGAGATCGGCCGGATTCTCGGCAGGTCCACCGACGCCGCCAAGATGCTCGCCAGCCGCGCCCGCGGGAAGGTGCGGGCGAACCCTCAGGAGCCCGGACGGCCGAGGGCCGCCGGACGGGAACAGCGCGAGGTGGTCCAGGCCTTCCTGGCGGCGGCCCACCGCGGCGACTTCGAGGGGCTGCTGCGCGTGCTCGACCCCGAGGTGAAGCTGACCGTCGACACCTCCGACGGTGTGGTCGTCGTCCTCGGCGCCACCAAGGTCGCCGCGGGCGCGACCGCGCGAGTCGCCGCCGGCGCGGCCGCGCGAGGGCGAGCGGTGCTCGTCAACGGCCTTCCCGGGTTCGTCTCCTGGCGCGAGGACGGGACTCCGCTCTCGGTCATGGCGTTCACCGTCGTCGACGGCCGGATCGTCGCCATCTCCACCGTCATCGACCCGGCCAGGCTCGCGTCGGCGGATCTCCCGGATCCGGCGTGAGCCACCGCCGGGCATGAGATCGCGGCACCGTGGGCCACCCGGGCCCGCGAAGTCGTCGTGGAGACCGAAGTCCGTACCGGTCCTAGAGACCGCCGAGCTGGGAGGCGGCGCGGATGGCGAGCCACACCTCGGCGAAGTCGCCGGTCGCCGACAGGTCGCGGCCGGTCAGCGCGCCGAACCGGCGCAGCCGGTACGCCAGCGTGTTGGGGTGGACGTGCAGGGCCCGCGCGGCGTCGTCGACGCGGCGGTCGCGCTCCATCCAGGTCCGCACCGACGCGACCAGGTCCGATCCGTGCGCGGTGTCGTACCGCAGGGCGTCGCCGAGCACGTGCTCGACCAGGGCGGCCAGCACGCCCACGTCGTCCGGCAGCCACCGGCCCGTGGTGTCCTCGCCGTACGTCACCAGCGGCCGGCCGGACTCGGCGGCGCGGGAGGCCGCCCACAGCGCCTCGGGCTGGGCGACCCGCAGCGACGACCCGGGCGGGAGCGGGCGGCTGACGCCCGCCGCGATCCCCGGGATCTCCCGCAACGCCGCCCCCGCCTCTCCGGCGCCCGCCCCGCCGTCCTCCCCACGCGGCGCGGCGCCCGTCCCCGCGTCGCCGGTGATCACGGAGGCCGGCGTCAGCACGTACAGGTCGCGGTGCCGGCGGAGCATGAGGTGGGGGTGCTCGCCGAGGGCGCCCACGACGGCGTCGTCCTCGGCGTCGCGCGCCACGAGCAGCACGACCTCGACGTCCGGGAGGAGGCCCATGAGGGCGAGCCTGCGCCGGGCGGTCTCCGGGTCGAGCACGTCCTGCAGCAGTTCGGCCAGCGTCTCCGCGCCCTGCCGCCGCAGCGTCTCGCGCCGGCTGCGCACCATCGCGAGCCGCAGCGCGGCGACGGTCGCGATGTGCTGCACCACGGCCAGTCCGGCCGGGCGGGCGCCCTGCCGCTCGAAGGCCACCAGCCATCCCGCCGGGCCGCCGGGCGCGGGGACCGGGAGCGCGAAACCGCCGGGGATGGTCGGCGGCGCGTCCGCCGAGGCGGGCAGCCGTACGCCGGGAGGGGGCGCGGGCACGCCGGGCAGCAGCGGCCGCCCCTGCGGGGTGCTCAGGTGGATGGCGTACCCCGACAGCCGTTCGAGCCGCTGGAACAGCCCGGCCGTGTCCAGCCCTTCCGAGGCGAGCCAGCGCAGCGCGCCGAACACCTGTAGCTGGGCTCCCAGCCGCTGCCGGGCGTCCTCCTGCACGGCCGCCGCGACCTCCTGCGCGATCGCGATGAACGGCACGGCCAGCGGCACCTCCAGCACCGGGAACCCCCGCTCCTCGGCGGCGTCGAGGAAGGCCCGGCGCAGCGGCGGGACGTGCAGGCCCGCGCTGAGCGCGAGCGCGGCCACCCCCGCGTCGTCCAGCCGTTCCAGGTACGCGCGCTGCGCGGCGGCGGCGCGCGGCACGCCGATGCCGGTCGTCATGATGACCTCGGCCCCGAGCAGCCAGGGGGTCGGGTCGTCGAGCTCGCTCACGTGCGCCCAGGAGACCGACCTGCCGAGGCCGCGCTCACCGGCCACGACCCTCAGTTGCAGCGCGGGGGAGCGCAGCAGGTCCTCCACCGTGGTGTGCGTGTCCACATCGTGGAGCTTATTTCTGGTGATAGACCCAATTGTCCTTATTCGGAGGGGTGGGGCACACTCAAGCGGTCTCCCTTGACCTGGAGGAACGCATGACCGGCCGCCCCACCCTGATCGACGCCCCGGCGGGACCGCCGGACGGACCTCTACCGGCGCTCGACGTGGCCTACGATCTGAGCGGCCTGCTCGCGCCGGGCACGGCCTGACGCCGGGGAGAAGCAATGATCGTCGACCTGTCGGTGCCCGTCGTGAGCGGCATGCCCGTCTACCCCGGCGATCCGGAGGTGGAGATCGCGCCCGCTCTCACGGTGGCGGAGGAGGGCGTGAACGTGCTCCGCCTGCACCTCGGGTCGCAGTCGGGCACTCACGTGGACGCGCCGTGCCACATCGACGACGCGCTGCCCACGCTCGACGACCTGCCGCTGGAGCGGTTCCTCGGCCCGGCGGCGGTACTCGACGCCCGGGGCCTGCCGCCGCATGCGCCGATCACCCCCGCGATGCTCGGCCCGGTCGGCGGGCGGCTCGGGCCGGGGACCGTCCTGCTGGTCGCCACCGGCTGGGACGCCCACTGGGGCACCCCCGGCTACCTGGCCCACCCGTACCTGGAGCCGGAGACCGCCCGCCTGATCGTCGCCGCGGGCGTGCGGACCGTCGGCGTCGACGCCCTCAGCGTCGACCCGACTCCCGCCCCCGCCGACCTGCCCGCGCACCGCGTGCTGTGCGGCGCGCACGCCGTCATCGCGGAGAACCTGCGCAACCTCGGCCCGCTCCTGGAGGCCCAGGCCGCCGGTCGTCCGATCGAGGTCTCCCTGCTGCCGCTGCGCCTCCACGCGGCCGACGGGTCTCCCGTACGCGCCGTCGCGGTCACGCGCTAGGAGGAGGTCAGCGCGTGCCCCAGGAGTAGGTCTGCTTGTGCAGCTTGAGGTAGACGAACGTCTCGGTGGCGCGAACGCTGGAGATGGCCCGGATCTTGCCGAGGATCTCCAGCAGGTGGGTGTCGCCCTCGCAGACCACCTCGACCATGATGTCCACCGAGCCGGCCGTGAGCACGACGTAGTCGATCTCGGGGATCTGCGACAGTTCGTCGGCGACCTGCTCCAGGTCGCCCTCGCACTTGATGCCGATCATCGCCTGGCGCGGGAAGCCCAGGGTCAGCGGGTCGGTCACGGCGACGATCTGCATGACGCCGAGATCCAGCAGGCGCTGCACCCGCTGGCGCACCGCCGCCTCCGACAGGCCCACGGCCTTGCCGATCGAGGCGTACGGCTTGCGCCCGTCCGTCTGAAGCTGCTCGATGATCTGCTTGGAGATCTCGTCGAGCACCACCGGCCCGCCCTTCGCGGCAGCCGCGCGGGATCTAGGCGGAGTCGTCATCCTCGGGGGGTGTCCTCTCTTGGAGAGCGCGTCGGTCCTACCGACCTCGTGTTACGGCACCGTTTTTGCCATGTTGCGATCGTGGTCTGACATGGTGTCAGCTCAGTCGCTTCCGTCAAGCGATTCCGTAGCAATTTGGTATCTTAGCCACGAAATCCCTTGTCGTAGGCTCTTTCCTCTGTCAGAGTCGCGACATCCTAGCTACCTCAACAGGAGGTCAACGGTGACCACCCGTCTCCAGAACTTCGTGAACGGGAAGTTCGTCGACGCCGCGAGCGGCCGTTTCTCCGACGTCGTAGACCCTACGACGGGAGAGGTCTACGCCCAGGCACCGGTGTCGGGACAGGAGGACGTCGACGCCGCGTACGCCGCCGCGACGGCCGCCTTCGAGACGTGGGGCCAGACGACGCCGGGTGAGCGCGCGGCGCTGCTGCTGAAGGTCGCCGACGCGATCGAGGCCCGGGCCGACGAGATCAACGAGGCCGAGTGCCGCAACACCGGCAAGCCCCGGGCGCGCATGGCCGAGGACGAGACCCCGGTCGCCGCCGACCACTTCCGCTTCTTCGCGGGCGCGGCCCGCACCCTGGAGGGCCCGACCTCCGGCGAGTTCATGGCCGACCACACCTCCGTCATCCGGCACGAGCCGATCGGCGTCATCGGCCAGGTCACGCCGTGGAACTACCCGATGATGATGGCCGTGTGGAAGATCGCTCCCGCGCTCGCGGCCGGCAACACGGTCGTGCTCAAGCCGTCCGACACCACCCCGGCCTCCACGCTGAAGCTGGCCGAGATCCTGGGCGACGTCCTGCCGGCCGGCGTCTTCAACGTCGTCACCGGCGACCGGGAGACCGGCGCGCTGGTGGTCGGTCACCCGGCCGCGAGCATGGTCGCGATCACCGGCTCGGTGGGCGCGGGCATGGCGGTCGCGAAGACCGCCGCCGACGACGTCAAGCGGGTCCACCTGGAGCTGGGCGGCAAGGCCCCCGTCGTGGTCTTCGACGACGTGAAGGACATCAGGGCCGTCGCCGAGGGGATCGCCGGGGCGGCCCTCTACAACGCGGGTCAGGACTGCACCGCGGCCTGCCGGGTGCTGGTGCACGAGAGCATCCACGACGAGTTCGCCGCGGCGCTGACCGAGGCCGCCGCCGCCACCAAGCTGGGCGGGCTCGACGAGGAGGACGCCTACTTCGGCCCGCTGAACAACGCCAACCAGCTCGCCCGGGTCGAGTCGTTCTTCGAGCGGCTTCCCGAGCACGCGAAGGTCCTCACCGGCGGCGCCCGCGTCGGCGACAAGGGCTACTTCTTCGCCCCCACGGTGGTCGACGGGCTGCGGCAGGACGACGAGATGGTGCAGGACGAGATCTTCGGCCCCGTCATCACCGTCCAGACGTTCACCGACGAGGCCGACGCGCTGGCCAAGGCGAACGGTGTCCGCTACGGCCTGTCGGGCTCGGTCTGGACCTCCGACCACGGGCGCGCGATGCGGATGTCCAAGCGCCTCGACTTCGGCGTGGTCTGGGTCAACACCCACATCCCGTTCGTGTCCGAGATGCCGCACGGCGGCTTCAAGCACTCGGGCTACGGCAAGGACCTGTCCGTCTTCGGGCTGCACGACTACACCCGCGTCAAGCACGTGATGCACTACATCGGCGAATAGGTTCCCCCGGCGCGAGCCGTACGACCTATCGATAAAGAGGGATAAGCCTGGAATGACAGATATCCAGGCGGGCCCGGGGGCGGCGGTCGCCGCCCCCGGATCAGTCAGCGTGCCCGCCATCGAACTCGACAACGTGGTCAAGGAGTACGCCTCGCACGGCGAGGTCGTACGGGCGGTCAAGGGCGTGAGCCTCGCGATCGCGGAAGGGGAGTTCTTCTCCCTCCTCGGGCCCTCCGGCTGCGGCAAGACCACCAGTATGCGAATGATCGCCGGGTTCGAGGACCCCACGCAGGGGGTCGTCAGGCTCCACGGGGAGGACGTCACGCACGTCCCGCCGAACAAGCGTGACATCAACATGGTGTTCCAGTCGTACGCGTTGTTCCCGCACATGAACGTCTGGGACAACGTCGCGTTCGGGCTCAGGCGCAAGAAGGTCCCCGACGCGGAGATCACGCGCCGCGTCGGCGAGATCCTGGAGGTCGTGGACCTCACCGGCCGTGAGAAGCGCCGTCCCAAGGAGATGTCCGGCGGCCAGCAGCAGCGGGTCGCGCTCGCCCGCGCGCTGGTCAACCGGCCCCGCGCGCTGCTGCTCGACGAGCCGCTCGGCGCGCTCGACCTCAAGCTCCGCCAGGCCATGCAGATCGAGCTCAAGCGGATCCAGCGCGAGGTCGGCATCACGTTCGTCTACGTGACGCACGACCAGAGCGAGGCGCTGACGATGAGCGACCGCATCGCGGTCATGAACGACGGCCTGGTGGAGCAGCTCGCCGAACCCCGCGAGATCTACGAGCGGCCCGCCAGCAAGTTCGTCGCCGGCTTCATCGGCACCTCCAACCTGTTCAGCGGCACGGTGCAGCAGGTGAGCGGCGACACGGCCGTGCTCGCCCTCGGCCCGAGCGACCGGATCCTCGTCCCCGCGGACGGCGCGCTCTCCACCGGGCAGGCGGTCGATCTCACCGTCCGCCCCGAGAAGATCAAGCTCGCCAAGGAGCAGCCGGAGGGCGATCTGAGCGTCGTCCGGGGGACCGTGGCCGAGGTCGTCTACCTCGGGACGTACAACAGCTACGTCGTGGTGCTCGGCGACGGGGCCGAGATCACGGTGTTCGAGCAGAACGCGAACGACAGCACGATCACCGCCGAGCGCGGCGACGAGGTATGGCTCTCCTGGCAGCCCTGGCACTCCTACGCGCTGAGGTAAAACCCCGAACTCCCCGGAGCACACGAACCCCATGAACCATCCTCACAGGCAGGACCCCGCCTTCCTCCGCGGCACGACCCAGCGCCGGCTCGGCAGGCGCGACGCCTTCCGGCTCGCGGGACTGTCGGCCGCCGGGCTCGCCCTCGCCGCCTGCGGCGTGCAGGGCAAGGGCACGGCCAAGCCGACCTCCTCCGCGCAGGCCCAGTCCGAGGTGGAGAAGTACTGGTCGGGCAAGACCAAGAACGGCCACGTGGACTTCGCCAACTGGCCGCTCTACATGGACCCCAAGCAGCCCGAGCTCAAGCAGTTCACCAAGCAGACCGGGATCACGGTGACCTACAAGGAGGTCATCCAGGACAACCCGAGCTGGTTCGCCAAGATCCAGCCGCAGCTCGCGGCCGGGCAGTCGATCGACTACGACCTGATGGTCGTCACCAACGGCCTGCACTTCACCCAGCTCGTGCAGCTCGGCTACCTCGTCCCGCTCGACCACTCCAAGCTGCCGAACTTCGCGGCCAACGCCGGCGACCGGTACAAGAACGAGTCGTTCGACCCCGGCAACGTCTACAGCATCCCGTGGGCGTCCGGCATGACCGGCATCGCGTACAACCCGAAGTACGTCGACACGCCGCCGACCAGCATGGCCGACCTGTGGAACCCCAAGTACAAGGGCAAGGTCGGCATGATGTCCGACTCCCAGGAGATCGCCAACTTCGGCCTGTTCGCGCTCGGCATCGACCCCGACAAGTCGACCGAGGCCGACTGGGAGAAGGCCGCGGCCAAGCTCCGGGAGCAGCGCGACGCCGGCATCGTGCGCAAGTACTACGACCAGGCGTACATCGACCCGCTGGCGAAGGGCGACATCTGGCTCACCATGGCGTGGTCGGGCGACGTCTTCCAGAAGAACGTCTCCGACGGCACGGACCTGAAGTTCGTGCTCCCCAAGGAGGGCGCGACCATCTGGACCGACAACATGATGATCCCGAAGACCGCGACGAACCCGGTCGACGCGATCACGCTGATGGACTTCTTCTACGACGTGAACGTCGCCGGGCGGCTGGCCGAGTTCATCAACTACGTCACCCCGGTCCCGGCCGCCAAGGACGTCATCGCGGCCGACGCCGCGAAGGCCACCGGTGAGGACAAGAAGCTCCTCGACGCGGTGGCGGCCAGCGAGCTGGTGTTCCCGGCCGAGGACGACTACGCCAGGCTGCGCAGCTACAAGAACTTCGCGACGCCGCAGGAGCAGAAGAAGTTCGAGTCCATCTTCCAGGCGATCACGACGGCATGAGCAGGCTCAGGGCTTCGCTGACGCCGTACGCGCTGCTCTTCCCGGGCACGCTCTGGCTGGCGATCTTCTTCGTCATCCCGACGGTGGTCATGCTGTCGCTGTCGCTGCAGTCCGGCGACGTGGTCAACGGCTACGCGTTCACGTTCAACTGGCACAGCTACGTGGACGGGATCAGCACCTACCACGACCAGATCATCCGGTCCCTGGTGTACGGCCTGGCCTCGACCCTGATCCAGATCGTCATCGGGTTCCCCGTGGCGTACTGGATCGCCTTCAAGGGGGGTAGCCGCAAGTCGGTCTACCTGTTCATGCTGCTGCTGCCGTTCCTCGTGTCGTTCGTGCTGCGCACCATCTCCTGGCAGTTCTTCCTGTCCGACAACGGCCTGCTGCTCGGGCCGCTGAAGTCGGCCGGGCTGGTGCCGCAGGACTTCCACATCCTGGCCACGAGCGCGGCGGTGATCGGCGGCCTGGCGTACAACTTCCTGCCGTTCATGATCCTGCCGATGTACGTCGCGCTGGAGCGGATCGACCCGCGCGTCCTGGAGGCCGCGCAGGACCTGTACGCCAGCAAGGCGCAGACCTTCCTGCGGGTGGTGCTGCCGCTGTCGCTGCCGGGGGTCTTCGCCGGGGTGCTGATGACGTTCGTCCCGGCCACGTCCGACTACGTCAACGCGTCCGTGCTCGGCGGCACCAGCAACACGATGGTCGGCAACGTCATCCAGAACCAGTTCCTGATCAACCAGGACTACCCGACCGCCTCGGCGCTGTCGTTCACGCTGATGGCCCTGCTGCTGGTGGGCATCTTCGCGTACGCGAGGGCGCTCGGCACCGAGGACGTGCTGGAGGTGGCGGCGCGATGAAGCGTGGCCTGCTGCGGGGCCGCCTCCTGCAGATCTACACCTGGCTCGTGATCGCGTGGCTGGTGCTGCCGATCGCCGTCATGATCCTCTTCGGCTTCAACGACACCCACGGCCGGTTCAACACGAGCTGGCAGGGCTTCACGCTCAAGTGGTACGGCAAGCTGTTCGAGATCGGCGACCTCACCCAGGCCCTGGTGAACTCGCTGGTCATCGCCGTGCTGACGATGCTGGTCGCCGGGGTGCTCGGGTCGCTGATCGGGCTGGCGCTCGGCCGCTACCGCTTCCGCGGGGCCGGGGCGATGAACCTGGTCATGTTCGCGGCGATCTCCTGCGCCGAGATCGTGATGGGCGCGTCGCTGCTGTCGCTGTTCGTCACGCTCGCCGTGCCGCTCGGGTTCTGGACGATCGTGATCTCGCACGTCATGTTCTCGATCTCGTTCGTGGCCGTGACCGTGCGGGCCAGGGTGATGACGCTGGACGCCTCCCTGGAGGAGGCGGCGCGCGACCTCGGCGCGGGGCCGTGGACGACGTTCCGCCTGGTCACCCTGCCGATGATCTTCCCGGGTGTGCTGGCGGGCTCGATGCTGGCGTTCGCGCTGTCGATCGACGACTTCGTCATCACCAACTTCAACTCCGGCGGCACGGTGACGTTCCCGCTGTGGATCTGGGGCGCCACCCGGGTCGGCATCCCGCCGCAGGTGAACGTCATGGGCACGCTGATCTTCGCGGCCGGTGTGCTGATCGCCCTCGGCAACGCCCTCCTGGCCCGCCGCCGCGCCAACGCCTAAGAAGGAAGTGGAATTCGTGGTTCCGTCGAAGGCGCTCGCCGACGCGGAGCGCAGGCCGTACTGGCTGGACCGGCCGCTCGCACCCGAGCCGCTGCCGCCGCTGACCGGAGACGCCACGGCGGACCTCGCGGTGGTCGGCGGCGGCTTCACCGGGCTGTGGACCGCCCTGATGGCCAAGGAGCGCGACCCCTCGCTCGACGTGGTCCTCCTGGAGGGCCGCGCGGTCGGGTGGGCCGCCTCCGGCCGCAACGGCGGGTTCTGCGCGGCGAGCCTGACGCACGGGCTCGGCAACGGCCGGGACCGCTGGCCGGCGGAGATCGCGACGCTGGAGCGGCTCGGCCGGGAGAACCTGGACGAGATCGAGCGGACCCTCTCCCGCCACGGCGTCGACTGCTCCTTCGAGCGGACCGGCGAGCTGCGCGTCGCCACCGAGGAGTGGCAGCTCCCCGGGCTCGACGAGGACGTCAGCGCGGCGGCCTCGCTCGGCGTGCGGCTGGAGCGGCTCGACCGGGAGCGGGTGCGGGCCGAGATCGACTCGCCGACGTACCTCGGCGGGGTGTGGGACCGGGACGGCGTCGCCATGGTCGACCCGGCGCGCCTCGCCTGGGGGCTGCGCGACGTCTGCGTCCGGCTCGGCGTGCGCGTCTTCGAGCACACGCCGGTGCGCTCGCTGCACGAGGACGGCCCGGCGCTGGAGCTGGGGACGCCGAAGGGCCGGGTCAGGGCCGGGCGGGTGGCGCTCGGCACCGGCGCCTTCCCGCCGCTGCTGCGCCGGCTCCGGCACTTCCTGGTGCCGGTGTACGACTACGCGCTGATGACCGAGCCGGTGCCGGACGGCCTGCTGGCGGAGATCGGCTGGCGGAACCGCCAGGGCGTCGGCGACTCGGCCAACCGGTTCCACTACTACCGCCTGACCGACGACAACCGCATCCTGTGGGGCGGCTACGACGCCGTCTACCACAACGGCGGGCTGGTCAGGCCGGAGTACGACCAGCGCGACGCCACCTTCGAGAAGCTCGCCACCCACTTCTTCGAGACGTTCCCGCAGCTCCACGGCCTGCGCTTCACCCACCGGTGGGGCGGGGTCATCGACACCTGCAGCCGGTTCAGCGCTTTCTTCGGCACGGCGTACGGCTCGCGTCTCGCCTACGCCGCCGGATACACCGGTCTCGGCGTGGGGGCGACCCGCTTCGGCGCCAACGTCATGCTCGACCTGCTCCAGGGGCGTCTCACCGAGCGGACCGAGCTGGAGATGGTGCGGCACAAGCCGATGCCCTTCCCGCCCGAGCCGGTGCGGTCGGGCGTCATCCAGCTCACCCGCTGGGCCATCGCCCGCGCCGACGAGCACGAGGGCCGCCGCAACGCCTGGCTGCGCACCCTCGACGCCTTCGGCGTGGGCTTCGACTCCTGACGCGGCGGCCGCGTCACCGGCCGCGGACCTCCAGGAAGTGCCGGTTGTACATGACGCCGAGGACGTTGCCGAAGGGATCGACCACGGAGGCGGTGACGAATCCCGGGCCGCGCTCCACGGGCTTCTCGTACGTCGTGGCGCCGAGGGCGAGCAGCCGGTCGACGGCCGCCTCGACGTCGTCCACATGCCAGTAGACGACCGCGCCCGCGGGCTCGTCCGGCCGGGGGCGGGGGGCGAAGCGGCTGTCGACGACGCCGAGCTCGTCCTCGTGGTCGCCGATCCGGAACTCGGCGTAGGCGAGCGTCCCCTCGACGGAGCGCGTGAAGTACGGCTCGACGCCGAGCAGTCCGGCGTACCAGCGGGTGGCGGCGGTGACGTCGTCGGCGTAAAAGCTGACGGTGCTGAGGCCTCGCAACATCGGGGTCTCCCTTCTCGACGGGTGATGTCGTCAATCCTCCGGCCTGAAGTGCTCACCTTCTGAGCACTTTTCCGGGCAGAATCGGGAACCATGCGCGCCGACCGTCTCGTCGCCGTCCTGCTGCTGATGCAGGCGCGCGGCCGGGTGACCGCGGCCGAGCTGGCCGGCGAACTCGAGGTGTCCGTGGCCACCGCCCGCCGGGACCTGGAGGCGCTGTCGGCGGCGGGCGTCCCGGTCTATCCGCAGCCGGGGCGTGGCGGCGGCTGGTCGCTGGTCGGCGGCGCCCGTACCGACCTCAGCGGCCTGTCGGCGGCCGAGGCGCAGGCGCTGTTCCTGCTCCTCGGCCCGGCAACGGCCGGGCCGTCCGCGTCGGGGCCGGCCGAGGCCGGAGCGGCGCTGCGCAAGCTCCTGGCGGCCCTGCCCCGGACCTTCCGGGCCGACGCTGAGGCCGCCCGCGACGCGACCCTGGTCGATCCCGTCCGGTGGGGGGAACGCGACCGCCCGCGGCCCGCCACGGTCGACCTGCTGCAGAGCGCCGTGGTGAGCCGTCGCAGGGTCCGCCTGACCTACGCCGGCAGGGACGCGGAACCCGCGGAGCGGCTGGTCGACCCGTGGGGACTGATCGACAAGGACGACGTCTGGTACCTGCTGGCGGGAACCGACCGGGGGCGGCGGACCTTCCGCGTCGACAGGATCGTCCGGGCCGAGGCGACCGGCGAGACCGCCGAACGCCCCGCCGGCCTCGTCCTCGCCGCCGCCTGGCAGGAGGTGGTCGAGGAGATCGAGCGGCGGCGTTCGCGCACCTGGGCGACCGTGCTCGTCGAGGAGCGGTTCGTGCCGGTCCTGCGCGACCGGTTCGGACGGCACTGCCACACCGAAGGCGAGGCGGGCCGGGGCCGTGTCCGGGTGCGCCTCGCCGCCCCGACCCCGCTGGACGTCGCCCGCCACCTCGCGGGGTGGGGCGCCATGATCGAGGTCGTCGAGCCGAGCGCCGTCCGGGACGAGCTCGCCCGCATCGGCGCCGAACTCGTCGCCCGCTACTCGGGACGGGAGCCGGCCTAGGACGGCCGGGGTTCTCCGGCCGTCCTGGGCCGGCGAGTCGCCGTCGGCTCCGTTCACATCAGGTTCGCGCGGGGGTCCGTACGTTTCCCGCATGCGAAGACTCCTGGTGGGACTGCCGGCGGGACTGACCGTCGCCTCCCTGCTCCTGACGGCCTGCGGCGCCGGGCCCGGCCGCCCGGCGCGTACCCCTGAGGCGCCCGCGTGCGCCCCCGCACTCGGCCGCGCGTTCGGGGCCTGGGCGGACGCGGGGTTCAGCGGGTCGGTCGCGATACTCCGGGACGGCGCGTTCGAGTGCCGCGCCGCGTACGGCACGGCCGACGCCGCCGCCCACCGGCCGAACACGCCCGGCACGGTGTTCAGCATCGGCTCGGTGACCAAGGCGGTCACCGCGGCCGCGATCCTCCGGCTCGCCGACGAGGGGCGGCTGTCGCTCGACGACCGGGTGGGCGCGATCCTGCCGCGGCTGCGCGGCCCGGTGGCCGGCGCGACGGTCAGGCAGCTTCTGCTGCACACGAGCGGGCTCAACGGCACCCACGGCGGTGACTACGAGCCGCTGTCGCCGGACGCGGCGCTGGCCGCGATCGGCAGGCTGAAGCTCGCCTTCCCGCCGGGCACCGGGTACGTCTACTCCAACGCCGGATACACCCTGCTGGCCCTCGTCGTCGAACGCCTGTCGGGCCGCGGCTACCGCGACTACGTGGGCTCCGCCGTCCTGCGGCTGCCCGGCGGTCGTACGGCGGGCGGGTTCTGGGACGGGCGCCCGGCCGCGCCGGGCCCGAGAGCGGTCGGCTACCTCGACGACGGCAAGCCGGGACACCAGGGCGGCTTCGCCGGGCCGTACTGGGGTGCGGAGGGCAACGGCGGGCTGGCGATGACCATGCCCGATCTGGCGGAGTGGACGTACGCGCTGTTCACCGGCCGGGTGGTCACGCCCGCGTCGGCCGGACTCGTCGCCCGCCCGGGGTGGCCGCTGGGGAACGGCAGGTCCGAGACGCCCGGCTGGGTCGCCTTCGACCGGTCGGTCTACGGCGAGCGGTTCCTGAGCGCCGCAGGCGGCGGTGGCGACGTCGGCCACAACGCGGTCGTCGCCTGGGTCCCGGCCCAGCGGCGCGTGGTCGCCATCGCGTCGAACACCGCGAAGCTGCCGGCCGAGGCGCTGCTGCGGGCGGTGGGACCGGCGCTGCTGGCCGGCCGCCCGCTGCCCGCGCCCAGCCCCGCCACCACTGCCGCGGGCCCCGCCCGCGGCGGCGATCTCGCGGCTATGGTCGGGACGTACCGGCTGGAGAGGGGAGGCGGGTTCCAGGTGTCCGCCGAAGGGGGCAGGCTGACCGTCTCCGCGACCGGGGCTGGCGCGGTCCGCGCGCTGGCGCCGCCCGGCCCGGAGGTGACGGAGGCGGCGCTGCGCGCGCACGAACAGCGGGTGCTGGCGCTGCTGAACGGCCGGACCCAGGAGGGCCGCAGGGAACGGGCCTCCCTTGGGAAGGCGTTCGGCGCGGTGTCGGGGCTCACGCTCGCCGGCACGGTCACGAAGGGCGCCGACACCCGCACGTACGTCACGCTCACCACCGGCAGGGGGCCGGTCCTGGCCTGGTACGCGGTCAACGAGCAGGGCGGGGTGATGGCCGCCGAGGTCCCGGCGAAGCCGCCGGCGCTGACGCTCGTGCCGTCGGGCGGCGCCGGCCGGTTCCGCCCGGACGATCCCACCGGCACCGGCCCCCGCGTCGAGGTCGCGTTCGAGGGCCGCCGCATGACCGTCACCGGCGCGTCCGGCACCGTCACCGCCGAGCGGTCCGGCTGACCCGCCGTGCGCGTGCTCCTCGTCGAAGACGACCCCGAGCTGTCGGAACTGGTCGCCCTCGGCCTGCGCAACGAGTCGTACGCCGTGGACGTGGCGGCGACGTACCGCGAGGCCGAGGAGTCGCTGCGGGTCACCTCCTACGACGTGGCCTGCCTCGATCTGGGGCTGCCCGACGGCGACGGCCTGGACCTGCTGCGCCGGCTCGCCGGCGACGCGCACCTGCGCCGCCCCCGGCGAACGCTCGTCGTCACCGCCCGTGACGCGGTCGGCGACCGCGTCGCGGGGCTGGACGCGGGCGCCGACGACTACCTGGTCAAGCCGTTCCACTTCGCCGAGCTGGTGGCCCGGCTGCGGGCGCTGGGCCGTCGCGGCGACCAGCACGGCTCGCTGCTGCGGGTGGGCGACCTGGAGCTCGACCAGGTCACCCACCGGGCCTGGCGGGCGGGCGACGAGCTGGAGCTGACGTCGCGCGAGTTCGCCCTGCTGCGCTACTTCATGCACCACCCCGGCCGGGTGCTGTCGGCCGAGGACCTGCTGGAGCACGTGTGGGACGCGAACGCCAACCCCTTCACCACCTCGGTACGGGTGATCCTCAGCCGGCTGCGCAGGAAGCTCGGCGACCCGCCCGTCATCACCACCGTCACCGCCGCCGGTTACCGCCTGGAGGGACCGTGACGCGGCCCTGGCGCTCGCTCCGCGTCCGGCTCGCCGTGCTCGCCTTCCTGGGGTTCTACGTCCCGCCGCTGGTGCTGTTCGGCGTGGTCCTGCTGACCGACACCGAGACGACCGCGCAGGCGCTCAACGGGGCCGAGCACCTGCGCAGCGCCTCGGCGCACCGCCTGCCGTGGCTCTCCTGGACCCTCCTCGCGCTCGCCCCGGCCGCCGCCGCGGCCGCCTGGTGGTGGGCGGGACGGGCCGTCGCCCCGATCAACCGGGTCCGCGCGGTGGCCCGGGAGATCGGCGGCACCGACCTGAGCCGCCGGATCGGGCTCGGCCACGGCCCACTGGAGGTGGTGGCGCTGGCCGCCGAGTTCGACGCGATGCTGGACCGGCTGGCGGCGGCCGCGGCGGCCCAGCGGCGGCTGCTGGAGGAGACGAGCCACGAGCTGCGCAGCCCGCTGTCGGTGCTGATGACCAACGCGGAGGTCCTGCTCGCCCACCCCCGGCCCACCCTGGAGGTCTACCGCGACGGGCTGCGCCGTTCGGAGAGCGTGGCGCGGCGGTTGCGGGCGACCGTCGACGACCTGCTGACCGAGGCCCGCGGACGCGCCCGTACGCTCGACCACCGGCCGGCCGACCTCATGGAGGTGGCGCGTGACGTGCTCCGGCAGGCCGAGGTCCTGGCCGCCGGGAAGCGGATGACGCTGTCCTTGGCAGGCCCGGCGGAGGCCGTGTGCCCGGTCGACGAGGCCACGGTGACCCGCGCCCTCGCGAACCTCGTCGACAACGCCGTCCGCTACGGCCCGGAGGGCACGCCGGTGACCGTGGAGATCGGCCTCACGCCCGGCCTGGCCGTGGTCACGGTCGCCGACCGGGGGACGGGCATTCCCGAGGAGGAGCGGGAGCGCGTGTTCGAGCGGTTCTGGCGCGGCCATCGCGACGTGCCCGGCACCGGCCTCGGCCTGCCCATCGCCCGGCAGATCGCCCGGGCCCACGGGGGCGACCTCACTGTCGTGTCCGGCGATCCCGGCGCCCCGGGCTGCGCCTTCCGCCTCACCCTGCGCCGCCCGCGCGGCCAGGTACGGCGGTGAGATCAGGCGGTGTGGTCGGGCTGTGTGGTCAGGCGGCGAGGCGGCCCTGGCCGGCGGTGAGCCAGCGGACGGGGTTGTCGCGGGTGACGAGGCGGAGGGTGACGTCGTCCACCCCTGCCGCCCGCAGGGCCGGGACGACCGAGGAGAACAGCCGGCCGTACCCCTGCCCGCCGTAACCGGCGAGGTGCTCGCGCAGCCGTACGCCGCTGCTGACCAGGATGCGCTCCGCGTGACCGGCGTCGAGGAGGGTGAGCACGTCCTCCGCACCGGAGACGCTCACGTACGCGCCGGTCTCGGCGATCTTGCGCTGGGCCGGCGTGTCGGCGCCCGGGGCGCTGAGCCGCTGGGCGGGCACGTTCTGGGAGAGCAGCAGTTCCAGCAGCTCCAGCCCGCCGGCGGCCACCGGGAGGTCGGTGCGCAGCGAGGCCCGGGCGGCGGCCGTGACCGCCCGCTCCTCGGCGGGGGTGGGCGTCTCGTCCCACGACGCGGCGACGATGACGCCCGGCCGGGCGCCGGTCCCGTCCAGCCCGGCGCCGATCTCGTGGAGCAGGTCCGCGGTCAGGTCGTCGACGCCGTACCGGGTGATCGCCGCGCCGGCGAACGGCTGGGCGGCGAAGCCGGTGGCGGCGACGATCGGGACCCGCGCGCCCATGGAGATCCGGGCGAGGGACGCGGGGTCGCGGGCCATGCCGACGCAGCTGTGCTCGACGACGAGACCCAGCTCCCGGCCCCTGCCGAGATCCTTGATCTCGGCCAGCACGTACCGCTCCTCGTCCAGCCACCGGGCGGGATCGGAGTCCACGCCGATCCCCCAGCGGGTGTCGGTGCGCAGGTGCTCGTGGGGGAGCACCGGCCCGTCGATCTCAGAGACGGGAAGGGCGCCGGTGACGGTTTGGATGCGGGGGAAATATGCGCCGGACATGAACGGACATTAACTCATTTTTTGACGAAACCCTCTCTGGATCTCCAGATTCTTTACCTCTCTCGAGGTTTGGTCAGCTCATCGTCCTGCCGCCGTTGACGGCGAGGCGTTGACCCGTCACGAACCGGGCGCCGGGGGAGGCCAGGAACGCCACCGCCTCGGCGATGTCGAGCGGCACGCCCATGTGTCCCAGCGGCACGTCACGCAGATAGCCGGTGTAGTCCTCGGGCGGCACGTCCGCGTGGCGCTCCACCGGGATCCAGCCGGGCTCGACCGTGTTGACGGTGATCCCGTACGGCCCCAGCTCCCGCGCCCACGACCGGGTGAGCCCGTGCATCGCGGCCTTGGCCGAGACGTAGTGCCCGAACTCGGCGTTGCCGAGGTCGGCGACCTCGCTCCCCACGTTCACGATCCGGCCCGAGCCGGCCTCGCGCATGCCGGGCAGCACGGCCTGCAGGAGCAGCAGCGGGGCCTTGACGAAGAAGCGGAGCTGGCCGAGGTGGTCGTCCCAGGTCTGCTTCTCCACCGGCATCATCGGCTGCGGGCCGGTGGCGTTGTTCACCACGACGTCGACCCGCCCGAGCGCGGCCACGCCCTCCCGTACCGACTGCTCGTCGGTGACGTCGAACCGGGCCGGGGCCGCCGAGCCGCCGGCGGCGGTGATGCGGTCGGCGACGGCGGACGCTCCGGCGGTGTCGTTGGCGTAGTTGACGGCGACGTGCCAGCCGTCCGCGGCGAGCCGTTCCGCGATGACGGCGCCGAGCCCTCGCGAGGCGCCGGTGACAAGTGCGATTCCCATGGGAACCGTGCCTATCACACGATCTCATGGGCATGATGGGGCGCATGGATCAGATCGCCGCACTGGTCGACCGCGCCGAGATCGTGGACGTGGTGACCGCAGTCTTCGACACCGTGGACGCAAAGAACTGGCCGGTGTGCCGGGAACTGTTCGACGAGTGGGTCGACGTCGACTTCACCAGCCTGAACGGCGGGGAGCCGGCCCGGATCAGCGCCGACGCCCTCGTGGACGGCTGGCGTACCGGGCTGCACGCCCGCAAGCAGAGCTTCCACACCGTGAGCAACTTCGCGGTGACCGTGGACGGCGCCGAGGCGCACGTGACCGCGAAGGGCTACGCCTACAACGTGCTCGACGAGGGGCTCGGCGGCGGCCTGTGGGAGGTGTGGGGCGTCTACCGGCTCGGGCTCGTACGGCAGGCCGAGGGCTGGAAGGTCACGGCCCTGACGTTCGACGCCTGGCACACCCGGGGCGATGAGGCGGTGCGCGCCCACACGATGGACTGAGATCCCGCGGCCGCCGGGGGGCGAAGTGGCCGCTCACGCGATGCCGGGGCCCGCGCCTCAGCCGGGAGAGGCGCGGCCGGCCAGGAGCCCGTCCAGCCCGGTCGAGGGCGGCCGTCGCTAACCGGTGACCGCCGGGGCCTCCGTGTGCAGCCGCCGCAGGACCCGGCGGAACGCCCAGACGGACGCGAGGAACGCGATCCCGGTGATGACCGCCACGGCCGTCGTCCGCACCAGCAGGTAGGTGCCGATCGACTGGTGCAGCAGCAGCCAGATGCTCACGCTCGAGTTGACCAGCAGGACGAACGCCCACAGCAGCGTGATCCGGGCGAAGAACTGCTGGACGCGCTGGTGCCGCAGCACGAACGACGGCAGGTGGATGTAGTCGAGCGTCAGCTTCTCCACGAGGGGGCGGCGCATCCGGACGGACGCCAGCAACACCATGCTGATGACGATCGTGCCGAGTTCCGGCTGGATGAAGTAGACCACCGCGCTGCCGCTCCACAGGCCGAGCACCGTCCGTACGGTGATGGCGATTGCGGCGAAGATCATGGTGCCGGGCACCGGCTGGCGGCGCACCAGCCGCCACAGCACGCCCAGGTAGACCCAGGAGATCGCGGCCATCAGCGCGCCGCGCAGGCCGAGCACCGCGAGCGCCGCGTAGAACACGGCGAGAGGAGCCACCACGCCTTCGAGGAGCCGGGGGACCGCCTGTTTGATCAGGGCGGTGAGCCTGGGCATGGCGAAGGGCGTGTGGTTCATGACACTCCAACGGGCCGGCGGGGGAGACCGACGCTGTAGTTGGCAAACGCGCCTACCCGGACATCGCGGTCGGAAACGCCCAGGAAAGGTGTTGCATCGGTGGCTTACCGTACCTGACGGTACGGCCTTGACGGGCCGGAAGCACTGTCTGAGGTGACATCCGATACCGATGCGGCATGTCATTTGAGAGTCCGTCGACGGAACGAACGCACTGGTCATCGCTTCGTCACGCGACTCGGGCCGCTTCCCCCGTGAACACGGACGCGGGTTACGGTGACGAGATGAATACGGGATTCGGGTACTTCGCAACTCATGATGCGGTTCGTCCGGATACGCTCGCCCGCCTCGTGGAGCAGCGCGGCCACGCGGCGCTGCTGTTCACCGAACACACGCACATTCCCGTGCCACCCGGCGGCGAGGCGCCGAAGGACGAGCGGGGCGGCGAACTGCCGCGGCGCTACTGGCACACCTACGACCCGTTCGTCGCCTCGATGGCGGCCGGGGCCGCGACGACCCGGCTGCGGGTGGGCACCGGCATCTGCCTGGTGCCGGAGCACGAGCCCATCGGCCTCGCGAAGACGGTCGCGAGCGTGGACGACCTGACCGGCGGGCGCTTCGAGTTCGGCATCGGCGCGGGCTGGAACCGCGAGGAGATGCGCAACCACGGGACCGACCCGGCCCGCCGGTTCGCGCTGATGCGCGAGCGCGTGCAGGCCATGCGGGAGATCTGGACCCGCGACGAGGCGGAGTTCCACGGGGAGTTCGTGTCGTTCGACCCCGTCTGGTCCTGGCCCAAGCCGGCCCAGCGCCCGCACCCGCCGATCCTCGTGGGCGGCGTCGGGCCGCGGGTGTTCGACCGGGTCCTGGAGTACGGGGACGCCTGGCTGCCCAACTACGGCCCGGGGATTCTGGAGCGGATCCCCGAACTGTTCCGGCGGGCGGAGGAGGCGGGCCGGCGCGTCGAGGTCGTGATGCTGGCGGTCCCGGCGGACCCCGGCGCGCTGGAGCGGTGCGAGGAGGCGGGGGTCTCCCGCGTCATGGCCTGGCTGCCGTCGGCCGGCTACGACCGGGTCCAGCGGGAGATGGACGCCTTCGAGACCGCACTCGCCGAAGCGCACGGCGAGTGAGCTCGTGACCCCGGCGCGATCAGTTCAGCGTGGCGGTGGCCAGTTTGGCGCCGAAGCCCAGGAAGAGCGCGCCCACCCCGGACGTCAGCCCGGCCGCGAGCCTGCGACGGCGGCGGAAGTGCGCCGCGAGGAACGTGCCGCCGAAGATGAGGGTGGTCAGGTAGGTCACGCTGAACACCTGCACGATCAGCGCCAGGATCAGGAACGACAGCGCCGGCGCGCCGTACGACGGGTCCACGAACTGCACGAAGAAGGCCACGAAGAACAGGATCGCCTTGGGGTTGAGGAGGCTGATCGTGAGCGCCTTCCGGAACGGGTCGCGCCCCTCACCGGCCGCCCCGGCCGGGGTGGAGGACGGAGCGACGGCCGCGCCTCCCGTCGTCGTCCCGGGCGCCGTCCCGGCCGTGGTCCCGGGCGGTGAGGTTCTGGCGCGGGAGGCGCGCAGCGAGCGCCAGGCGCCGCGCAGCATGCCGAAGCCGATCCAGCCGAGGTAGACCGCGCCCGAGTACTTCACGATCGTGAACAGGACCGGCGTGGACTTGAGCAGCGACGCGACCCCGGCGGCCGACAGGAACATCAGCGCCGAGTCGCCGGCGAAGACCCCGGCGGCCGCCCGGTAGCCCCGCCGGATCCCGTGCTGGGCGGCGGTGGACAGGACGAACAGCGAGTTCGGCCCGGGCAGCAGAATGATCAGGAACGAGCCGACCACGTAGGTCCAGATGTTGGTGATGCCGAAGAACAACCCTGCCTCCGTAAAGCGAGATAAGTCAGGGTATAGGTCATCACCGTCTGTGGTCACGGCAGGATAAGACACCGAAGATCCCTATTGACCCTGTGGGTAATAAGGACAATTCTTGACTCCATGACGCTGTGGAAGCCCGATCCGACCTTCTATCCCTCGCCCCGCGACGCCGCCGAGGCGCCGCCGGAGAAGCTGGCCTACGTGGCCGCCTTCGACCGGTCGGCCCAGCGGCCCGACGCGCTCGCCGTGCTCGACACCGACCCCGCCTCTTCGGCGTACGGGACGGTGGTCGGCTGGACGGACCTGCCGCACACGGGGGACGAGCTGCACCACTTCGGCTGGAACGCCTGCAGCAGCGCCCTCTGCCCGTATGCGCCGCACCCCCACGTGGAGCGGCGCTACCTGATCGTCCCCGGCCTGCGGTCGTCGCGCATCTACGTGTACGACACCAAGGACCGGGTCAGTCCCGAGCTCGTGAAGGTCGTCGAGCCCGAGGAGCTGGGCAAGCGGGCCGGCTACTCCCGCCCGCACACCGTCCACTGCGGCCCCGAGGGGCTGTACGTCAGCGCGCTCGGCGGCTACGGCGACGACGGCCCGGGCGGCATCGCCATCCTCGACCACAACACCTTCGAGGTCCTCGGCAGGTGGGAGGTCGACCGCGGCCCGCAGTACCTCGCCTACGACTTCTGGTGGCACATCAACCACGACGTGCTGGTCACCTCCGAGTGGGGCACGCCCTCAATGATCGAGGACGGCGTGGTCGGCGAACTGCTGCTCGGCCGCAAGTACGGCCACAAGCTGCACTTCTGGGACCTGCGCAAGCGCCGGCACGTCCAGGAGGTCGACCTCGGCGACCAGCACCAGATGACGCTGGAGCTCCGCCCCGCCCACGACCCGACGAAGACGTACGGCTTCGCCGGGGTCGTCGTCAGCGTCGAGGACCTGTCGGCCTCGGTGTGGGTGTGGCACAAGGAGGGCTCCCGCTGGGCGGCGACCAAGGTCATCACGATCCCGGCCGAGCCCGCGTCGCCGGACGACCTGCCCGACGTGCTGAAGCCGTTCGGCGCGGTGCCGCCGCTCGTCACCGACATCGACCTGTCGGTGGACGACCAGCGTCTGTACGTGTCGTGCTGGGGCACCGGCGAGCTCAAGCAGTACGACGTGTCCGACCCGTTCAAGCCGGTCGAGATCGGCTCGATCCGCCTCGGCGGCATCGTGGACAGGGCCGCCCACCCCGCCGCCCCGGACGAGCGCCTCGCCGGCGGGCCGCAGATGGTCGAGGTGAGCCGCGACGGCCGCCGGGTCTACGTCACCAACTCCCTCTACGGCGCCTGGGACGACCAGTTCTACCCGGACGGGGTCGGCGCGTGGATGGCGAAGATCGACGCGGACGGCTTCACGCTCGACGAGCGGTTCTTCCCGCACGGCGACGACTTCCGCGGCCTGCGCCCGCACCAGACCCGGCTGCAGGGCGGCGACGCGTCCTCCGACTCCTACTGCTACCCGTGACGCTGACCGCGGTCATCCTGCTCGGCGCCTTTCACGGGATCAACCCCGCGATGGGCTGGCTGTTCGCCGTCGCCCGGGGACTGCAGGAGCGCAGCCGCGACCTGCTCCTGCAGTCCCTCCCGGTCATCGCGCTGGGCCACCTCGCGTCGGTGGCCCTCGTGGTGGCGGTGGTGTCCGCGACCGGGTCGCTCGTGACCGGGACGGCCCTCGCGATCGGGGCGGGGATCCTGCTCGTCGGGTTCGGGCTGTGGCACCTGCTCGCCCGGCGGCACTTCCGCTGGGTGGGCATGCGGCTGTCGCTGCCGCAACTGGCCGCCTGGTCGTTCCTGATGTCGTCGGTGCACGGCGCCGGGCTGATGCTGCTCCCCGTCCTCACCCGGATGCCCGCAGGGCACCACGGGCACGCGCTGTCCGGCGGGCTGTTCGTCGCGGGCGTGCACACGCTCGCGATGTTCCTCACGGCGACCGCGGTCGCGGTGGTCGTGTTCGAGTTCGTCGGCGTCGCCGTCCTGCGCCGGGCCTGGTTCAACCTCGACCGGATGTGGGCCTTCGCCCTGGTCGGCGCGGGCGTCTTCACCCTCGTCGCCGCCGTCTGACCGCAGGGATCGGCCCGCGTGCGCGCGCTCCCTGCCGCACGAGTGAAATTTGCAGAGATGACGGGCATGATGGACACAGCGGGCCGGCCCGCTGGAACGTGCCCGCCTGGGGCATGAGCTGGGCATAACCCGGCCTTAAGGCTGGGCCGGTTGTCCGCCGGTCGAAGACGTCACTACGCTCCCGCGGCATTCCCTCCCTCGGCGTTTCGACGCCGGAGGTCCCTTTTCCGTTCGGAGCAACCATGCAAGCGATCACGCGTGGCGTCTTCACCGTCGTGGTCCTGTCGGCCGTACTTTCCGCTCTGTTCATCGCCTGCTTCGACCCGGCCCGGGCAACCGGGACCGCCGCCCCCGCCGCGCGGAACACGCAGGTGAAGCCGCGTCTCGTCGCGCCACCCGCCGCCGCGCCGCCCGTCAGGGCGGCGGCTCCGGCACAGGTTTCGATACGGGGCGCCGCGCAGGGCGCGATGGTGCCGGTGAAGGCCGCGGCGGCCCGGCTGGAGAGCGAGTCCGTGCCCATGCCCGAGGTGACGGTCACCGTGACGGTCACCCCCAGACCCTCTCCCAAACCCTCCCCCTCGCCGCGCCCGATCAGGGTCGGGTACGTCCCCCAGCGCGGCGCGTACGGCGCCACGTCGACCGTGCACGACCTGGAGGAGAGCGGCCAGGCGAGCCGGCTGACGCACGCCGTCTACGCCTTCGCGAACATCGACCCGACGTCGCTGACCTGTCTGGCCGGTGTCACCCGGCCGCCCGCGCCCGACCCCGAGGACCCCGACCAGGGCGACGGCGCGGGTGACGCCTGGGCCGACTACCAGCGGGGTTTCACGGCGGCCGAGTCGCTGGACGGCAGGGCGGATCCGCCGGACGCCCGGCTCGCCGGCAACTTCAACCAGTTGAAGAAGCTGAAGGCCCGGCACCCCAACCTGAGGACGCTCATCTCCATCGGAGGCTGGACGTATTCCAAGTACTTCTCGGACGTCGCGCGCACCGCCGCCACCCGGCAGCGGTTCGTCAAGTCGTGCCTCGACGCGTACATCAGGGGTGACCTGCCGGGCGTGGGCAGCCGCGGCGGCCCCGGCAGCGCCGCGGGCGTCTTCGACGGCATCGACGTCGACTGGGAGTGGCCCGGCGGCGAGGGCCACCTGGGCAACCACGTCGGCGCTGAGGACAAGCGTCACCTGACGGCCCTGCTTGCGGAGTTCCGCGCGCAACTCGACGCGCTCGGCGCGGCCAACGGCCGCCGCTACCTGCTCACGGTCTACGTGCCGGCCGAGCCGGACCGCGTCAAGGCGGGCTTCGACCTGCAGAAGCTGACCGGAGTGGTCGACTTCGTCACCGTCCAGAGCGGAGGACGGCACGCCCTGCGCGAGGGCACCATCCTCCGCTGAACGCGCTCCGGCGCGGTGCCCGGGCGGGCGCCGGCCGGGGAGGAGAGATCAGCTCGTGCACGAGGCCGTGACGGCCACGTAGGCGCTCGCCGCGGTCCCGTTGACGGCCGTCACCTTGAGCAGGTCGCGGTGGAAGACGTCGGAGTCGCGGGTCAGGCTGGTCGAGATCGCCACCCCCGCCGGGGCAGTGATCTTGATGGTGTCGGCCAGCATGTGCGGCGCGTACGACGGGCAGATCGCCAGGAAGGTCCCGGTGGCGCCGGGGGCGACCCGGCCCGAGTTGGCCGTGACGCCCGTGGCCGCCAGGGCCGGGGCGGAGGCGGCGGCCAGCCCACCGGCGACGGCGGCGGCGGCGAGGGCGAGACGGATGGAGGTGCGCTTCATCATGAGAGGTGTCCTTTCTTTCCGGTCCCCTTGGGGACCGCTCTGGTGGGGAGACAGGGCTCGGGTGAGCCGTTCAGGCCGGGACCTGGTCCCGGGGCGTGGCCCGGGGGTCCGCCGGGGGTGATGCCGGGGGTGATGTCGGGGTGCGGCCGGCCCGCGGCCGGAGCACCCGGGCGAGGACGCCCGGAGACATCAGGTGCTGCGGAGGCGCCTGCAGGTTGGCGACGCTGAGGAACGCGTGCCCGACCACCGGGTCCGCCTCCGCCGCCACGTGCAGCCGGGAGATGTAGCGGTTCAGCAGCTTCGTGCGCGGGGTGCGCGGTCCCTCGACTGAGGGGAACCGCAGATCGCCGCCGACCGACATGTCCCACGGCACGTCGATGATCCGCCCGGCGCGCTCGAAGAAGCGGCGGGCCAGGCCGGCGCCCCCGCCGCCGGCCAGGCATTCGCGCAGCGCGGCGGCCTCGCAGGCGGCGACCGTCATGCCCTGCCCGTACGACGGGTTGAACTGGCACAGCGCGTCGCCGAAGACCAGGTAGCCCTCGGGGAAACGGTCCAGCCGTTCGTACCGGCGGCGGATGCTCACCGGAATGCGCATCAGCCGCGGCTCGCTGAGCGGTTCCAGGCGCTCCAGGAGGAGGTGCAGGTCCGGCACCGGGAGCCGGGCGGCGAAGCGGTGGTAGCCGTCCGGGTCGACGGGCGGCACGTCGTCGCCCATGCCGAACAGGGTGACCAGCCAGCGGTCGCCCTCCCCGCTGAGCGCGACCCCGCCCCTCGGCACCGACGCGGTGTGCCCCACGATGAGGGCGACGAACTCGGCGTCACCGGGACGGCGCCGGTACTCGCGCGAGACGTACACCAGCCGCGAGTCGACGCGCTCCTCGGGAGCGGGCTCGTACCCCAGCCGGCGCAGCCACTCGGTGCCCCGGTTGCCCCGGCCCGTGGCGTTGACCACGAGGTCCGCGGGCATTTCCTCCGGCCCGTGCCCCGCCTCATGACCGGCGCCCGCCAGCCGCACGGCGGTCACCGCGCCGCCGGAGCCGGTGACCGGTTCGACCACCTCGCGGCGTTCCAGGATCGTCACGCCGGGAAGGGCCGCGACCCGGGACAGCAGGGACGCCTCCAGCCGCGGTCTGCTCACCGTCAGGCCGCGCATCCGCGAGGGAGCGGACCGCAGCCGCCGGCCGTCGTTGTACCAGCGGACGTCGTTCTGGATGTCACAGGGGGTGGCGCCCGCGGCGATCAGGTCCGCGGTCAGCCCGGGGAACAGGTCCTCGAGGATCTCGCAGCCCCGGGACAGCAGCCCGTGGGCGTGGTGGCCCTGCGGCACCCCCCGCCGGGGGACGCCCTGGTCCGGTAGCTCGTCACGGTCGATCACCGTGACCCGGCCGAACGTCTCGGTCAGCACCCGGGCCGCCAGCAGCCCGCCGATTCCCGCCCCGGCGACGACGGCGTGCCTGTCCGGCCGGATTTCGGCCGGGGTGCGCGTCACTCGCTTGATCATGGTCTTCCTCGTCGTCAGGCCGCCCGGGTGAGGGCGGCGCCTGCTCACGAAGACGAGGATGTGCGGGCCCGCTGGGGGGCCGCTGGGAACCGGCTTTCCCAGCGGCTTTCCCAGTGGTTCCCGGCGGCCGGGAAGGCGCCGGCCGGCGGGAAGGCCCTGGTCACGGAGAGGTCCTGGCCTTCGGCGAGGCCCTGGACATCGGGAGAGCTTGGGTCGCTGGGAAGACCGTGGTCGCCGGGAGGACCGTCTTCCGCGTCACCGGGACCGGCGGCCCGGGACCAGGGTCCTGACCAACCGGCTCGTCTCCTCCCGGGACAGCTCCCGCCCGCGGGCGGCATGGCGCTCGTACTCGTGCGGCGGCAGCGCCCCGCGGACCGCGGCGGCCTCGCGCGGGCCGTCCAGCGGGTCCATCAGCTCAGGGGACACGCCTGCCCGGGCGCCGATCGCCTCCACCGCCCCCATCAGCACGGCGGCCTCCTCCGCCCGGCCGGTCAGCGCCAGCGCCCGCGCCGTGCTGTGCACCGTCACCAGCCAGAAGGAGATGTCTCCGTAGCGGTCCATGGCCGCCAGGAGGTCCCCCGCGACGGCCAGCGCCCTGTCGCCGTCCCCGCGGTCCGAAGCGGTCTTCATGTCGCACCAGGCGGCGCCGTCCGCGGCCCAGTCGTGGCCGCTGGCGTGGGCGGCGGCGATCGCCTCCTGGAAGACCGCGTCGGCGGCCGGCAGATCTCCCAGGGCCCGCAGCGCCATGCCCCGCACCATGAGCGTCTCGGCCTCCAGCCAGGACAGCGCGGTGTTCCGGGCGATCTCGACGGCCCGCCCGGTCAGGGCCGCGGCGTCGACCGGCAGGCCGGCCAGCACGCCCGTGTACGCGCCGTAGGCGGTGGCGCCCGCCTCCGTCACAGGGTCACCGGCCTCGCGGGCCTCCTCGACGGCCGCACGGGCCGCCTCGTGGGACCGCGCGGTCTGTCCGGCCAGGTAGAGCAGCGCCGTCATGGCGAAGCGGGCACGTGCGCGGACACCGGGCCCGGCCTCCGGGGCGGCCGCGAACGCCTCCGAAAGCCAGGCCAGGCCCTCCGCCACGTGGCCCATCCGGAACCAGAACCAGAAGAGCGCGCCGCCCAGCCGCAGCGCGTAGTCGCCGTCGCCCGCCGCCAGCGCGGAGGCGAACGCGGCGCGGAACTCCGGCTGGTCGCGGCTCAGCCCGTCGAGCAACGCCGCGCCCTGCGGGCCGCGCAGGTGGCGTTCGACGCTCTCGGCCCGCGCGAGCGCCCAGGTGCGATGGCGTGCCCGCGTCTCCTCCAGTTCCTCCGGGGAGAGCGCGGCCAGGGCGTACTGGCGCACGGTCTCCAGCATCCGGTAGCGGCGTGGCGTCGTACCGGGCTCGGCGGTGACCAGCGACTTGCGGACCAGCGCCGACAGCGGGGGGAGGACGGGCGCGATCCCGCCGACGGCGGCCGCCGTCTCCAGGTCGAAGCCGCCGCCGAGCACCCCGAGCCGGTGGAAGAGGAGGCGTTCGTCCGGCAGCAGCAGGTGGTCGCTCCACGCGATCGTGTCCAGCAGGGTCCGGTGGCGGTCGGGACGCCCGGCCGGCCCGCCCACGAGCAGGGTGAAGCGGTCCTCCAGCGCGTCGGCGATCTGGTCCACGGACAGCGTGCGGCACTGCGCGGCGGCGAGCTCGATGGCCAGCGGGATCCCGTCGAGCCCCGCGCACAGGGCGGTGATCCTGTCCCTGTCGTCCGGCCCCGTCGTCCAGCCGGGAACGGCGGCGGACGCACGGCTGAGGAAGAGGTCGGCGGCCTCCGTGGCGGCGTCCAGAGGCGGCACCTCGTAGACCGCCTCACCGGTGAGGCCCAGAGCCTCGCGGCTCGTGCCGAGGATCCGTACGGCTCCGCAACGGGTCAGCAGGGTGTGGGCCAGCGTCGCGACCGGAGTCAGCAGGTGCTCGCAGTTGTCGAGGACGAGCAGCGCGTCGCGCCCGGCGAGCATCGCGGCCAGCTGCTCGGCGGACGACGCGGCGGGCAGGCCAAGAGTGGTCGCGACGGTCGCCGCCAGCAGATCGGGGGCGCGCAGCGCGCCCAGCTCCACGAGCCAGGGCCCGTCGCCGCCGTCGCGGGTGCCGTTGTGGGCGCGGGCGCGGGCGACCTCCAGGGCCAGCCGGGTCTTGCCCACCCCTCCCGGCCCGGTGAGCGTGACGAGCCGGTGCTCCTCCAGCAGGCCGGCGACGGCCGCGAGGTCGGTGTGGCGGCCGACGAATCCGGACAGCGCGAACGGCAGGTTGCCCGAGGACGGCGGGGGCTCCGCGACCCGCGGGGACCGCGCGGGGCCGGACCGCGCGGGGCCGGACCGCGCGGGCGGCGGGGCCAGCCGGGGGTCCTGGGCGAGCACGGCCGCCTCCAGGTCGCGCAGGCCGCGGCCGGGCTCGACGCCCAGCTCGTCCGCCAGCCGCCGGCGAACCCTCCGCAGCGCGGCGAGGGCCTCGGCCTGCCGTCCCGACCGGTAGAGGGCGAGGGCGAGCAGCTCCCAGCCGCGTTCCCGCAGCGGCTGCTCGGAGACCAGCGCCTCCAGCTCGCCCACGGCGGCGACGTGCCGCCCCGACGCGACGACGGCGGCGAGCCGGTCCTCGCGCACGGCGGCCCGCAGCTCCTCCAGCCGGGTCGCGTCGGGCACCGCGAACGCGGCCTCGGCCACCTCCGCGTAGGCGGGGCCACGCCAGAGCGCGAGCGCCTGCCCGAGCAGCTCCGCGGCGTGGTCCGGCTCGCCGTCCTCCAGCGCGCGCCGGCCGCGCGCGGCCAGGTCCGTGAAGCGCTCGGCGTCGACCATGGCCGGGGCGGCACGCAGGGCGTATCCGGCTCCTTCGCGCACCAGCAGCCGGGCCGGGGCGCCGGACGCCCGCTCCGGCTCCAGCGCCCTGCGCAGGTCGGCGACGTATCCGTGCAGGGTCGTCATGGAGGGCGGCCGGGAGTCCTCCCACACGTCCGTGAGGATCCGCTCCGCGGAGACGTTCCTGCCCCGCGCGATCAGCAGCATCGCCAGCACGGCCCGCTGCCGGGGACCGCCGAGGTGCGCCGGGCGTCCGTCCACCTCCGCGCGCAGCGTGCCGAGCACCCCGAACCGCACGCTCTCGGCGACGCTCACCGCCGGGCCCTCCCCGGTTCACCGGCCGGGACGTGTATCCCCGAGCGCGACGGCGGCGGCGCGCCTCCGCGGGACACCCGGGGGACCGTCGTCCGAGGGACGTGAGGGCAGCCGTCTAACGGCACCGGTTCGGCCATGAGGCAATAATGCCGCGAACGTGATCACAGGACACTCCCTTGATCGGTCGATGCTTGTCGCCGCCGTCCGTGCTCCTGTGGCAGGTATGGCGCGGCGGGGGAGATGTCCGCTTAACGGACGAACAGCCCGTCCTTAACGCCCGCATAACGCGCCCGTGGCCTCGACCCCGGCCTGACAGTCTCCGTTAGGAACGCTGTCGAATTGGGTCTTGTGGACCCGCGACCACGAGGCTACGATCCGTACAACTCTTAGGAAACTTTCCTAAAAGAGCGCCCCCGGGAGCCGACATGGCCTCTTCCCATCCCTGACGTCTCCTCCTCTTCGCGTCCCGTCGCGCTCCCGGCTTCCGTACGGCCGGTGTCCCCCGATCGGCCGCCTCCGTCAGGCGCCGGTCGTACGGAGCTCCGCCAACCTCCCGTTCACCCCCCACAGAGGTTGTGACCATGCAGATCACGAATCCGCGCCGCGCGTCCTCCACGACCCTCGCCCCGCACCCGGGACGGCGCGCATGAGAAAGCTCGTCGGCATCGCCACGGCGGCGTCCCTCGCCTTCGCCGCCCTGCTCACCGGCACCTTCACCGGAACGGCCCGGGCCGCGAACATCGCCGCCAATCCGGGCTTCGAGTCGGGCCTGTCGGGCTGGACGTGCGCGCCGACGGCGCAGGTGGTGTCGAGTCCGGTGCACGGCGGGTCGAAGGCGCTGTCGGCGACGCCGGCCGGCAACGACTACGCCCGGTGTCAGCAGACGATCGCGGTGAGGCCGTCCACGACGTACGCGTTGTCGGCCTGGGTCCAGGGCAACTACGTGTTCCTGGGCGCGACCGGCGCCGCCGTCGAAGTCCAGACATGGGGCGCGCCCGGGGCGGCGTGGTCGCGCCTGGCCACGTCCTTCACCACGGGATCCGCCACGACGAGCGTGACGGTCTACCTCAACGGCTGGTACGGCCAGGGCACCTACTACGCGGACGACGTCGTCCTCGACGGCCCGGGCACCGCGCCCTCGCCGTCCCCGTCGGCCTCGGCCAGTCCGTCGCGGTCGCCCTCGCCCTCGCCGAGCGCGAGCCCGTCGCCCTCCGGGCCGCCGCCCGACCCGGGCGCCATCACCTTCGCGCCGTACGTCGACATCACGATGACCACGCCGTCGCTGGTCAGCGCGTACACGGCGACCGGGGTGAAGAACTACACCCTCGCCTTCGCGCTGGGGGACAGCACGGGCTGCAACCCGGCCTGGGGCGGCACGATCCCGATCGGCGACGCGCGGATCGTGGGCGACGTCAAGGCCCTGCAGGCCAGGGGCGGCCAGGTGATCGTGGCCACCGGAGGCGCCGTGGGGCCCTACCTGGAGCACACCTGCGGCACCTCGGCGGCGCTGCTCGCGGCGTACAAGAAGGTGCTGGACACGGTCGGCACCAACTACCTCGACGTGGACGTCGAGGCGGCCATCGACGCCGGCAAGGTCAACACGGCGCTCAGGCAGTTGCAGGCCGAGCGGGGCACCGTGATCAGCTACACGCTGCGGGTGCAGGGCCAGGACTACGGCGTCGATCCGTTCTCGGTGCAGATCCTCCAGGACGCGGCGGCCAAGGGCCTGAACGTCCTGGTCAACCCGATGCTGATGGACTTCGGCTACTCCGGCTCCTGGGGCGCCGCGATGGTCGGGGCGGCGAACGCCACCGTGGCCCAGATGAAGCAGATCTGGCCGTCGAAGACCGACGCGCAGATCAAGCGGATGCTCGGCCTCACCCCGATGATCGGCAAGAACGACACGGGCCAGGTGACCTACCAGGCCGACGCCCGCACGCTCCTGTCGTACGCGCAGGCGAACCACGTGGGACGGATCGGCTTCTGGTCGGTGGGCCGGGACAACGGCGGCTGCCCGAACGGCACCCTCTCGCCCACCTGCAGCGGCGTCTCCCAGTCCGCCTACGAGTTCACGAACATCTTCAAGGCCTTCACGGGCTGAGCCCTCCTCGATCCCCCCACTCACCCCCCAACCCACCTTGCGAGGAAGAATGCAGCTTCGCCTCCGTACGGGCCGGCACGTCAGGGCCGCGCTCGCCCTGGTCGCCTCCCTCCTCCTGGCGGTCGCCGGACTGGTCGCGGGAACCACCGCCTCCGCCTCGGCGGCCCCGAGCGGCCTGGTCGTGCTGGCCTACCCCGCCTGGGCCCCGAACACCTGGTACGCCATCGGCGCCCGCGTCACCTACCAGGGCGTCGACTACGAGTGCATCCAGGCGCACACCTCCCTGACCGGCTGGGAGCCGCCGATCGTCCCGGCGCTGTGGAAGCCGGTCGGCGGCGGCACGCCATCGCAGAGTCCCTCGCCGACGCCGCCGTCGGGCGCGCCGGGCAAGCCGGGCAACCCGTCCGTGACCGGCACCGGCAGTTCGTCGATCTCGCTGTCCTGGTCGGCGTCGAGCGGCACGGTGACCGGATACCGCGTCTACGAGGGCACGTCGGTCCGGGCGACCGTCAGCGGCACCAGCGCCACGATCTCCGGCCTCGGCACCTGCACCACCCACACGTACACGGTCAAGGCGTACAACAACAACGGCGAGTCCGCGGCGAGCGCGTCGGTGACCGGCACCACCACGGGCTGCCCCGCGAGCGGCGGCAAGCTTCCCGGCGCGCCCTACCTGTACGAGGGCTGGGGCAACCCGCCGAACCCGGCCACCGTCATGAGCGCCACCGGGGTCAAGCAGTTCACGATGGCCTTCATGCTCTCCGGCGGCGGCTGCGTCCCGGCGTGGGACGGCTCGCGCCCGCTGTCCGGCAGCGCCGACGCCACCGCGATCTCGCAGATCAAGGCGGCCGGCGGCAACGTCCAGATCTCCTTCGGCGGTTGGCAGGGCAACAAGCTCGGCCCGAACTGCTCCAGCTCGTCCGCCTTCGCCTCGGCGGTCCAGCAGGTGATCAACGCGTACAACCCCGCCGCAGTCGACTTCGACATCGAGAACATCGACGAGTTCGAGAACGAGGCCGTCCAGGACCGCATCCTCGGCGGGCTCAAGATCGTCAAGCAGAACAACCCGAACGTCAAGGTGGTCGTCACCTTCGGCACCAGCACGACCGGCCCGAGCTGGTGGGGCACGCGGCTCATCAACCAGTCCAAGGCGCTCGGCGTGAACATCGACAACTACACGATCATGCCGTTCGACTTCGGCGGCGGCGCGAACATGTACCAGAACACCGTCAACGCGGCCGAGGGCCTGAAGAACGCGCTCAAGTCGGCCTGGGGCTGGAGCGACGCCCAGGCGTACGCCCGCATGGGCATCTCCGGCATGAACGGCCTGTCCGACCAGCAGGAGCTGACCTCGGTGTCCACCTGGACCCAGATCCGCGACTACGCCAAGTCGAAGGGCCTGGGCCGGCTCGCCTTCTGGTCGGTCAACCGCGACCGCGGCTGCCCGGGCGGCGGCGTGGTGTCGAACTGCAGCGGCATCGCGCAGAGCGACTGGGACTTCACCCGGGTCACCGCGGGCTTCTGACCCCGGCGACCGGGAGAAGCAGGCCCTGGTGAAAGGGGCCGGGCCCGGCACACCGGGCCCGGCCCCCGCCACGGCCGCTCGAGAGGGCCGCTCGACAGGGCCGTTCGAGAGGGCCGCTCGACACGACCACGCAACCCGCGACCCCATCGGCCGCGCGCCCTGGGAGACCGGGCGCTCCTCGGCAGGCGGCCGGCGCCGCGAGCCCGACACCCCCTACGCGTCGCGCCGGTCGCCCCCGTGTGTGGGGGCCAGCAGGCCGATCAACATCCCGACGATCACGGCCATGACAAGAGTGATCCAGAGGCGAATCTTCATCGAGGTCTCCTGAATGCTACGCTCCGTGCTCACAGTACCCCGAAAGGTGACGTAGCGCGACGGTCGGGCGACCGAATACGCCCTTGAGTCGCGGGTTTTGCCGTTCGTCGGGCAGGCTTGGCACCGTCATGGAATACGCGATCCCCACCAGCATCGTCCTCGCCGCCGGCGTCGTACTGGCGCTCGTCGCCCAGTGGAAGGGCTGGCGGCCGTCTCTGGCCGTCACGCTGACGCTCGGCATCGCCGTACGTGTGCTGATCATGATTCTCGCGGCGAAGGACACCAGGTTCCAGCCGGTCGACTACGTCAACAGCTTCCAGCCCGCGGGCCGGGCGATCGTGGACGGCCGCGACCCGGTGCTCGAAAGCAACGGCGGCTGGCACTTCCTGCCGATGATCCCCTACCTGTACGGCCTGCTGCTGTGGCTGGGCGTCACCTGGGACTACGCCGGCCGGATCGTCACGGTCGTCTCCGACATCGTGCTGATCCCGCTGGTCGGCAGGCTGGCCGGGGGGCGGACCGCGAAACTGCGCGCCTTCCAGTACGCCTGCAGCCCCCTCGCGATCCTCGTCGCCTCCGTACACGGCCAGGTCGAGCCGGTGTCGCTGGTCTTCGGCGTCGCGGCGTACGTCGTGGCGCGCGGCCCGGGCGAGTGGCGGCGGCCGGAGCCGCTGCCGTGGGCCCGCCTGCGGATCGCGGACCGCGCACTGCCGCTGCCGTGGATCCCGCCGGGGGAGATCGTCCGGAGGCTCGTCCGCCCGTCGGAGGAGGACCGCGCGGCGATGTGGCGGGCGGCCTGGGCGGGCGTGCTCATGGGCCTCGCGCTGTGCGCGAAGAGCTGGCCGGTGATCCTCGTCCCGGCGATGCTGATGTTCCTGCCGGGGCTGCGCAGCCGGCTGGTCTCGCTGGTCGCCGTCGCCGTCCCGCCGGTGTTCTTCCTGCTGACGCTCCCGATCGGCGGCTGGACGGAGTGGCGGCAGCTACCGGAGGTGCTGAACACCATCGGCCTGCGGCCCAGCGACGTCCGCCCGATCACCGGAGACTGGGGCTGGACCGCGCTGGTCAGCGGCGGCAACTGGAACCTCGACCCGACTCCGGCGCGGATCGGCCAGTACCTCATCTACGCCTCGATCGTCGCCTGCCTCGTCTGGTGGCGCAGGGCCGACCCCGTCGACGTCACGATCGCCATCCTGCTGTCGTTCATGATCTTCACGCCGCGCCTCGGCGCGCAGTACCTGCTGTGGTTCATGCCGTTCCTGGTCGCCCGGCCCACCCGCTGGGCCTGGCCGGCGATCCTCGGCAGCACGCTGTGGGCCGCGGCCGGATACATCGTGCTCACCCAGTTCCACGGGCCCGCGTGGATGGAACTGCACGCGCCGTGGGCGATCAGTTCGCTGCTGGTCTTCCCGCTGCTGGCGGCGGCCATCCCGTGGAAGCGCAGGAACGCCGAGGGCGCGCCGTTGCCCTCGCCGGACGGGAGAGCGCGCGTACAGGCCGTCTGAGCCCGGCCGGTCGGGTTCGGTCTCGCGAAGGTCGCTCAGGTCACGATGAGCCGGACCAGGTGACCATGGCTCTTGTAACCGGGCGGATCGCCGTCGAGCCGCCCGGTCACGCACTCGAAGACGCCCGGCCCCGCCTCCCGTACGAAGAAGGCGGTCTCGGCGATCGACGACAGCAGGCGGATCACGTCGCGGTGCACGTGGACGCCCTCCCTGTCGCCGGCCAGCGAGACCGTCACCTCGTACACGCCGTCGTCGAGCAGACGTTCACCGGTGAGCAGCCACTCCGAGCCGCACGCCCGGCGCAGATGGGGGAGCAGGTGCGCCTCGGGCTCCTCGGTGACCCACCCGTCCCTCCCCATCGCGTCGAGCAGGGCCCGCACCTGTGGCTCCATCGCCGAGGCGTCCGTGATCCCGGTCAGCCGCTCGTCGTCGTCCCATCGCCGCATGACCAGACCCTAAGCCGGAGCACCCCGCCGTACCCCTGCCGCACCCTGCGGAACCGCTCCGTGTCGGGGAGCGCCGGGCCCGTGGCCGGCCGGAGAGCCGTCAGTGATCGCCGGACTGCTCCGAGCGCGTTCCAGGGCGCGGGTCGGGGTGCGTATTGGGACGCGTATCGGGGCGGGGTTGCGAAGACCCTTCCGGCAGCCGCCCGGAGATGAGTGCGGCGGTCCAGGCGCCGTCCGGATCGCTGTCGACGAGCAGAGCGCGGACGAGCAGGCTCAGCGGAATCGCGAGCAGGGCGCCCAGCGGGCCCAGCACCCATCCCCAGACGATCAGCGAGAGGAACGTGGCCGTCGTGGACAGGCCCACGGCGTCCCCCAGGAACTTCGGCTGGATGAACGACTGGATCACCACGTTGATCGCCATGTAGGCCGCGATCACCAGCAGCATCGTCTTGGGCCCGCCCTCCAGCAGTCCGAGCAGCGCCGGGGGGATGAGGCCGAGGATGAATCCGATGTTGGGGATGTAATTGGTGATCAGGGCCAGGACGCCCCACAGCAGTGGGAGCGGCACGTCCAGGATGTACAGCGCGGTCACGTCGAGGACCGAGCAGATCAGGCCGAAGACCGTCGAGACGATCAGATAGCGGCGGGTCTTGGAGCTGAACGTCTTGAGAGCGTTGGTGAGCGCCGGCCGCTCGGTGGAGGCGGCGTCGACGATCCGCGTGATGACGGGGGCGTCCAGGCTCATGGCCAGGAGCAGGACGACGATGAGGAACAGGCTCGACAACACGCCGAGGAGACTGCTCAGCAGACTCTGGGCGACGCCGATCAGCTTGCCGGGATCGAGCGACGACAGGGCCTTGTTGAGCTGGTCGCTGCCGTAACCGAGGCCGGCGGCCCAGTGCTGCAGGTCGGTGACCATGGCGTTGAACTGGACCGTGTAGGTCGGCGCCAGGATGGCGAGTTGCGCGGCGGCGATGCTGAGCACCGCGACCATGCCGAGCAGGACCAGCAGCACCAGCGCCAGGGGTACGGCCACCTGCAGCCACACCGGGGCCCGGCGGCGGACAAGCCACCCGCGCACCGGGGAGACGGCGATGACGAGCGTCAGCGCCAGGACGACCGGGCCGACGATCGAACCCACCGCCTGGACACCGGCGAGGGTGATGACCGCGGCCGCGGTACCGACCAGCACGATCAGGGCACGAGGGAATCCCTGTCGAATCACGTCCGGCTCCTACCCCTTCTTCGCCACCCAAGGTGGACCAGTCCTAGCACGCCCCTGTCTCTGCCCCTGCGCGTGTACGCGACTCGTGACGGGAATGAAGCCGGGCGGCACGTCGTTCACCCGGGGCCCGCGGCTCCGCGGAACTTCCCTCCCAGCACTGAGCTGGGAACAGATCCGTGCGCGAGTGCGTTGGACGCGAACCGGGCCAAGACGGTGACAGGGCCTGGTAATCTTGTGATGTCGGCGCGGTCCGGCGCACTCCTCTTCGATCACCTGGGTGGTTGTGTTGTGTGTGCGCGGCCGGTTGGTCGGCGTCTCCTGTGGCTTCTGGGTCTTCGAACCGGTGGTTTTGCGTCGGGGTGAGGGTTCGGGTAAGTTAGAGGGGTTGCCCCGGAAACGGGGCGGTCGAATTCCTGTCGGTTGGCGGGTTTCGGGTCAAGTCGGTTCTGAACAGGGCGGATTTGACACGGAATGGCCGGTCGGGAAGGATTAAGACCACAAGCGAAACGAAACGCCCCGGAGCGTGGGACCTGGTTCAAGGGTTCTGGGTGATGGTGGTCGCGTCCGTTTCTTGAGAACTCAACAGTGTGCTAAAAGCCAGTGCATGAATCATGCATGACCCCGT
>NZ_VANP01000022.1:0-95858 GCF_005864065.1 Microbispora triticiradicis | reverse complement strand
CCATCCGCGGCCGGATCTCCCCATGACCCAACCGCTTCAACAGCTCAGCCGCCGCCCGCTCGGCCTCCCCCCGGCGCGAGAACCCCAGCCGCGCCCGCTCATGACCCAGATAGATGTTCTCGGCCACGCTCAACCCGTCCACCAGGTCGAGCTCCTGATAGATCGTGGCGATGCCGAGGGCCATGGCCGCGGTGGGCGGCGCCAGCCGTACGGGGGTGCCGTCGATGAGCACCTCGCCCTCGTCGGGCGCGTGCGCGCCGGAGAGGGTCTTGATGAGCGTTGACTTCCCGGCGCCGTTCTGGCCGAGCAGGCAGTGCACCTCGCCGGCTCTCACTTCCAGATCGACGCCGTCCAGCGCACGCACGCCGGGGAACTGCTTGACGATCCCCCTCATTTTGAGCAGGGGGTGCTCGTCTCCCATGGGGTCTCCCAACGATGTCAGTTGGCGGAGTAGACGTGATCGCTGATCAGTCGGGTGGCGCCGATGACACCCGCGGTCTCTCCGAGTTCGGAAAGCACGATCGGCAGGTTGCCGGTGGCGAGCGGCAGCGAGCGGCGGTAGACGACGCTCCTGATCTCCGCGAGCAGCACGTGGCCCAGCTTGGCCACGCCACCCGCGATGATCACCAGTCCGGGGTTGAAGAAGCTGACCAGGCTGGCCAGGACCTGGCCCACCCGTCGTCCGCCGTCGCGGATCAGCCCGATCGCCCCGGGGTCGCCCTGCGCCGCCGCGGCGCCCACGTCCTCGGCCGTCAGCGTGCCCGCGGCCGCGAGCCGTTCGGCCAGGTACGGCGAGCCGCCCGAGCGGGCCACCTCGACCGCCTCCCTGGCCAGCGCCGCTCCGCCGAAGTAGGCCTCCAGGCAGCCGGAGTTGCCGCAGGAGCAGACCGGGCCGAGGTCGTCCACCCGGATGTGGCCGATGTCGCCGGCACTGCCGGACACACCGCGGTAGATCTTGCCGTCCACCACGATGCCGCAGCCGATGCCGGTGCCGATCTTCACGAGCAGGAAGTCGCCGACACTCCGGGCGAGACCGGTGTGCAGCTCTCCCAGCGCCATGATGTTGACGTCGTTGTCCACCATCGCGGGACAGCACAGTGCCTGGCCGATCGTCTCCCGCACCGGGTAACGGTCCCAGCCGGGCATGATCGGCGGCACTACCGGGACGCCCTCGGCGAAGCTCACCGGCCCGGGGACACCGATCCCCGCTCCGGTCAGATCGTCGTACAGGCCGTCCCTGCGCAGCTTGCCGAGCAGGTCGATCGCCCGGTCAAGCACCGCCGCGGGACCCTCCCTGATGTCGCAGGGCTCGCTGAGGTGGCCGAGCACCTTCAGCTCACCGTCGGTCACCGCGACGTCGATCGAGGTGGCGCCGACGTCGATGCCGGCGAAGCGGGTGGACTGCGACAGCCGTACGCGGCCCGAACGCCGGCCGCCGCGTGAGGCGGCGAGCCCGTCCGGTTCGGCCAGACCCAGCTCGACGAGCCGGTCCAGCTCCACGTTGAGCTTCGATCGCGACAGATCCACCACGTCGCCGAGCTCGGCGCGGGAGCGCCCGCCGTCCCTCAGCAAGCGCAGAAGCGCGGCCTGATGGACGTTCTCCGGCCTGATGGTCGTCCGTTTCACCTACGCCTCCGCGTCCACGTGATTGGCTGGAAACGTACCCCTTTTCCCCACGACAAGGAAGACCTTTTACCGATCTGATGCAATCTTTCGCTGAATTCAACAAAAGTCAGGACGGAGGGCAGAGCAGGGTAGGAGAGGAAACAGGACTTCTTGGAGGGCGGATGCTGGGGTTGCCGGAGCGGGTACGCGGCTGCCTGTTCGACATGGACGGGGTGCTCACGCGTACGGCGGGAGTCCACGCGGCGGCGTGGAAGGAGATGTTCGACGCCTTCCTCCGCGACCGGGCGGTCGCCACCGGCACGCCGTTCGTCCCCTTCGACGCGACCGGCGACTACGACCGGTACGTCGACGGCAGGAAGCGCCTGGACGGCACGCGGGAGTTCCTCCGGTCCCGGGACATCACCCTGCCGGAGGGCGAGCCGGACGACCCGCCGGGCATGCCCACGCTCAACGGCCTGAGCAACCGCAAGAACGCACTGGTCCAGGCGGTCCTCGACCGGCAGGGCGTCGAGGTCTTCGAAGGCTCGGTGCGTTATCTGCGCGAGGTCGGCGAGGCCGGCCTGCGCCGGGCGGTCGTCTCCTCCAGCGCCAACACCGCCCGCGTGCTGTCCGCCGCGGGGCTCTCCGAGATGTTCGACGCGCGGATCGACGGTGCGGTGGCGGCCGAGCGCGGCCTGGCCGGCAAGCCGGCCCCCGACATGTTCCTCGCCGCCGCCGAGGCCCTGGGCATCCCACCGGCCGCCGCGGCGGTCTTCGAGGACGCGCTGGCGGGGGTCGCCGCCGGGCGCGCGGGCGGCTTCGCCTGGGTGGTGGGCGTGGACCGCGCGAACCAGGCCCAGGCCCTGCGCGACAACGGCGCCGACGTGGTGGTGGGCGACCTCGCCGACCTGCTGGACGAACGATGATCAGGCATCCCGCCTTCACCACCGAGCCGTGGACGGTCCGCGAGTGCCGCCTGCACACCGACGTGCTCGCCCAGACGGAGTCGGTCTTCGCACTGTCCAACGGGCACATCGGGCTGCGCGGCAACCTCGACGAGGGCGAGCCCTACGGGCTGCCCGGCACCTACCTCAACTCCTTCTACGAACTGCGTCCCCTGCCGTACGCCGAGGCGGGCTACGGCTACCCCGAGTCGGGGCAAACGGTGGTCAACGTCACCAACGGCAAGCTGATCCGGCTGCTGGTGGACGACGAGCCGTTCGACGTGCGGTACGGCACCCTGCACTCACACGAGCGGCTCCTCGATCTGCGCGCCGGGACGCTCATCCGCACGGTCCGCTGGAGCCCGCCCACGGGGGTGGAGATCCGGATGCGCTCCACCCGGCTCGTGTCGTACACCCACCGGGCCGTGGCCGCGATCCGCTACGAGGTGGAGCCGGTGGACCAGCCGGTCAACGTGGTCGTCCAGTCGGAGCTGGTGGCCAACGAGACCGTCCCCACGGCGGCCGCCGACCCCCGCGCCGCCGCCGCGCTGGAGGCGCCGCTGGTGCTGGAGGAGAACGCGACCGGCAGTGACGGCATGTGCGTCATGGTCCACTCCACCCGCGCCAGCCGGCTGCGGGTCGCCGCCGCCATGTGCCATGAGGTCGACGGCCCCGGCGGCACCCGGGTCGACAGCGACGGCGGCGGCGACGTCAGCCGCGTGACGGTCGCCACCCGCCTGAGACCCGGAGAACGGCTGCGGCTGGACAAGTTCTTCGCCTACGGCTGGTCGGCCAAGCGCTCCCGGCCCGCGATGCACGACCAGGTGGTGGCCGCGCTGGCCGCGGCCCGGCTCACCGGGTGGGACGGCCTGTGCGCCGAGCAGCGCGCCTTCCTCGACGACTACTGGGCGGGCGCGGACGTCGAGGTCGAGGGCGACGCCGAGGTGCAGCAGGCCGTACGCTTCGGGCTCTTCCACCTGCTCCAGGCGGGCGCCCGGCTGGAGCGGCGGCCCATTCCCGGCAAGGGACTGACCGGTTCCGGCTACGACGGGCACGCGTTCTGGGACACCGAGAGCTTCGTGCTGCCCGTCGCCACCTACACCTATCCCAGGGCCGCCCGCGACGCGCTGGAGTGGCGCGCGTCGATCCTCCCGCTCGCCGAGGCGCGGGCGGAGCTGCTCGGGCTGGGCGGGGCGGCGTTCCCCTGGCGCACGATCAACGGCGAGGAGTGCTCGGGATACTGGCCCGCCGGCACCGCGGCCTTCCACGTCAACGCCGACATCGCCGACGCGGTGACGCGGTACGTCGACGCGACCGAGGACACCGCGTTCGAGGGGGACGCCGGCCTGCCGCTGCTGGTCGCGACCGCGCGCCTGTGGTGCGCGCTCGGCCACCACGACGCCGAGGGCCGCTACCGCATCGACGGGGTGACCGGCCCGGACGAGTACAGCGCGGTCTCCGACAACAACCTCTACACCAACCTCATGGCCCGCCGGAACCTGCGGGCCGCCGCCGCGACGGCCGTACGGCATCTCGACCGGGCCGGGCAGCTCGGCGTCACTCTGGAGGAGATCGCGGTGTGGCGCGACGCCGCCGCCGCCATGTACCTCCCGTACGACGAGCGGCTGGGGGTCCACGCGCAGAGCGAGGGCTACACCGGGCACGCGGTGTGGGACTTCGAGAACACCCGGCCCGACCAGTACCCGCTGCTGCTCCACTTCCCCTACTTCGACCTCTACCGCAAGCAGGTGGTCAAGCAGGCCGACCTCGTACTGGCCATGCACCTGTGCGGCGAGGCGTTCACACCGGAGCAGAAGGCCCGCAACTTCGCCTACTACGAGGCGCTGACGGTGCGGGACTCCTCGCTGTCCGCGGCCACCCAGGCCGTGCTCGCCGCCGAGGTCGGTCAGCTCGGGCTCGCCTACGCCTACCTCGGGGAGGCGGCGCTCATCGACCTGCGCGACCTGCAGCACAACACCCGTGACGGCGTCCACATGGCCTCGCTGGCCGGGGCATGGATCGCGCTGGTGTCGGGGTTCGGCGGCCTGCGCGCGGGCGAGGGGCAGTTGTGCTTCGCCCCCCGCCTGCCCTCGGAGATCACCCGGCTCACCTTCCGGGTGCGCTACCGCGGGCGCCTGCTGAGGGTCGACGTCACGTCCGAGGACACGACGTACCGGCTGCTGCACGGCTCGCCGGTCTCGCTGGCGCACCACGGTGAGACCCTGACGCTCGGCGGGCGCCCGCAGTCCCGGAGCAACCCGTCGCCGCCCTTCCCCGAACTGCGGATCACACAACCGCCCGGCCGCGAGCCGCCATCCCGCCGCCCGGCGATCCCCTGAGGCGATATCGCCATTCGGGCAGGCCAAGGCGGCGTGGCGTCGTACAGTGAGCGTGCTCGTGAACGTTCCTCAGTTCCTGTCCAGAACTGGGCGCGGATCGGCGACTCCCCTCTCACCGCGCGGTCACGCCCGAGCGAACCCGCTGGAGGCACGCATGTCCTCGTCCGCTCCCCTGCGCGTGATCCAATGGGCGACGGGCGCGGTCGGTGGGCGCGCCCTGCGCAGCGTGATCGCCCGTCCGGAGTTCGAGCTCGCCGGAGTGCTCGTCTACGACCGGGAGAAGGTGGGCCGGGACGCCGGCGAACTGGTGGGGCTCGGGCCCGTCGGGGTCGCCTGCACCGACGACGCCGAACGGATACTCGCCACCGAGGCCGACTGCGTGCTGCACATGCCGCTGCCCGCGTCCTACTTCGGCGGCGATCCCGGGACCGACGCCGAGACGATCTGCGCGCTGCTCGCCTCGGGCAAGAACGTCGTCACCACCACCGGATTCGTCTACCCCCGCGCGTACGGCCCGGGGCTGGTGGACCGCCTGGAGGCCGCCTGCGCCCGAGGCGGGGCGTCCCTGCACGGGACGGGCATCAACCCGGGCTTCATGAGCGACCTGCTGCCCCTGGCGCTGACCGGGCTGTCGGACCGGCTCGACCACATCTACGTGCGGGAGTGCTCGGACTACCGGGGCCATCCCTCCCGGCACGTCACCGCAGACCTGATGGGCTTCGGCCGGGAGCCCGACGACTACAGCACGTCCGTCCGGCCGTTCCGCGCCTTCCAGCGCGCGCTGTTCGGCGAGAGCGTCGAGCTTGTCGCCGCCGCGCTCGGCGTGCCGCTGGACGAGGTGGAGCAGACCGACGAGTACCTGCTCGCGACCGAGGACTTCGACATCGCGGCGGGTGAGGTGCGCAAGGGCACGATCTCCGCGTCCCGCTGGGTGTTCACCGGCCTGGCGCGCGGCCGGCCGTTCATCACGGTCGAGTGCGTCTACAAGGCCGACGGCCGCCGGGTGCCGCAGTGGGGCGACCTCGGCTTCACCATGCACGTGCAGGGACGGCCCGGCATGGCGGTGACGATCGACGACATGACCCAGGGGCTGGCCGGGGCGGCGGCCCACGCGGTCAACTCGATCGCCGCCGTGTGCGCGGCCCCGCCGGGCATCCGCACGCTCCTCGACCTCCCCCTCGCCACCGGCCGGGGAGCCGTGCGGCTGGCCTGACAGACAGCGCGCGGCGCGGGAGCAGTGGGGTGGTCCCGTACGGCCTGGCTCAGCCGGCGGGGTACCAGCGGTCGGGTTCGCCGGGCACTCGGGTGACCTGGCCGCGATGCTCCAGCCAGACCAGGTGGGCGAGGGTCTCGCCGTTGGCCGTCCTGCGCATGTGCGCGGGGATCGTCTCCCACGGGCGCGACCAGCTCAGCCGGGTGGCGATGTCCCAGCACGCCGGGCCGTCGCCGTCCGCGACGACCCGCCGTATCTCCGCGAGCCGCTCCTCGTGGTGCGCGATGACGTGGTCGGCACGGGCGGCCAGTTCCAGGAATCGGTACTCGTGGGCGGGCAGCACCTCTTCCACGTCGAGCCCGCCCACCAGGCGCAGCGCGTCGAGATAGTCGGCCAGCGGGTTGGGCGCCGACTGCGGGTGCACCGCGACCATCGGCGTGATCCTGGCCAGCACGTGGTCGCCGGAGAACAGCAGCCTGCGCTCCGGCTCGGCGAAGCACAGGTGGCCGGGCGAGTGGCCGGGGGTCCACACCGCCCGGAGGTCCCAGCCGGGCAGGCCGAGCCGGTCGCCGTCCTCGATGAGCCGGTCGGGCACCGCCATCGTCACGAACTGGCGCAGCATGACCGACGCGCCCGCCAGTTCCTGCGCCGTGAGGTCCGGCACGCCGCAGCGGAGCAGCAGCGCGCGCTCCTGCTCGACGAGATCGTCGATCGCCGAGTCGTCGTAGCGGCCGCGGAGGAGGCGTGCGTCGGCCGGATGGAGCCCGATCCAGGCGCCCGAGACCTCCCGTACGCGCCCGGCCAGGCCGTAGTGGTCGGGGTGGATGTGCGTGACCAGCACGGCCTTCACGTCCGTGATGTCGTATCCGGCCGTTCCGAGCCCCGCCACGAGCGCGTCGTACGCCTCGCCGGTGTTCCATCCCGCGTCGACGAGGACCACTCCGTCGGGGACCTCCAGGGCGTAGACCAGGACGTAGCGCAACGGGTTGATCGGGATCGGGACGGGGATCGACCACAGCCCCGGGCGCACCCGCTCGACCTCCGGCAGCCCGCCGCCCCGCCACGCCGCGCGCTGCGCCTCGTTCGCCGCCGTCACGCTCCCCTTGCTCACCGGTCCACGCCCCTCTCGCAGCTTCGCTGCCTGATTGTGCCGCCCTGAACCGAATGTCGTTCTACCGGGCCCCCGGGCGCCGCACGTCGCGGCGAACCACCGTCACTCGCGCCCGCCTCCCCGGGGACCGCTGCGCGGATGGGCGGCGAGCAGGACCGTGACGCCGCGCGCGTCGGGGTCGTCGCGGTCCCGCTCCTCGGCCTCCAGCAGCAGGGCCGACACCCGCTCGTACAGGGACGCGACCGTCGCCGGCGACAGCCGTACCACCAGGTCGGACATGCCGGCCGCCTCGGCCCACGCCTCGCTCCACAGGTCGCGCTCGCGCTCGAAGTTCTCCACGTCGGCGGTGAACCGCTCCAGCTGACGCCGGCGCAGGCAGGCGGCGGCCTCCCGGCCCTCGGCGCTCGCGGCCGTCGCCACGTCGCTCCACGACGTGAACCGGTGGATCGCCCGCCAGCGCCGCTCACGCCGGTCGCGCTGCTCGGCGTCGGGCTCCACGAACCCGTACCGCGCGAGTTGCCGCAGGTGGTAGCTCGTGGAGCCGGAGCTCTCCGCGAGGCGCGCGGCCAGTTCCGTGGCGGTCGCGGGACCATCGGCGCGCAGCTCCGCCAGCAGGCGCGACCGCAGCGGATGCGCGACCGCCTTCAGCGCGCGCGGGTCCCGTACGTGGTAGACCTCCTGATCCATGCCGGGGACGCTAACAACCCCCGCGCTTCGCAAAGGTTCCTTTGCGAAAATGAAAGTTTCAGCCGCGCGCTCCCCCAACCACCGGTGACGTGGGCCGGAGCACGGCCGTCGTTGACGCCCCTGGAAACCCGGCGGAAACATCGGTGCCGCTCCCCTTTGGGAGCGCTCCCACACCACCGTTCCCACACTGCCTCTCCATCACCAGCCCCTCGCGGACACCCCGAGGACCACCCCGAGGACCACTGTGCTCAGAAGAATCGGCATTCTCGCCGTGGCGGCGATAGCCACGGCCTGCCTGACCGGCGCGCCTCCCGTCACGGCGGACGAGGGCCCGGAACAGATCCCCAACGGCACGTTCGACACCACCGCCGACCCGTGGTGGCACACCTCGAACCTGGACTTCGAACTGTCCGGCGGCCGGCTCTGCACGAACGTCCCCGGCGGGACGGTCAACCCCTGGGACGCGATCATCGGCGTCAACGACATCCCGCTGGTGAAGGACGAGACCTACGCGTTCAGCTTCTTCGCCACCGCCGACCCGTCGAAGGTCGCCAGGGCGTACGTCCAGCTGCCGACGGATCCCTACACCCAGTACGTGGCGGCGGCTCCCGAGGTCAGCGTCTCGGGCAACACCTACAGCTACACGTTCACCTCGCCGGTCGACCTGCCCAACGCCCAGGTCGTCTTCCAGATCGGCGGCAGCGCGACGCCGTGGCGCTTCTGCGTCGACAACGTCTCGCTCAAGGGCGGGGCGCCGCCGGACGTCTACAAGCCCGACACCGGTCCCCGGGTGCGGGTGAACCAGGTGGCCTACCTGCCCAAGGGCCCCAAGAACGCCACCGTGGTCACCGACGCCACCGCCGCGCTGCCCTGGCAGCTCAAGAACTCCGCCGGGACCGTGGTCGCGCACGGCACGACGACCCCGCGCGGCGTGGACGCCAGCTCCGGCCAGAACGTCCACTCGATCGACTTCGGCTCGTACGTCAAGGCGGGGACGGGCTACACGCTCACCGCCGACGGTGAGACCAGCCGGCCGTTCGACATCAAGCCGGACGCGTACGCCGACCTCAAGCTCGACGCGCTGAAGTTCTACTACACCCAGCGCAGCGGCATCGCGATCGACGACGCGCTGCGGCCCGGGTACGGCCGTCCCGCCGGTCACGTGGACGTGGCTCCGAACCAGGGCGACAAGAACGTCCCCTGCCAGCCGGGCGTGTGCGACTACCGTCTCGACGTGTCCGGCGGCTGGTACGACGCGGGCGACCACGGCAAGTACGTGGTCAACGGCGGCATCTCGGTCGCCCAGATCATGAGCGAGTTCGAGCGGACCAAGAACGCCCCGACCGCCAAGCCCATCGGCAGCCTGAACATCCCCGAGAGCGGCGACGCCGTTCCCGACGTGCTCGACGAGGCCCGCTGGGAGCAGGAGTTCCTGCTGAAGATGCAGCGGTCCGACGGCATGGTCCACCACAAGATCCACGACGAGAACTGGACCGGCCTGCCGCTGCTGCCGAACCTGGACCCGCAGAAGCGCGAACTGCACCCGGTGAGCACGGCCGCGACGCTGAACCTCGCCGCGACCGCCGCCCAGGCGGCCCGGATCTTCGCGCCGTACGACGCCGCGTTCGCCGCGAAGAACCTGGCGGCGGCGAAGAAGGCGTGGATGGCGGCCAAGGCGAACCCGAACATGCTCGCCTCCGCCTCCGACGGCGTCGGCGGCGGCACCTACGACGACGCCAAGGTCAGCGACGAGTTCTACTGGGCGGCGGCCGAGCTCTACATCACCACGGGCGACAAGGAGTTCGAGAACTACCTCCTCGCCTCGCCGCTGCACACCGCCGACATCTGGAACACGGGTGCCATGGACTGGGGCAACGTCGCGGCGCTCGGCCGGCTCGACCTGGCGACCGTGCCCAACGCCCTGCCCGGCCGCAGCGAGGTGCGCGCCTCGGTGGTGGCCGGCGCGGACAAGTACCTCGCCAAGTTGACGGCCCACCCGTACGGCCTGCCGTACGACGCGGCGTCCTACGACTGGGGATCGAACAGCATCGTCCTCAACAACATGGTGGTCATGGCCACGGCCTACGACATCACCGGCGACCTGAAGTATCGCGACGGCGTGCTGCAGGGCGTCGACTACATCCTCGGCCGCAACGCGCTCAACCAGTCGTACGTGACCGGCTACGGCGAGGTGGCGTCGAAGAACCAGCACAGCAGGTGGTACGCCCACTCGCTGGACACCTCGCTGCCGAACCCGCCGCGCGGCACGCTCGCCGGTGGCCCCAACTCCAGCATCCAGGACCCGGTGGCCCAGGCGAAGCTGAGGGGCTGCGTGGCGCAGTTCTGCTACATCGACGACATCGGCTCGTGGGCGACCAACGAGCTGACGATCAACTGGAACTCGCCGATGTCGTGGATCTCGGCGTTCATCGCCGACCAGGGCGACGGCACGGTCAAGGCCCCCGGCGCGTGCAAGGTCACCTACACCACGCACGGTTCCTGGCCGACCGGCTTCACCACCCAGATCACGATCGTGAACACCGGCACGAAGGCCGTCGACGGCTGGAAGCTGAAGTGGTCGTTCCTGGGCGGCCAGAAGATCGACCACGGCTGGAGCGCCAACTTCTCGCAGGAGGGGGCGACCGCCACCGCCGAGAACGAGACGTGGAACAAGACCATCAGGCCCGGCCAGACGGTCGTCATCGGCTACAACGGCGTGTCGTCTCCCGGCGCCAACCCCACGCCCGACCTGATCACCCTCAACGGCGCCGCCTGCTCCTCCTGACCCGGCCGATCGGCCCGACCGGCCCGACCGGCCCGATCAGAACGTCGCCGTAACCCCCGACCCCGGCCGCCGCCTCAGCAGAGGCGGCGGCCGGTTCCATTCCGGCGGGGCCGGCTCACCCGGGCACTACGCTGTGGGGCGTGATCGACGACATCTGGGTGGACGACGCCGTCACGGCGCTGCGTCCGGACTTCGCCGTCCTGGTCGTCTGCGCGTACGGCCTGCGCAACGGCCCTTCGGACGACCGTTCGCGGGAGTGGCTGGCCGACGCGGCGGCCAGGGCCGTGCCGCAGGACGACGAGAGGATCGAGGCGTGGCGCGCGGCGTACCGCGCCTTCGGGGCCAAGCCCCAGCGGACCCGCCCGTCGGTGGACGCGCTGGTCCGCCGCCTGCCGCTGCCCGAGATCAACCTGGTGGTGGACGCCTACAACGCCGTGTCCGTACGGCACGGCCTGCCGATCGGCGGCGAGGACCTGCGCCGCTACCGCGGCACCGCCCGGCTGGTCCGCGCGGCGGGCGACGAGCCGTCGGAGGAGGCGCTGGGCGAGCCCGCGATCGGCGAGGTGGTGTGGCGCGACGACGAGGGCGTCACCTGCCGGAGGTGGAACTGGCGGCAGTGCGTCAGGACGAGGATCACCGAGGAGACGGTCGACGCGCTGTTCCTCCTCGAACGGCTCGAACCGCTCTCCATTTCCGCACTGCATGCGGCCGGTGAGGACCTCGCGGGTATGCTGTCCGCTATAGCTCCGGATATCCGGATTGAGTCGCGGCTCCTCGGGTGAGCCAGTCGTGATGACCAGGTGGTGAGGGACACCTCACCACCCAGACGGGCTATCCGCGCGTGACCTGTTTGATCGATCCTGGGAGGATGGGCCGGGACCGGTGACCCGCGCGGGCGCACCTCGGTGTGTGAGGCGAGTAGCCTTGGACAGGTTCACCAAACATCAACGCCGATCTGCGGAAGAGGGCGATTTCCGCCGTGTCGTCAGAGTCGTCGCGGACAAACCCGCTGGCAAGCTTCGGGCAAAATGAGTGGCTTGTCGACGAGTTGTACCAGAAGTATCTCGAAGATCCCGAGTCTGTGGACCAGGCCTGGTGGCACTTCTTCGCTGACTACAACGGAACGGGCAAGCCCGCTCCACCCAAGGCCGCCGGCGCCGCGAACGGCGCGACCACGACGGCGGCTCCCGAGGCTCCCGCTCCGGTGAGCCCGGCTCCGCAGACGACGCAGCCCACGCCACCGACCACGCCGCCCCAGCCTCAGGCCACAGCGCCCGCGCCGGTCAAGCAGCCTGCCCCACAGCCGGCCAAGCAGCCGGCGAAGCAGCCCTCCAAGCAGGCCGCCACCCCGGTTCCGGCCGGTGCGGCCGAGGAGAAGCTGCGCGGCGCCGCGGCGCGCACCGCCGCCAACATGGAGGCCTCGCTGGCGGTCCCGACCGCCACCAGCGTCCGCGCGGTGCCCGCCAAGCTGCTGATCGACAACCGCATCGTCATCAACAACCACCTGTCCCGCGGGCGCGGCGGCAAGATCTCCTTCACCCACCTCATCGGCTACGCGATCGTCCGGGCACTGGAGTCCATGCCCGAGATGAACCACTCGTACGCCGAGGTGGACGGCAAGCCGGTCCTGGTGAAGCCGGAGCACGTCGGGCTCGGCCTCGCCATCGACGTGCAGAAGAGCGACGGCACCCGCCAGCTCCTGGTGCCCTCGATCAAGCGGGCCGAGACGCTCGACTTCCGCCAGTTCTGGACGGCGTACGAGGAGATCGTCCGCAAGGCCCGCGGGGGCAAGCTCGGCGTGGAGGACTTCCAGGGCACCACGATCTCCCTGACGAACCCCGGCACGATCGGCACGGTCCACTCGGTGCCGCGTCTCATGCCCGGCCAGGGCACGATCATCGGCGTCGGCGCGATGGAGTACCCGGCGGAGTACCAGGGCGCCTCGGCGGAGACCCTGTCCCGCCTGGCCATCAGCAAGGTGATGACGATCACCTCGACCTACGACCACCGGATCATCCAGGGCGCCCAGTCGGGCGACTTCCTGCGCCGCATCCACCAGCTCCTGCTCGGCTCCGACGGCTTCTACGACGAGATCTTCGAGTCGCTGCGCATCCCGTACGAGCCGGTCCGCTGGGTCCAGGACATCTCGGCCACCCACGACGACGACGTGGCCAAGTCCGCCCGTGTGCTGGAGCTGATCCACGCCTACCGGGTCCGCGGCCACCTCATGGCCGACACCGACCCGCTGGAGTACCGCCAGCGCAAGCACCCCGACCTCGACATCCAGTCGCACGGCCTGACGCTGTGGGACCTGGAGCGCGAGTTCCCGACGGGCGGCTTCGGCGGGAAGCCGCTGATGAAGCTGCGCGACGTCCTCGGCGTGCTGCGCGACTCGTACTGCCGGACGGTCGGCATCGAGTACATGCACATCCAGAACCCCGAGGAGCGGGCCTGGATCCAGGCGCGGGTGGAGCGGCCGCACGCCAAGCCCGACCGCGAGGAGCAGCTGCACATCCTGCGCAGGCTCAACACCGCCGAGGCGTTCGAGACGTTCCTGCAGACCAAGTACGTCGGCCAGAAGCGGTTCTCGCTGGAGGGCGGCGAGTCGCTGATCCCGCTGCTCGACTCCGTGATCTGCTCCGCCGCCGGCGAGCGCCTCGACGAGGTCGTCATCGGCATGGCCCACCGCGGCCGGCTCAACGTGCTGGCCAACATCGTGGGCAAGTCGTACGCCCAGGTGTTCGGCGAGTTCGAGGGCAACATCGACCCGCGCAGCGCGCACGGCTCGGGCGACGTGAAGTACCACCTCGGCGCGAGCGGCGACTTCGTCGACCCCGACGGCAACAAGATCAGCACGTCGGTGGTGGCGAACCCCTCGCACCTGGAGGCCGTCGACCCCGTCCTGGAGGGCGTGGTCCGGGCCAAGCAGGACCTGCTGGAGCGCGGCGAGGAGGGCTTCACCGTCCTGCCCGTGCTCGTCCACGGCGACGCGGCGTTCGCCGGGCAGGGCGTGGTCGCCGAGACCCTGCACCTGTCCCAGCTGCGCGGCTACCGCACCGGCGGCACCGTGCACATCGTGGTCAACAACCAGGTCGGCTTCACCACCTCCCCCGCCTCCTCGCGGTCGAGCGTGTACGCGACCGACGTCGCCCGGATGATCCAGGCGCCGATCTTCCACGTGAACGGCGACGACCCCGAGGCCGTCGTACGCGTCGGGCGGCTCGCCTACGAGTACCGCCAGGCGTTCCGCAAGGACGTGGTCATCGACCTGATCTGCTACCGGCGGCGCGGCCACAACGAGACCGACAACCCGGCCTTCACCCAGCCGCTGATGTACGACCTGATCGACGCCAAGCGCTCGACCCGCAAGCTGTACACCGAGGCGCTGATCGGCCGCGGCGACATCACGGTCGAGGAGGCCGAGCAGGCCCTCCGCGACTACCAGGAGCAGCTGGAGCGGGCCTTCACCGAGACCCGGGAGGCGACCAGGCAGCCGCTCGAACCGGGCTCGGTCGTGGTCCCCGAGCCGGACGAGGTGTTCCAGTGGTCGCACGAGGACACCAAGACGGCGATCTCGGAGGAGGTCGTCAAGCGGGTCGTCGACACGCAGCTCAACCTGCCCGACGGCTTCACCGTCCACCCGCGTCTCGCGCCGGTCATCCAGCGTCGCGGCGCGATGATCGCCGAGGACTCGATCGACTGGGCGACCGGTGAGATGCTCGCGTTCGGCTCGCTGCTCATCGACGACCACCCGGTGCGGCTCGTCGGCCAGGACTCCCGCCGCGGCACCTTCGGCCAGCGCCACGCCGTGCTGGTCGACCGCGTCACCGGCGAGGAGCACACGCCGCTCAAGACGTTCAACCAGGGCACCACGAAGTTCTACGTGTACGACTCGCTGCTCAGCGAGTTCGCCGCGATGGGCTTCGAGTACGGCTACAGCGTGGTCCGCCCGGACGCCCTGGTCGCCTGGGAGGCGCAGTTCGGCGACTTCGCCAACGGCGCCCAGTCGATCATCGACGAGTTCATCTCGTCGGGCGAGCAGAAGTGGGGCCAGCGTTCCTCGGTCGTGCTGCTGCTGCCGCACGGCTACGAGGGCCAGGGCCCGGACCACTCCTCCGCCCGCATCGAGCGTTACCTGCAGATGTGCGCGCAGGACAACATGACGGTGGCGCAGCCGAGCACCCCGGCGAACTACTTCCACCTGCTGCGCTGGCAGGTGCTGTCGGAGCGGCGCAAGCCCCTCATCGTGTTCACGCCCAAGTCGCTGCTGCGGCTCAAGGCGGCGGCCTCGGCCACGTCGGAGTTCACCTCCGGTGCCTTCCGCCCGGTCATCGGCGACGCGACGGTCGACCCGGCGGAGGTCCGGAAGGTCGTGGTCTGTTCCGGCAGGATCTACTACGACCTGCTCGCCCGGCGCGAGAAGGACGGCAGGAAGGACGTGGCGCTCGTCCGGCTCGAACGCATCTACCCCTTCCCGGAGAACCCGCTCAAGGCCGAGCTGTCCCGCTACGGCGCCGACGCGGAGCTGCTCTGGGCACAGGACGAGCCGGTCAACATGGGCCCGTGGCCGTACCTGGCGCTGAAGCTGACGGAACGGCCCGACCTGCTCGGCGGCCGCGCCCTCCGCAGGGTCTCGCGTACGCCGAACTCGTCGCCGGCCGTCGGCTCCCACTCCAAGCACGACGCGGAGCTGCGCGGCATGCTCGACGAGATCTTCGGCTGACCGGCGATCCCGCAGGATTGAGGAGGTCCCCCGCGACGCGTGGGGGACCTCTCCTCATGATCAGGTAATTGCACTGGAGCGAGGCATGTACTTCACCGACAAGGGGATCGAGGAGCTCGTCGAGCGGCGCGGCGAGGAGGAGGTCGGCATCACCTGGCTGGCCGAGCGGCTGCGCGAGTTCGTGGATCTCAATCCCGAGTTCGAGGTGCCCGTGGAGCGGCTGGCCACCTGGCTCGCGCGCCTGGACGACGACGAGGACTGAGAGCGCCGGGCCGAACGCGATACATCTTGACTTTCCACAGACGCGATATATCGTGTTTGTGGACGGCAGGACTTCGCGTGGAAGGGCTTGGCGATGCCCCAATGGACGATCGACTCCCCCGGGCAGCTCACGTTCGGCAAGGTGACCGCGCTGAACGTGCGGATCGTGGCCGGCCGGCTGGCCGTGCTGGCCAGCGACGGCCCGCCCACCCTGGAGGTGACGGAGGTGGAGGGGGCGCCGCTGCTGGTGACCCATGACGAGGCGGACGGCCGCCTGACGGTCACGTACAAGGACCTGACATGGGACGGCATCCTCGGGTGGTTACGCCCGGGCTCCCGGCGGACCACCTTGACGCTCACCGTGCCGAGCAGCTGCCCGGTGCAGGCCGGGGTCGTCTCGGCCTCCGCCCTGGTGACCGGCATGGAGGGGACCACCGGCGTGAAGAGCGTCTCGGGGGAGATCGTCCTCGACGGCGTCAGCGGCGAGGTGCAGGCCGAGACGGTGTCGGGTTCGGTGGAGAGCCGGGGCATGGCCGGCGACCTGTCGTTCGGCAGCGTGTCCGGTGAGCTGACCGTCGCCGGGGGCAGGCCGCGGCGGCTGCGCGCGAACACGGTGTCCGGCCGGATCACCGCCGACCTGGAGCTCGCGCCCACCGGTCACGTCACGATGCACAGCGTGTCCGGTCCCGTCGTCGTACGGCTCCCGCGCTCCGTGGACGCCGACGTGACCGTCCGCTCGACCTCCGGCAGGGTCGAGTCGGCGTTCCCCGGGCTGGAGTCCACCGCGATGCCCGGCGTCCGTTCGCTCGGCGGCCGGTTGGGCGGAGGCATGGCCTCGCTCTCCGCGACCACCATGTCGGGCGACGTCACCCTGCTGAGCGGCCCCCCCACCGGCCGCCGGGAAGAGGAGGAGAAGGCATGAGTGAGCGAAGCGAGCGAATCGACAGGCACAGCGTCTGGCGCATGCCACTCCGAGCCGAAGGCGAGGAGGTGGCATGAGTCCCGTTTTCGGGCATGGGCGGCTGCGGCTGTACCTGCTGAAGCTGCTGGAGGAGAGCCCGCGGCACGGATACGAGGTCATCCGGCTGCTGCAGGATCGCTTCCTCGGCGTCTACTCCCCCTCCCCCGGCACGATCTATCCCCGGCTGGCCCGCCTGGAGGACGAGGGCCTGGTCACCCATGAGGTCGTGGACGGCAAGAAGGTCTTCACGCTGACCGACAAGGGACGGGCCGAGCTGGCCGACCGGATGGACGAGCTGGCCGATCTGGAGCAGGAGATCACCGCCTCGGTCCAGGACATCGCCCGGGAGGTGAAGGAGGACGTGCGGCAGACGGTGCGGTCCCTGCGCGACGAGCTCACCCAGATGGCCCGGGACATCGGCGACGACGGCCGGGAGCTGGGCCGGACCCAGAAGGAGGAGTGGCAGCGGCACCGCGACCAGGCCAGGGAGGAGTGGCGCAGGCAGAAGGAGGAGTGGCGCCGCCACAAGCACGAGTGGCAGGAGGAGCGCGACCGCTGGCAGCAGGAGTGGCGCCGCGTCTGGGAGGAGACCTGGGGGTTCGGCGGGAGCCGGCACGAGGGCGCCCCCCGCAGCGGCCCCGACCCCGCCCTCAGTCGGATGCTGGCGGACTTCGTCACCGACCTCCACCGTTCTCTCGCCGAGTCCCCCGCAGAGACTTCCGGAAGGGCTTCCGGGGAGGGCACACCGCGTGAGGAGGCGCTGGCGGAGTGCCGGGCCGCTCTCGACGAGGCCGCGGAGCGGATCCGCCGCGCCATGCGCTCCTGACCGCTCCCACCGGGATCGGGGCCGCGGTCAGGACCGCCGTCAGAGTGTGAAGACCACCTTGCCGAAGACGTCGCCCCGGTGCACGGCCGCGAAGCCCTCCTCCGCCTCGGTGAGCGGCAGCACCCGGTCGATCACCGGCCGTACGCCCGTCTGCTCGAGGAAGACCGCGAGCCGCGCGAGCTGCTCGCGCGTCCCCATGGTCGACCCGATGATCGACTTCTGCAGGAAGTAGACCTGCACGAGTTGCGTCGCGGCGACCATCCCGCTCGTCGCGCCGCAGGTGACGATCCGGCCACCGGGGCGTAGGGAGTTGAGCGAGTGCTTCCAGGTGGCCTCGCCGACCGTCTCCATGACGGCGTCGACCCGCTCGGGCAGGCGGGCGTTCGTCTCGAAGACCTGGTCGGCGCCGAGGCCGAGGGCCCGCTCCCGCTTGTGCTCCGACCGGCTCGTCGCCCAGACCCGGTATCCGGCGGCCCGGCCGAGCGCGATCAGCGCGGTCGCCACGCCGCCGCCGGCGCCCTGGACGAGGATGGTGGAGCCCGGCTCCAGCCCGGCCTTGTCGAACAGCATGCGGTACGCCGTCAGCCAGGCCGTGGGCAGGCAGGCGGCCTCCTCGAAGGAGAGCGCGGCGGGCTTGGGCACCAGGTTGCGCCGGGGCACCACGACCTTCTCGGCGAACGTGCCGTCGTACTTCTCCGACAGCAGCGAGCGGGCCGGGTCGAGGGTCTCGTCGCCGTTCACCGGCGTGCCGATCACGGCGTGGACGACGACCTCCTCGCCGTCCTCGTCCACCCCCGCGGCGTCGCAGCCGAGGACGATCGGCAGCCGGTCCTGACTGATACCCACCCCCCGGAGCGTCCACAGGTCGTGGTGGTTGAGCGAGGCGGCCCGGACCGTGACAGTGGTCCAGCCGTCCGGTACGGCGGGCTCGGGGTGCTCACCCAGCGTCAGGCCCTTCAGCGGGTCGTCCGGATCGGTCTGCGTGGCGGTGACGGCGAACATGCCAGCACACTACCGCGCGCGCCGGGTCTGTCCGTTTTGATAATCGAGGACATTACCGGGACCAGAGCGCCGGAAATCAATCAAGACCGGTCAAGAATGGTTGTGAACCCTTCGTCCGGTAAGACGACGCACCCCTTCGCACCCTCTCTGAGCTGCGCAGATGCGAACCATAACCAGCCGCTATCGATAACAGATAGGGCAATCTGCTGATTGTTCTGGTTATAAGCACGGCAGCCGGTCGGATCCGGTCGTTAATCTTCGGAGCGTTTTCCTGCTGAATGGGACGCACCCTCATCCGTCCCAGGGAAAGGAGCTTCATGATCCCCCGAGCACGACGCCTGACCATCCCCCTCACCGGCGCGCTCGTCGCGGCCGGCGTGGTCGGCGTGATCGGCGTCACCCAACCGGCGGCCTCGGCGCAGACCGGCCCCGGCGACGTGACCGTCAAGGCGGCGCCCCAGACGCCCGCCCAGGCGGTCTCCTTCTGGTCGCCGCAACGGCTGCGGGCGGCCAAGGACTACAGCGAGGAACTCGGCAACTCCGTCAAGGGCTTCGGCAAGGTCAGCAAGACCACCCCGGACGGCAAGCCGGGCACGGTCCCGCCGATCGGCGCGGAGAAGACCAAGGCGGGCGTGTCCCGGCAGGTCAACCTGCCGAACACGGTCGGCCGGGTGTTCTTCACGCTGCCCGGCCAGAATCCGCTCGACCCCCGGAGCTGGAAGTACTGCTCCGGCACGTCCGTTCAGGGCAGGTACCGCAACGTGGTCGCCACCTCGGCGCACTGCGTCTACGACCCGGTGTCGAACCAGTTCTACGACAACTGGATCTTCATCCCCTCCTACTGGGACGGCAACCAGGTGTGGGAGGGCAAGGCGCCGTACGGCATCTATCCCGCCAAGTGGTTCCAGGCGCACGACGACTTCGTGGTCAAGGAGGACTACGACTACGACTACGCGTTCGTGAACGTGTCGTCGGGCTTCCGGCTGACCCCGAAGAAGGTCGGCTCGGCCACGCAGTACACCACCACCCCGGCCGGCCGCCTGGGCGACAACGTGGGCGGCCAGGGCTTCACCTGGAACCGCAGCACGAAGGTCAAGGTGTTCTCGTTCGGCTACCCGGCGGGGCCGCACCCGGACGGCGACCGGCCGTTCACCGGGCGGACGATGAAGTGGTGCTACGGCCAGACGACTCCCATGCCGGCCGCGTTGAAGTACAACATCCAGGAGCACATCGGGTTCAAGTGCGGCATGACCGCCGGCGCGAGCGGCGGCCCGTGGCTCCTCGACTACAGGAGCAGAACGCGCAAGGGCTACCTGAACGGCATCAACAGCGTCGCCTGGGACAGCGACGGCAACGACCGGTACGACCGGATCTCCTCGCCGTACTTCAACAGCGAGACCTACGACGTCTACGCGGCGGCCGCCAACCGGTGGACGCAGTGACGCGGGCGGCCTGACCGCACGGCCATTCGGTCAGGCGCGAACGTCCAGGTGGACGGGGGCCCGGCGGGCGACCGCCGGGCCCTTCGCATGTCTCCGTTCGCATGTCTCCGTGCGTGCCGCGCCGAAGGAGGCTTACGTCCCGCCTACGCCGGATGCGGTGGAATGCCGGAAGCGTCGGACGTCCACATCAGAACTCGGCCAGCGCACCGGTGACCGACCGCATCTCGCAGTCGTTGCCGAAGGTGTGCCGGAGCTGGAAGTACTTCCCGTCCCAGATACCGCTGGCGGTGACCGTCACAGGTGAGTAGAGCATCGTGCAGGGCCCCGTGCCGGGCCGCTTCAGCACCGCCGGATCGAGGACCGCTCTTCTCAGCCGCGCGCACGCCTCGGCCGCGTGGGGATGCGAACCCCCCACCGGGGAGCAGTTCAGGAAGGCCGAGCGGGCCGGCGGATCCGCCTGCGCGCCGTTCGCCACGGTCAGGATCGCCACGCGTACGCGGGCGGCCGGGGACGGGGGAGCCTGTGCCCCGATTTTCAGTGACGGCGGCGCGGGCAGGCCCCTCACCTGGTCAGACGCCGACGCGTGGCCGGACGGGCCGGCGGCCAGGGCCGCACCGGCCAGCAGGACAAGCAGTGTTCTCATTCGATCCCCCGTTTCCGCTGGTGCCAGCGTTCCCGTGGGGGGGTCTCCGAGCAAGCGCACACTCCGCGCCACAAGGAAATCTGACGTACCACAGACCGCATCGGTTCCGCGGGTTTCATAACGAGCTGGGCAAGAAGGTGTGCCTGAACCGTGTGGATCTGGAAAAATCACCCCTTACTATCCATATCTCCCATCTGAGGGGTCCACGGTGACCAGGAAGCTCGCACTCGCCGGTGGCGTCGCCGCCGCCGCGGGCCTGGCCGCCGTGCTCTGGAGCCAGGGACCGGCGACACCCGCGACGGCCTCGCCCCAACTCGCCGCGGCCCCGGTCTCCGTCGTGAGCGGCCTCGGCAGGAGTGTGGCCGGCGACAGCGGGGTCAGCAGGGACGGCGTCAGCAGCTTCGCCCTCGCGCCGAAGCAGGCCGACAAGGAGCGGGTGGCGGCGTACTGGAGCCCTGATCGGCTCAAGCAGGCGAGCAGTTACGTGCCGAGCACCAAGCCGTCGCCGTCGGTGAAGAGCACCACCTCCGCGCTGGAGATGCTCCCCACGGCGGCGAGCCGGGGCGCGACGCCGCCCCGGCGGGCGGCCGCATCGGCCCCCGGCGACGCCCCTCCCATGGTGGGCAAGGTCTTCTTCAAGGTGGGCGACAAGCAGTACTGGTGCTCCGCCTCCGCGGTCCACTCGGCCCACCGCAACCTCGTCGCCACCGCCGGACACTGCGCGTACGCGCTGGCCCAGGACAAGCCGGTGGAGAACTGGATCTTCATCCCGTCCTACCACGACGGCGTGGCCCCCAAGGGGATCTTCGTCGGCCACACGCTCTACATGCACGAGGACTTCGCCGGGCAGGGCGACTTCGACCGCGACTACGCCTTCGTGACCGTGCACCGGGGCTTCACCTGGCAGCCGTACACGCAGCAGGGCAGGTTCCGGTATCGGGCGGTGGACGTCGGGCGCCTGGAGGACAAGGTCGGCGCCTTCCTGTTCACCTCCGCCAAGCCGCTCGCCCGGCGCGTCAGCGCCTTCGGCTATCCCGCGGGGGCCCACCCCGACGGCACCCGCCCGTACGACGGCCAGACGGTGCGGACCTGCTCCGGCACGACGGAGAAGAAGATCGTCAGCGCGCCGACCTGGCAACTGGAGCACGGAGTGCGCCTGCCCGGCTGCACATTCACCGCGGGCGCGAGCGGCGGCCCCTGGGTCGTCGGCTACAACCCCGCCAAGCGGACCGGCCACCTGACCGGGGTCACCAGCCTGACCTGGAACCTCAGCGGTGGCGGGCGTCTCGACGCGGTCTCCACGCCGTACTTCAACACGCTCACCCGGCGGGTGTACGCGCAGGCGGGCCGGCAGGGCACCGGCTGACTCCGGCCCCGGGATCGCGAATGTGATTTAGCTCACACCACGACGCGCCTGGTAGTCGCGCTGCGTACCGGCCTTTACACGCACCGCTCTCGATCAGACCTGCGCCGATGCCGAGTTGTGATCGATCACTTGACAGCGCTTGTTGAAGATAACCGTCAAGTAACGGGCGATGTCACACGGAAAGCACCTAAAACAGGGGTTAAGAGCGCAGGTACTGTCTTTACTAGCCCTTTACACACGGGTGGGACGCATGAGGCGTCCCACACGACAGCACCTGGAGTTTCATGAACACCCGAGTCAGGCGCCTGATCCTCCCCATCGGAGGCATCGCCGCCGCCGGCCTCGTCGGGGCCACCCTGGCAGTGCCGGCTCAGGCCGCTCCCGACACGGCCTCGGACACCCTGGCCGCGAGCGGAGTCGCCGCGAAGAACATCGTCGCCTACTGGCTGACCGAGAAGGCCGCCAACCTGGTCAACGCCACCCCGTACGGGTACGAGACCCAGGTCCCCGCCAAGCACATCTCCAAGGGCGGGCCGTCCGCGGACAGCAAGCCGGGCACCGTCGCCCCCACCGGCGGCGGCACCAAGGCCAGCGGCGCTTCCAAGAACGTGAACCTGCCGCGTACCACCGGCAAGGTCTTCTTCGTCGGCGCCGACCACAGGCCGCACTGGTGCACCGCCACCTCGCTGCAGTCGAAGTACCACAACGTGGTCGCCACCGCCGGCCACTGCGTGTACGACACCGAGTCGAACAAGGCCACCATGAAGTACTGGGTCTTCGTGCCCGGTTACTACCAGGGCAAGGCTCCGTGGGGCATCTACGTCGGCAAGACGGCCTACACCCACTACGACTTCGACGTGTACGAGGACGGCGACCGCGACTACGCGTTCGTGACCGTCTACAACGGCATCAAGGCCGGCCGCGGCGGCGACCTGCGCAACGTCGCCGAGTGGAACTGGAAGCAGGTCGACAAGAAGGAGTACAACAAGTACGACCGCTTCATCCGCAAGGCCAAGGGCGGCAAGTACTACGTGGTGAAGTTCACCGACGCCGGCCGCCTCGGCGACAACGTCGGCGGCCAGGGCTTCGCCTACAACCAGAAGATCGGCAAGTACGTCTACGTCTTCGGCTACCCGAGCGGGTCGCACCCGGACGGCAACCACGCCTTCTCCGGCCAGACCCTCAAGTGGTCGTACGGCAAGACCTTCGCCGCCAAGGCCCCGGCCGTGAAGGCCGAGGAGCTCCAGGGCGTGAAGTCGTCCTTCACCGGTGAGGGCTCCTCGGGCTCCGCGTGGCTGCTCAACTACTCGAGCAGCCGTCGCCTGGGCTACCTGAATGGCGTCACCAGCGGTGTCTCCGACACCGACGGCAACGACCGGATCGACACCAGCGTCTCCCCGTACTTCGACGGCGAGACCTACGGCGTCTACAAGGCCGCCGCCAACGTCTGGTCCGGCTCCATCGCCTGATCCGCCTGATCGCCGCACGCGGCGACACCCCCCCATGGAAGGCCCGGCTGTCCTCAGCCGGGCCTTCCGGCGTACCGACGGAAATTCTGCGACGGGGGCGTAAACCCGGAGACGCGGAAGCGCGACGCCGCCCGATGCGAAGACCCAGGTCAGGCGGCGTCGATACGCCCCGTTCCACTCATATGCTGTGATTTGCGTCACACCGCGAAGCGGCCGTCGACGTCACGCCCTTCCACAGGATTCGGTCAGAAAACTCCCAGGGAACTCCCAGGCTGCGGAAACGATCGGTGAGACGGGTCGACAGAAAGGTTTTCACTCCGTCAGTCAGGTCACGCGAAGATCTCGGCGCGCGGTGGGCCCCGAGGCCCTTCCTGTTCGCCTGTTCCGGTCCAAATCGGGGCTGTAAGGTCTGGCCATCCCTCTTCTGACGGATGGGACGCAAGAGGCGTCTCACGACAGACCAAGGAGTTCCCCATGAAGCGCACTCTGGCTTTCGGTGGCCTCGTCGCCACCGCCGGCCTCCTGGCCGCGGGCCTCGCCGCCCCGGCTCAGGCCACCCCGCAGGACGTCGCCAGCGACGCACTCGCCACCAACGGCATCGCGGCTTGGTCCACGGCCGCGTACTGGTTCAACAACGCGTACGCGAACCTGGTCAACGCGACGCCGTACGACGTCGAGACCAAGGTCGTCGCCAAGCACATCTCCAAGGGTGGGCCGGCGGCGGACAGCAAGCCCGGTGTGGTTCCGGCGATCGGCGACGAGAAGAAGACGGTCGCCAAGTCGAAGAACGTGAACCTGCCCAAGACCACGGGCAAGGTGTTCTTCAACGGCTCCGACGGCAGGCCGCACTGGTGCACCGCCACCTCCGTGCAGTCGGCGTACCACAACATGGTCGCGACCGCCGGACACTGTGTCTACGACACCGAGTCCAACGCGGCCACGCTGAACAACTGGGTCTTCGTCCCGGGTTACTACCAGGGCAAGACCCCGTGGGGCATCTACGTGGGTAAGACCGCTTACACGCACTACGACTACGACGTGTACGAGGACGGCGACCGCGACTACGCGTTCGTCACCGTGTACAACGGCCTCAAGATGCCGCACGACGGCGTGATCGCTCCCTTCGGTCCGGCCAACCCCGGTGCTTGGAAGGAGGTCTCCAAGGAGACCTTCAACAAGTTCCCGGCGTGGTACCGCACCTCCGGCTTCTGCCACCAGAGCAACGGCCACTACTACGTGTGGGCGTTCGTGGACGCGGGTCGCCTCGGCGACAACGTCGGCGGGCAGGGCCTGGCCTACAACCAGAAGATCGGCCAGCCGGTCTTCGTGTTCGGCTACCCGAGCGGCAAGCACCCCGACGGCAACCAGGCCTTCACCGGCAAGACCCTCAAGTGGACCTACGGCAAGACCTTCGCCGCGACCGCTCCGTCGGTCAAGGCCGAGGAGCTGCAGGCCGTCAAGTCCTCCTTCACCGGCGAGGGCGCGCTCGGCTCGTCCTGGCTGCTGAAGTACAACAACGGCCGTCGTCTCGGCTACCTGAACGGCGTGACCATCGGCGTCTCCGACACCGACGGCAACGACCGGTACGACACCTCCGTCTCCCCGTACTTCGACGGCGAGACCTACGGCGTCTACAGCGCGGCCAAGAACAACTGGTCCGGCTCCATCGCGGTGCCTTTCGAGAACCCGCTGAACCACTGATCCCAGCGGTTCAGGCTTGACGAAGAGCCCGGCCTCCGGCCGGGCTCTTTCGTTTTCTCCCAATACGCGACGACGGTCTTATTCTCTGGCCGGGAGAAGTAAACCGAGAGAGGGTCCTGCGCGACGTGGCCGGAAACGTGCCTTTCCCCGTTCGCGGTGTCGCGCCATCATTCGGCCACCCTGGGTGAGGCCCGGGCGCGTTAGACGGATGAGCCGCCCGACCAGTGCCATCACAGTGGTGTGATTCGCGTCACAGCCATTCCTGACGCCCCACCGCAGGGATTTCCACGACCGCCGGTGAAGATCCGGAAAGGAAGATTCTCTAGCTGCGGCAATGGGCCGCCCGGAACGATCCATCCCCCATGGCGGCAACGTCACGAATTGGTCACAAGCGGGCGGAGCCGGATTAGACGTCAAAAGCCGCCATACGCCCGCAAGATCTGCGCTGTATGGTTCTGCCTATCCCTTTACTGACGCATGGGACGCATGAGGCGTTCCACGACAGACCAAGGAGTTCCCTCATGAAGCGCACTCTCGCCTTCGGTGGCCTCGTCGCCACCGCCGGCCTCCTGGCCGCGGGTCTTGCCGCCCCGGCTCAGGCCGCCAACGACGTCGCCAGCGCCCCGCTGGCCGCCACCGGCATCCAGGCCAAGAGCATCGCCGCCTTCTGGTTCAGCGAGCACATGGCCAACCTGATCAACGCCACGCCGTACAACGTCGAGACCAAGGTCGTCGCCAAGCACATCTCCAAGGGTGGGCCGGCGGCCGACAGCAAGCCGGGTGTCGTGCCGGCGATCGGCGACGAGAAGAAGTCGACGTCCAAGTCGAAGAACGTGAACCTGCCCAAGACCACGGGCAAGGTGTTCTTCATCGGCGCCGACCACCGCCCCCACTGGTGCACGGCCACCTCGGTGCAGGCCGCGTACCACAACCTGGTCGCGACCGCCGGGCACTGTGTCTACGACACCGCGTCCAACGCCGCCACCATGAAGCGCTGGGTCTTCATCCCGGGTTACTACCAGGGCAAGACCCCGTGGGGCATCTACGTCGGCAAGACCGCCTACACGCACTACGACTACGACGTGTACGAGGACGGCGACCGCGACTACGCGTTCGTCACCGTGTACAACGGCATCAAGTTCCCGCCGAACGGCGTCGCCGAGGCGTGGGACATCGTCAAGAAGGCCGTTCGTACCGGCGACTGGACCGAGGTCGAGAAGTACGTCGGCTTCAAGGAGGTCGACAAGGCCACCTACGACGCCTACGTCAAGGAAGGCCAGCTTCCCGCCTACACCCACAACGGCAAGTACTACGTGCTGAAGTTCGCTGACGCCGGTCGCCTCGGTGACAACGTGGGTGGTCAGGGTCTGGCCTACAACCAGAAGATCGGCCAGCCGGTCTTCGTGTTCGGCTACCCGAGCGGCAAGCACCCCGACGGCAACCAGGCCTTCACCGGCAAGACCCTCAAGTGGACCTACGGCAAGACCTTCGCCGCGACCGCTCCGTCGGTCAAGGCGGAGGAGCTGCAGGGCGTGAAGTCCTCCTTCACCGGTGAGGGCTCGCTGGGTTCGGCGTGGCTGCTCAAGTACAACAACGGCCGTCGTCTCGGCTACCTGAACGGCGTGACCATCGGCGTCTCCGACACCGACGGCAACGACCGTTACGACACCTCCGTCTCCCCGTACTTCGACGGCGAGACCTACGGCGTCTACAGCGCGGCCAAGAACAACTGGTCCGGCTCGATCGCCTAACTCTCTTCGAGAGCGCAAGCGGTCACCCGTCAGGGGTCCAAACCCTGACACGGTCCACCCGAAGGGCCCGGCTTCCGAGCCGGGCCCTTTCGGCGTCTCCGGGCGCCCGAAGACGGGGATCGGGGCGTGTTTAGACGGTTCGGCCGCCGATTCCGCTCCCTCCGGTCACTGTGATTTGGCTCACACAGACGAGAGCCGCACCCTTCCCGCGCCCCCTCACAGCGAGGACTCAGCCTTCCGCTCCACCTGCGCACTCGGCTCCGTTTCGGCTACCCCAAACCGGAGCCGAATCCGATAACGGAACGGTAACGCGCCGACGGCTCCTCTCCGAGGTACCGCGAACGCTTTCTGTCGTGAAGATCTGCCCGGTATGTTCCTTGGCGATCCCTTTACTGACGCATGGGACGCATGAGGCGTCTCACGACAGAGCAAGGAGCACACCCTCAATGAAGCGCACCCTGGCTTTCGGTGGCCTCGTCGCCACCGCCGGCCTCCTCGCCGCCGGTCTCGCCGCCCCCGCCCAGGCGGCCGGCAGGACCTGGGCCAACGACAACCTGGCCTCCACGAACTCGGCCGCCCTCCAGGTCATCAAGTACTGGCGGGGCGAGCGGGCGTCGAACTTCGAGAACGCCACGCCGTACGCCGTCGAGACCAAGGTCGCCGCCAAGCACGTCTCCAAGGGCGGGCCGTCCGCGGACAGCAAGCCCGGCGTCGTGCCGGCCATCGGTGACGAGAAGAAGTCGAGCAGCACCTCGAAGAACGTGAACCTGCCCAAGACCACGGGCAAGGTGTTCTTCCGCGGCGCCGACGGCAGGCCGCACTGGTGCTCGGCCACCTCCGTGCAGTCGACCTACCACAACCTGGTCGCGACCGCGGGTCACTGCGTGTACGACACCGTGTCCAACAAGGCCACGATGGACTACTGGGTGTTCGTCCCGGGTTACTACCAGGGCAAGACCCCGTGGGGCATCTACGTCGGCAAGACGGCCTACACCCACTACGACTACGACGTGTACGAGGACGGCGACCGCGACTACGCGTTCGTCACCGTGTACAACGGCGTGCTCCCGTCGTGGGAGAAGCGCCGGCTCGTCATCAAGGACGTCGGCCGTCTCGGCGACAACGTGGGCGGGCAGGGCCTGGCCTACAACCAGAAGATCGGCAGCTCGGTCTACGTCTTCGGTTACCCGAGCGGGTCGCACCCGGACGGCAACCACGCCTTCTCCGGCAAGACCCTCAAGTGGTCGTACGGCAAGACCTTCGCCGCGACTGCTCCGGCCATCAAGGCCGAGGAGCTCCAGGGCGTGAAGTCCTCCTTCACCGGTGAGGGCTCGCTCGGCTCGGCGTGGCTGCTGCAGTACAAGAGCGCCCGTCGTCTCGGCTACCTGAACGGCGTGACCATCGGCGTCTCCGACACCGACGGCAACGACCGGTACGACACCTCCGTCTCCCCGTACTTCGACGGCGAGACCTACGGCGTCTACAACGCGGCCAAGAACAACTGGTCCGGCAAGATCACCGCGCAGTAGTCCTCACGCGAGTCCCACTCGCGCGGACGACCGCACGACCGCGGGCCGGTGGTGAACCCACCGGCCCGCACCCGTACCACCCTCGTCCGGCCGGCGGAGAACCCCTCGGCGGCGAGCGAACAGGTTCCATCCCACCCGGAGCCCCGGCCGTACTACGCCGGGGCTCGGGGCGTTCAAGGGGCCCCTTAGACGCGCCGCGGGCCGATCCGGTGGCATTCGTTTCATGTGATTCGCGTCACACCGCCGTTTTTGTGGACCGAAACAAACGTCCCAGGCGCCCCTTGCTCCCCACGCTCGCACTTGACCGACCATCTGGGCAAATGTCTGCCTAGGTCGTAAAAAAGCACTCCTTGGCGTGAAGATTACGGATTGATCTCGCCGCTCCGGCGGCCTGCGACGGCACGGGAACCGCTACCGCATCTCAAGATCGTCCCTGTATGGTCCAGCCATCCCTTCACTGACGGATGGGGCGCATGAGGCGTCTCACGCCAGACCAAGGAGTTTCCCCATGAAGCGCACTCTTGCTTTCGGTGGCCTCGTGGCCACCGCCGGCCTGCTCGCCGCCGGTCTCGTCACCCCCGCCCAGGCGGCCGGCGACGTCGCCAGTGACCCGCTGGCGTCGACCGGCATCCAGGCCAAGAACATCGCCGCCTTCTGGCTGGCGGAGAACGCGGCCAACCTGATCGCCGCCACGCCGTACAACGTCGAGACCAAGGTCGCCGCCAAGCACCTCTCCAAGGGTGGCCCCGCGGCCGACAGCAAGCCCGGCATCGTCCCGGCGATCGGCGACGAGAAGAAGACCGCCGCCAAGTCGAAGAACGTGAACCTCCCCAAGACCACCGGCAAGGTGTTCTTCGCGGACGGGTTCAAGAACGTCGGCACGCGGCAGAACCCCAAGGTCGTCGCGGTCAACCCGCACTGGTGCACCGCGACCTCGGTGCAGTCGTCGTACCACAACCTGGTCGCCACCGCTGGCCACTGCGTCTACGACACGGTGTCCAACAAGGCGACGCTGAACTACTGGGTCTTCATCCCGGGTTACTACCAGGGCAAGACCCCGTGGGGCGTGTACGTCGGCAAGACGGCCTACACCCACTACGACTACGACGTCTACGAGGACGGCGACCGCGACTACGCGTTCGTCACCGTCTACAACGGCCTCAAGGTCAACGGTGGCACGGCGGACCGCTCGGCCCCCGTGAACCGCACCGAGGTTCCGAAGGCGACCTGGGACGCCTACGCCAAGAACTACCCGTTCCTGCTGGCGGGGACCGAGGGCGGCAAGTACTACGTCTGGAAGTTCGTCGACGCGGGTCGCCTCGGCGACAACGTCGGCGGGCAGGGCCTGGCCTACAACCAGAAGATCGGCCAGCCGGTCTTCGTGTTCGGCTACCCGAGCGGCTCGCACCCGGACGGCAACCACGCCTTCTCCGGCAACACCCTCAAGTGGAGCTACGGCAAGACCTTCCCCGCGACCGCTCCGGCGATCAAGGCGGAGGAGCTGCAGGGCGTCAAGTCCTCCTTCACCGGCGAGGGCTCGCTCGGCTCGGCGTGGCTGCTCAAGTACAACAACGGCCGTCGTCTCGGCTACCTGAACGGCGTGACCATCGGCGTCTCCGACACCGACGGCAACGACCGGTACGACACCTCCGTCTCCCCGTACTTCGACGGCGAGACCTACGGCGTCTACAGCGCGGCCAAGAACAACTGGTCCGGCTCGATCGCCTGAGTGCGTACGCGCTCTGACCGATCCGCTTGACACGCAGGGCCCGGCTCCGGCTGGGCCCTGTTCCTTTTTTTCGCGGTTGTTTCCGACGTGAGGCCTATGCGCTGTATGTTCCTTCGCATCGCGTCGACGAGTGCCGCGCGGGAGACGTTCCACGGCAAGGAGATCGGGTGAAGCGCATCCTCGCCCCGCTGTCAGGGGCGGTGGCGACGTCCGCGTTGCTCGCCGCGGTCGTGCCCGCGCCCGCGCGGGCATACGACATCACGGTGACGAGCCCGCTGGTTCCCCAGGCGGAGGTCTCCTCCGCACTCGCCTACTGGCTCGGGCAGGGCGCGCGTGCGCTCACCGTCGCGACGCCCTATCTCCTGCCGGCGACGATCGCCGCCACCCGCGCACCGCGCGGCGACGCGGAGCCCGGCGGCGACCGGGGCGTGGTGCCCGCCGTCGCCGGGGCCAGGCGGGTGCCCGGCACCGCGCGGAACGTCAACCTGCCGAGAACCGCGGGCAGGGTCTTCTTCGTCGGCGCCGACCACCGCCCGCACTGGTGCGCGGGCACCTCGGTCCAGGCCGACCACCGCAACCTCGTCGCGACCGCCGGCCACTGCGTGTACGAGCCCGTACGGCGAGGCTCGGGGGCGGCCCGGACCTACCGCTACTGGGTCTTCGTGCCCGGTTTCGCCCGGGGTTCGGCGCCCCTCGGCATCTATCCCGGAAAACAGGCCTTCGCCCACCAGGACTTCACCCGCTACGGCGACCTCGACCGCGACTACGCCTTCGTCGGCGTCCACGACGGCGTGCTGCCCCGGCGGGTCGCGCTTTCCGGCGCCGCGCGGTACGCCGCGTTCACCGGTCCGAAGTACCGCACGCGTACGGGTTACACCGGCGTGCTGCTGACCCGCGCGGGCCGCCTCGGCGACAAGGTGGGCGAGCAGGGCCTGGCCTACAACCTCCCGGTCGGTGGATCCCTCGCCGTCTTCGGCTATCCCGTCGGGCGTTCCGCCGGCCCCGCACCCACCGGCTTGAGCCGATCGTACGGAAGACCGTTTCGCGTCTGGGACCTGACCCAAAAGGCGGACGAACTGGTGGCCGTACGCGCGCCCTTCGTGTCCGCCGGCGGATCGCCGTGGCTGGCCGCCTACCGGGGCGGGCGCGGGCTCGGCTACCTCAACGGCCTGACCATCGGCACGTCCGGCCAGTCCATCGCCCTTTCGCCCTATTTCGACGGCGAGTTGTTCCACGTGTACGACGCCGCCCGGCACGAGCGCGTCACTTCTCCGGCCTGAGGGCGTTTCGACCGGTGACCGGCCGCGAAACATACCGCACACAAAACGTGCTTAATTCCGGACACGTCTTCTTATCTACGACTTATGGCAACAAGCTCCTGTGCTGTAAGTTCCTTGACATCCCTTTACTGACGCATGGGGCGTAAGTGACGTCCCACGTACAGCGCGAGGAGCGACCCCCCTATGAAGAAGCACGTGCTTCTCCCGATCGGCGCCATCGCCGCCGCGGGACTTGCGGCAACGGCCCTGACCGCTCCGGCCCAGGCCGGCCGGGTCCTGACCAGCACCAAGCTGGCCGGCCCCGCCCAGGCCGGCTCGACCGTCAAGTTCTGGCTCGACGGCGGCGGCTCGAAGCTCAAGGCGGCCGACCCGTACGGCATGGAGCACAACACGGTTCCCAAGCACGTTTCCAAGGGAGCCCCCGCCGCCGACGGCAAGCCGGGCATCGTGCCGGCGATCGGCGACGAGAAGAAGACCACCGCGAAGTCCAAGAACGTCAACCTGCCGAAGACCGTCGGCCGGGTCTTCTTCTCCATCGGCAGTGGCCTCTACTCCTGCTCCGCCTCCTCGGTGCAGTCCGCGTACCACAACCTCGTCGCCACGGCCGGGCACTGCGTCTACGACATCGAGAGCAACCACCAGGTCGTCGACAACTGGGTGTTCATCCCGGGTTACTACGACGGCAAGGCCCCGTGGGGCGTGTACGTCGGCAAGCAGGCGTTCACGCACTACGACTTCGACGTGTACGAGGACGCCGACCGGGACTACTCGTTCGTCACCGTCTACAGCGGTATCGGCTGGGACTACCAGAAGAACGTGTACAAGGACCTCGGACCGCTGGGCAACAACGTCGGCGGCCAGGGCCTCGCCTACAACCAGAAGGTCGGCGCGCCGGTCTTCGTGTTCGGCTACCCCGCGGCGCCGCACGGAGACGGCAACTACGTCTGGACCGGCGAGAAGCTCAAGTGGTGCTACGGCAAGCCGTACTTCCCGGTCAAGGAGGCCTCGGTCAAGGCCGAGGAGCAGGTGGGCCTCAAGTGCTCGATGACCGGCGGCTCGTCCGGCGGCCCCTGGATCCTCAAGTACAGCAGCGCCCGCCGTCTCGGCTACATCAACGGTGTGACCAGCCTCGGCGGGGACACCGACGACAACGGCCGTAGCGACATGATCAGCTCTCCGTACTTCGACGGCGAGACCTACGGCGTCTACAAGGCGGCCTACTCGCTGTGGTCCGGCTCGCTGGTCCGCAAGGACGGCACGCTCGGCATCACCGAGGCCAAGTCCGAGTGACGCCCGCCTCCGGTGGGGTCCGGTCCCTCGCGGCCGGCCCCACCGTGGGCACCCGTCCGGTCAGGGCCCGGCGGCGTCACACGCCGACCGCCGCCCTGCCCGCACGTCGGCCGCGCTCCAGCAGCGCGGCCACCCGCGGATCCGCGGCGTACGGCGCCAGTCGCCGGCGCAGGTCCGCGACGTAGGTCCGGGTGCGGGCCGACTGGATGCCCTCGGCCACGTCGAGCGCCGAGGACGCGACCTGGCACGCCTCCTCCAGTTCGCCCTCCTGGATCAGGGCCGAGGCGAGCAGCGCGAGGTTGAACATCCTCCCCCGCACATACCGCCCGTCCATCACCAGCGACCGCCTGGCCTGCCGTACGGCTCCTCCGCCGTCGCCGAGGTCGCGCAGGCAGTGGGCCGACTTCGCGGCCAGGTAGGCCTCGTCGAAGTAGCCGATCCAGCGGGGCTCGCTCTGCGGAGAGCGCCGGTCGAAGGCGATCTCGGCCTCGTGCAGCGCGTTCCCGCACCCCGCCCGGTCCCCCAGCAGCGCGAGGGCGTGCGCCTCCAGCACACGCGTCTCGGCGAGCAGGGTGAGGACCCCCGAGCGCCGGGCCGCCTCGACCCCCGCCCTGGCCAGTTCCAGCCCGTGCCGGGCGTGCCCGATGTAGACGGCCTGGTGGCTCATCCCGGCCAGGATCTCGCCGCTCAGCGCATGGTCGCCCGCGCCCCGCGCCAGGCCGAGCGCCTGGATGAGGTAGCGCTGGGCGAGCCCGTGCTGTTCGAGGTCGTAGGCCATCCACCCGGCGAGCCGGGTCAGCTCGGCCGCCGCGGTCGCGAGCGACCGCCCGGTGACCTCGCCGTACGCGCCCTCGCGCAGCAGCGGCGTCACGGCGGTGTGCAGGTAGCGCACGACCGGCCCGCGCACGCTGCCGCCGCCGAACCGGTTGTCCAGCTCCCCGAAGGATCGGGTGACCTCCCGGATCGCGGCCACGTCCGAGGCCCCGACCCGGCGCGGCCCGGCCGCGGCGAGCCGCGTCGCGTCCGGTGCCGCCAGCCAGTGAGCGAGTCCCGCCGAGCCCGCTCCCAGGGCGAAGGTGGAGTCGAGCAGGAACCTGCGCCGCTCGACGTCGGCCCTCCACAGTGCTGTCACGCTTGCCACACCCTCCTCCCACGAATGGGGGAACCGCTGTCCCACGCCGAGGCCGCCGAGCCGTCGGGTCAGGCCCTTGATGCGGTCGAGGTCACGTCGCATCGCTCTTCCAACCGGGACAGGCATCAGCCGATGAGGTTACGGAGAGCTCTCTTTATAGCACCTACCGTGACGAGGTAAAGGGATTCCCAAGTGCCCGGTGGAGAAAAAAGGGCCGGACGCCACGGCGTCCGGCCCTTCGGCCCCAGGCGGGGCGTGGCGTCACTTACGCGCGACGCCGTCCTCGCGGGCCTGCCGCGCGACGGCGGCGATCACCGCGGGGGCGACCCGGGCGTCGAACGGCGAGGGGATCACGTAGTTCTCCGACAGGTCGTCCCCGACCACGGCCGCGAGGGCCTCGGCCGCCGCCACCTTCATGTTCTCGGTGATGGTCCTGGCGCGGACGTCGAGAGCGCCCCGGAAGACCCCAGGGAAGGCCAGCACGTTGTTGATCTGGTTGGGGTGGTCGGACCGGCCGGTGGCGACCACGCGGGCGTACCGCGCCGCCACCGAGGGTTCGACCTCGGGGGTGGGGTTGGACAGCGCGAACACGATCGCGTCCCGCGCCATCCCGGCGACGGCCCGCTCGGAGATGGTGGAGCCGGAGAGCCCGACGAACACGTCGGCGCCTGCGAGGGCCCCCTCGGTCGAGCCGGTCAGGCCCGCCTTGTTGGTGTCCCTCGCCAGCGCCCACTTGACCTGGTTCAGGTCGTCTCGGCCGGTGTGGATGATGCCCTTGGAGTCGGCGACCGCGATGTCGCCGATCCCGGCGTTCAGCAGGATGCGCGAGACGGCGACGCCGGAGGCGCCCGCGCCGGCGACGACGGCGCGCAGGTCGCCGAGCGACCGCCCGGTGAGGCGGGCCGCGTTGCGCAGCGCGGCGAGGACCACGATCGCGGTGCCGTGCTGGTCGTCGTGGAAGACGGGGATGTCGAGAAGCGCCCGCAGGCGGTCCTCCACCTCGAAGCAGCGGGGGGCGCTGATGTCCTCCAGGTTGACGCCGCCGAACGAGGGCGCGAGCCGGACCACGGTCTCGACGATCGCGTCCACGTCCGTGCAGTCGATGCAGACGGGCACCGCGTCGACCCCGGCGAACTGCTTGAACAGCAGGGCCTTGCCCTCCATCACGGGCATCGCGGCGGCCGGCCCGATGTCGCCGAGCCCCAGCACCGCGGTGCCGTCGGAGACCACGGCCACGACGTTGGAGACCCAGGTGTAGTCGTTGACCAGGTCGGGGTTGTCGGCGATGGCGGTGCAGACGCGGGCGACACCCGGGGTGTACGCGAGCGACAGGTCCCCGGCGTCGCGGACCGGGACGGTGGAGCGGACCTCCAGCTTGCCGCCGCGGTGCAGCGCGAAAGCGGGATCCAGATCGAGAGAAGTCAAGGAATCAGGAGTAACGGTCACAGCGACCCCAGTGTCGAAAGGACGAGTTCCTTCGGTAGACGCCGTCAAGAGAACGAGAGCCCAGGCTTCGGTAGCCGCCGGAGGCCGTCGTCGTTGACGGTCGTCTCTTGAGGGGGTACGGGGGTCACCCGTCTCCTGATTGTGCCACACGAACCACCGCCCGCCCCCGTCCCGGCGACCCCAGATCGTTGCCCCTATGGGTGTTCCCCCAGGCCACGAGGCGTGTAATACTCGGCTTTGCCAGTGATCTCTTACGTACATGGGCGCCCCAGTGGACTTGACGTCTTACGCCGAGCTGGCCGTTCAGCTGGTCAACATGGGCGACGAGCTCAAAAACCCCTTCTCCCTGCGGTCGCTGCTGGAGGAGACGGGCCGTACGGAGGCGGCCTCCCGCCTCACCCGCCGGGACATCGACGCGCTCTGGGAGCTGCGTGAGGAGCTCGCGGGGGTGTTCGAGGCCGCGTCGGGAGGAGACGACGTCGACGTGGTCGACCGCCTCAACGGCCTGCTGGTCCGGCATCCCGTGCATCCGCAGATCTCCGGCCACGACGGCCAGCCCTGGCACCTGCACCTGACCGAGGGCGGCCGGGTCGCCGACGCCCTGGCGGTCGGGTCGGTCATGGGCCTCGCCAGCGTGGTCACCCGTCTCGGCGTCGACCGGCTCGGCCTCTGCCAGGCGTCGCCGTGCCGCAACGTCTACATCGACACCTCCTCCAACCGGTCGCGCCGCTACTGCTCGGAGCGGTGCGCCAGCCGGGCCAACGTGGCCGCGTACCGGGCCCGCAAGCGCGGCGCCTGATCCCGGTGGGCCCGCACACCCGTCAGCCGGGCGGCGCGGGGAAGCGCAGCGCGGGCCGGGGCCAGTAGCGCAGCACGACCCTGCCCAGGACGTCGTCCTCGGGCACCGCGCCGAAGTCCCAGCTGTCGCGGCGTCCGGGGGCCGACTGGTTGTCGCTCTCCAGCCACCAGCCGTCGCCGGTCAGCCGGAAGGCCCGCTTGACGATCAGCCCGTGCGGCCGCCTGGCGACCACCACGTCACCCGGCCGCACGGCGGCGCCGAGCCGTACCAGCAGCCAGTCCCCGGGTCGCAGCGCGGGCCGCATCGAGTCTCCGGAGACACATACGGCGGTGAGCACATCCCCCTCCGCGTGGCGTTTTCGAGACGAGTAAGGTCGGTTCTGGAACGGTGCTGTCATCAGCATTCCTAAGGAAGGATTCCGATGCTCGCACGACTGCTGCGACCCCGGCACGAGGCGTCCGCTCACTGCGACCTGCCGTGCGGGGTCTACGACCCGGCGCAGGCCCGTATCGAGGCCGAGTCGGTGAAGGCGATCATTAAGAAGTACGCCGACAACGACGACCCGGTCTTCCGGACCCGCGCGCTGCTCATCAAGGAACAGCGGGCCGAGCTGGTCAAGCATCACCTCTGGGTGCTGTGGACCGACTACTTCAAGCCCCCGCACCTTGAGCAGTACCCCCAGCTCCACCAGCTCTTCTGGGACGCGACGAAGCTCGCGGGCGCGGCCGGTGCCAAGGGCACCGTCGACCCCGGGCTGGCGGACGACCTCCTGGCGAAGATCGAGGAGATTTCCAAGATCTTCTGGGAGACCAAGGCCGCCTGATCGGGCGGACCGAGGCCCCGCACGGCCATGCCGCGCGGGGCCGGGTCGCCCGGAAAGCGGCCCAGGAAAGCGGCCCAGAGCACGCGACAAGGGCATGTACGCCAGGCGCGACCAAACTCCATAGAAGCTTCGTATTCGGTACTACGGAATTTACGAGGAGTTACCTCCAAGGAACGCCATAATCGGCGCGTCTGGCCGGGGCAGCACCGTCCAAGTGGCGGTAAGTTGCAGTCAGCGGGCAGTGAGCCGGCTCGAAGGGGCGAGGAGGAACGTGACCGAGGAAACCGAGACGCCTGCGGTGGATCTGACCGGGATTCGCGATGCTGTGAGTGTCCGGCTGCCCGCCGTGAGCGCCTATCTGTCCGTGCTGCGCACGGCCACCGCCGGGCTCGCCGCACGGCTCGACTTCACCCTCGACCAGATCGAGGACCTGCGCATCGCGGTGGACGAGGCGTGCGCCATGCTGCTGCGCCACGCCGTACCCGGAACGGACCTCCTCGCGGAGTTCGAGCTCACCGGCCCGGAGATGACGGTGCGCGTCGAGGTGAACACCCTCGGCGTGAGCTCGCCCAACCGCGAGGACTTCGCCTGGATGGTGCTGACCGCACTGGCCGACGACGTGGACGCCATCTCCGACCACGCCGACCATCTGGCGATCATGCTGCGTAAGCGCCGGAGCGCGGCGAGGCCGTCGTGACGGAAAGGACGAGTGCGATGGCCTCCGGCGACTCGGCGGCGGTGCCGGACCGCGTACGCGCGCGCACGCTCTTCGCCGAGCTCTCGGAGCTGCCGTCGGACGACCCGAGGCGCCAGCGTATCCGCGACGAGCTGGTCGAGCTTCACCTGCCGCTCGTGGAGTACCTCGCCCGCCGTTTCCGGAACAGGGGCGAGTGGCTCGACGACCTGACGCAGGTCGCCACGATCGGTCTCATCAAGTCGATCGACCGCTTCGACCTCGGGCGCGGCGTGGAGTTCTCCACGTACGCCACCCCGACCATCGTCGGGGAGATCAAGCGGCACTTCCGCGACAAGGGCTGGGCGGTCCGCGTGCCGCGCCGACTGCAGGAGCTCAAGCTCTCGCTCACCAAGGCGATAAGCGAGCTGTCCCAGCGTGAGAGCCGGGCGCCCACGGTCGCCGAGCTCGCCGTCCACCTGGGGATGACCGAGGAAGAGGTCCTGGAGGGCCTGGAGTCGGCCAACGCCTACTCCACCGTGTCGCTCGACGCGCCCGACTCGGGCGACGACGACGCTCCCGCGGTCTCCGACTCGCTCGGCATCGTGGACGAGTCGCTGGAGGGCGTGGAGTACCGGGAGTCGCTCAAGCCACTGCTGGAGCGCCTGCCGCCGCGGGAGAAGAGAATCCTCCTGCTCCGCTTCTTCGGCAACATGACGCAGTCCCAGATCGCCACCGAGCTGGGCATCTCGCAGATGCACGTGTCCCGGCTGCTCGCCCGGACCCTGGCCCAGCTCCGCGAGGGCCTGACCGCCGAAGACTGACGCCCCGGACGATCAGGGACGATCAGGGGAACCGATCACAGGAACGACTCGGACGCCGCACTCCCCCCGGCGGCGCTCGGTCACCCGGATCGGCACCGGGATCGGGCCCGTCCGGATCAGGCCCACCGGGATCAGGAGCCGTCCTCGCCCATCAGCGCGTGGGTCGACGCCGGGGCGAGCAACGCGACCAGGGCCACGACGGCGGCGACGACGAGCGGCACGCCGAAGCCGTACTGCGCCGACTGGATCAGCGTGATCGCGACGGGCAGCGCGAAGATCTGGGTGACGACCGCCGGTCCCCTGCTCCAGCGCAGCACCTGCCACAGGCCCCAGGCGACCCAGATCAGGGCGGCCCCGCCGAGCACGCCGAACCCGGCCACCGCGAGGCCGGTCACCAGGTCGGTGGGCTTGCCGATCAAGGTCTCGACGCCGACGTAGCCGCCCATGACGACGGCGAGCAGGCCCTCGGCGGCCAGGACGGCGGCGGCCACGGTGAGCGTGGCGGGACGGCCGGCGGAACTGCTGATCACAACGCCCAACCCTACCCGCAGGGATGGTCGCCCTCCCCGGAGAGGCGTCACCCGGCGGAAGCGGTAAACGGTTCGTTAACCTTCAGGCATGCGGGCTCTCCTCCTCGTGAATCCCAAGGCCACCTCGACGCACCGGCGCACGCGGGACGTGCTGATCCGGGCGCTCGGCGCCGCCGTGGACCTGTCGGTCGAGGAGACCGCGTACCGCGGCCACGCGACCGCGCTCGCCGCGACGGCGCGGGCCAAGGGGTTCGACGCGGTGGCGGTGCTCGGCGGCGACGGAACGATCAACGAGACCGTCAACGGGCTGCTCCAGGCGCATCCGGGCGGGCACGCGACCGAACGGCCGGCCCTCATCGTCATCCCCGGGGGCAGCGCCAACGTCTTCGCCCGCGCCCTCGGGCTGCCCAACAACCCGGTCGAGGCGACCGGAGCCGTCCTGGAGGCGCTGCGCGAGGACCGGCGCCGTGTCATCGGTCTGGGACAGGCGATTTGGCACGACGAGGTTTCGGGCCCCGATCCGGGGGCAGGAGCGGGCCCTGACCAACAAAGGTCCCGATATTTCACATTTTGTGCAGGACTGGGATACGACGCGGAGGTCATCCGGGCCGTGGAGGGTCTGCGGAGCGCGGGACACCGCGCGCTGCCCGCCCTCTACGTGAGCACGGCGGTGCGGCACTTCTTCGTGACCGACCGGCGGCGTCCGGCGATCCGGCTGGCGCGTCCCGGCCTGCCGACAGAGGATGGGATTTTCATGGCGATCGTGTCGAACACGGCGCCGTGGACGTACGCCGGCGCACGTCCGATCAACCCGACACCGTGGGCCGGCTTCGAGACGGGGCTCGATCTGCTCGGGCTCCGCAGGTTGAATTCACCCGCCGTGCTCTCCTTGGTCCGGCAGATCATCGGAGAACACCGGGGATTGCCGCGCGGTAAACACCTCATTCAGACGCATGACGAAGAGGAGTTCACCCTCCTCGCCTCCCGGCCGGTAGCCTTCCAGCTCGACGGCGACTACCTGGGAGAACACGAGTGGGTGATCTTTCGCGCTATCCCGGACGCGTTACAAGTCCTCGTCTAACCTGTTACATGTAGTCATAGTGTGACGCATCCGACAGCCACGACGGGCAAAACCTTGTCCCAAACCTCTTGTGTGGTGTTGGTACGGCTGAAAAGCTGAATCACGACGTCGGAACGTAGGACCTTTACGGAGACCACAGCCTCCGCAAGGGTCCCCGGCGATCGCGTGGACGCTTCCCGGCCCCTAACCCTGGATCCGGGTAAACGTCCGGCCTAGTTAGTGAAAGAGTTCACAAAGTTGACGGCCAGCGGAGCCACGAAGGCTCCATCTGACGAAGGAGTGGAACGCATGGACTGGCGCCACCGCGCTGCCTGCCGTGACGTGGACCCCGAACTGTTCTTCCCGATCGGGAACACCGGTCCCGCGCTCATGCAGATCGACGAGGCCAAGCAGGTGTGCCGGCGATGCACGGTCGCCGACTCCTGCCTGAAGTGGGCCCTGGAGTCCGGCCAGGACGCCGGAGTCTGGGGCGGACTGAGCGAGGACGAGCGCCGCGCGCTCAAGCGCCGCACGGCTCGTGCCCGCGCCCGCGCCGCCGTCTGACCCCCGGCCGTCCGGCCGCCGTACGCGACCGTCCTCGGTGAATGCCCTAGCGGCGTTCACCGGACGGCGGCGCACCCTCGTCGCGGTCATCACGTCGTTCGCTGCAGGCGAGTCACGCTTCATCTGAGTCACGTGGGTCGCATCACGTCGATCGCAGCATGTCGGTCGTCGCGGTCGTCATTGCGGTCGGTCATCGCGTCCACTATGGCATCCCCCACACCGCCGCGGCGAAGCGGGGTGCCCCTCACGCACCCCTCAGGCGGGCTGCACCGGGATGCTGATGCTCACCTCGGTCCCCCCGCCGTCCCTCCCGGCCACGCCCAGGCGGCCCGACAGTTCGCCGACGACCAGCGTGCGGACGATCTGGAGCCCGAGGCTTCCGGTCGCCTCCAGGTCGAAGTCCGCGGGCAGGCCCCTGCCGTCGTCGGCCACCACCACCTCCAGCCGGTCGGCGTCCCGCCTGACGACGACCTGCACGTTGCCTGAGGAATGCGCGAAGCCGTGCTCGACCGCGTTCTGGAGCAGCTCCGTCAGCACCATCGCGATCGGAGTCGCGACCGCCGCGGGAAGCACACCGAAGCCGCCCGTCCGCTTGATCGCCACGTGCGCGACCGACACCTCCGCCGTCATCGCGATGACCCGGTCGGCGATGTCGTCGAACTCCACCATCTCCTCCGGCATCTGCGCGAGGATCTCATGGACGATCGCGATCGAGCCGACCCGCCGCACGGCCTCGTTCAGGGCCTCCTGCCCCTCCGGGTTGTTCAGGCGGCGCGCCTGGAGCCGCAGCAACGCCGCCACGGTCTGCAGGTTGTTCTTCACCCGGTGATGGATCTCCCGGATCGTCGCGTCCTTGGTCAGCAGCTCGCGCTCACGCCGCCGCAGCTCGGTCACGTCGCGGATCAGCACCAGCGCGCCGATGCGGCCGCCCCCGACGATCAGCGGGATCGCCCGTAGCTGCACGACCGTGCCGCCGTTCTCCACCTCGGTCTCCCGGGGCGCCCGGCCGCTGGCGACGAGCATCAGATCCTCGTTGATCGGCTCGTCGGAGTAACACAGGTCGGCGGTCGTCTTCCCGAGGTCCGCGCCCACGAGGTCGGCGTGCAGGCCGAGACGGCGGTACGCCGACAGGGCGTTCGGCGAGGCGTAGGTGACCCGGCCGGCCTTGTCCAGCCGGAGCAGGCCGTCGCCCACGCGAGGCGACCTGACCAGGAGCGGCTCCTCCTCCGTGAACGGGAACCTGCCCTCCGCCACCATCTGCGCGAGGTCGGAGGCGCTCTGCAGGTACGTCAGCTCCAGGCGGGAGGGGGTGCGCGCCGACGACAGGTTGGTGGACCGCTGGATCACCCCGATGATCGGGCCCTCCCTGCCCCTCCGTACGGGGATGGTCTCCTCACGCACCGGCACGCCGCTCGACCAGTCGGGGTCGCCCTCCCGGCAGATGCGGCGCTCGGCCCACGCCACGTCGATCAGCGGCCGCTCTCCCGCCGCCACGGACATCCCCACCACGTCGTCGTGGTAGACGGTGGGACCGGTCGTGGGACGCATCTGGGCCACCGCCAGCCACCTCGTGCCGCCCTGGTCGGGAACCCAGAGGATCAGATCGGCGAACGACAGGTCGGCGAGCAGCTGCCAGTCCGAGACCAGTGAGTGAATCCAGTCGAGGTCGGCGGATTCGAGTGCGGTGTGACGAGACACCAGGTCGCTGAGAGTCGGCACGTGTGCATGATGCGCCGCCTTCCGGGCCGAAAGCGAATCGACCTTCGTCACCTGGCAGTATGCACCTCATGACAGGGCCGCATGACGGGGCCGGCAGCACAGGGCCGATGGACAGACTGCGCGCGGCCGCGGCGCGGCGGGAGGCGGCGGGCCTGCGGCGCGCCCTGCGCCCGCGCACGCCCGACCACGACGGGCTGCTCGACCTCGCCTCCAACGACTACCTCGGCCTCGCCCGGCACGAGCGGATCGTCGAGGCGGCCGTCCGCGCCACCCGCGAATGGGGGGCGGGCTCCACCGGGTCGCGCCTGGTGACGGGCTCGACCCGGCTGCACGCCGAGCTGGAGGACCGGCTCGCCGCCTTCACGGGGGCGTCCCGCGCCCTGGTGTTCTCATCGGGGTACCTCGCCAACCTCGCCGCCGTCGCCGCCCTCGGCCGGGACGGGCTCATCGTCTCCGACGCCGGCAACCACGCCTCGATCGTGGACGCCTGCCGGCTGTCGCGGTCGCGGGTCGTGGTCACGCCGCACGGCGACGCCGAGGCGGTGGCCAAGGTCCTGGCCGAGCGGGACGAGGAGCACGCCCTCGTCGTCACCGACGCCGTGTTCTCCGTCGACGGAGACGTCGCGCCGCTGCGCGCCCTGTACGAGGCCGCCGTGCGGCACGGCGCGCTGCTCGTGGTCGACGAGGCCCACGCGCTCGGCGTCGTCGGCGACCACGGCAGGGGCGCGGCGCACGCGGCCGGTCTCGCCGACCGGCCGGACGTCGTGCGGACCGTCACGCTGTCGAAGTCGCTGGGCTCCCAGGGCGGCGCGGTCCTGGGCCCCCCCGAGGTGATCGGCACACTGGTCGACACGGGACGGTCGTTCATCTTCGACACCGGCCTCGCGCCCGGGTGCGCGGGGGCCGCCCTGGCCGCCCTCGACCTGCTGGAGGCGTCTCCCGGCCTGCCCGCCCGCGCCCGCGAGAGGGCGCGCGAGCTGGCCGCGCTGGCCCGCGGGCTCGGCCTGGAGACGGCCGACCCCGCCGCCGCCGTGGTGCCGGTCGTGCTCGGCCCGCCCCGGCTCGCGCTCGCCGCGGCGGCCCTGTGTGCGGATCACGGGGTGCGCGTGGGATGCTTCCGCCCACCGTCGGTGCCCCAGGGCCGCGCATGTCTGCGGTTGACCGCACGTGCCGATCTGCGGTCCGATGATCTCGTGGTGGTCCGGGGTGCGCTCACCGCTGTGGCCGAGATGACGAAAGGGCCGGGTCGAGGGTGGGACAGGTGACGGAGCACAGCGAGGACTCTCCGCGGGTGCCGAAGTACTACGACGTGAAGCGGAGTCTCCTGGAGCTCACCAAGAGCCTCCCCGCGGGCAGCGCGCTCCCGCCCGAGCGCGCCCTGGCCGTACGTTTCGAGACCTCGCGGACGACGGTCCGGCAGGCGCTGTCGGAGCTGGTGGTCGAGGGCAGGCTGCTGCGCATCCAGGGCAAGGGCACGTTCGTCGCGCAGCCCAAGGTCGCGCAGGTGCTCCAGCTCACCTCTTATACGGGCGACCTGCGCACGGTCGGCCTGGAACCGGACACCAAGATCCTCGACATCAGCTACGTCACCGCCGACGAGACGCTCGGCCGGCGGCTGGCCGTCAACCCCGGCAGCCGGGTGCTGCGCATCCACCGCCTCCGTCTGGCCAACGGCGAGCCGATGTCGATCGACACCACGCACCTTTCCGCCCGCCGCTTCCCCCGGCTGCGGCGCGAGCTGGAGGTGCACGCCTCGCTGTACGAGACGCTGCACAACGCCTACAACGTGCGGCTGACCGACGCGGAGGAGGTCATCGAGACCGTGCTCGCCACGCCGTACGACGCGCAGGTGCTCGGGGTGGACGTCGGCCTGCCGATGCTGCTGCTGACCCGGCACGCCTTCGACGCCGACGGCAACCCGGTCGAGTACGCCCAGTCGCTCTACCGCGGCGACCGTTACAAGTTCGTCACCCGCCTCCGCAGGCCCTGACTGTGTTTCCCGCTTCGCTCATCGGGGCGCTCACTTCCGCCGCCTTCCCTCGTCGCGCTCTGGTCGCTTCGCTCCCGCACGCTCCTCAGTCCAGATCGGCGGCGCGCCCTTCCGGCTCGCTCGGGCTCTAGCCTGCCGGCATGAGCATTCTCGTGGTGACCGGGACGGACACCGGGGTGGGGAAGACGGTGGTGACGGCCGCGCTCGCGGCGCTGGCGGTGGCGCGGGGCGCGACGGCCGCCGTGGTGAAGCCGGCGCAGACGGGGGTCGCGGCCGGGGAGCCCGGGGACCTCGACGAGGTGATCCGCCTGTCGGGGGTGACCTCGACCTTCGAGATGGCGCGGTATCCCGACCCCCTCTCCCCCGCGGCCGCCGCCCGCCTCTCCGGCCTGCCGCCGCTGTCGATCGAGGCCGCGGCGGCCCGGATCGGGGAACTGGCCGAGTCGCACCGGCTGGTGCTCGTCGAGGGCGCCGGGGGACTGCTCGTCCGGTACGACGAGGAGGGCGGCACGCTCGCGGACCTCGCCCGGCGCCTGAACGCCTCGGTGCTCGTGGTGGCCCGCGCCGGTCTGGGCACCCTCAACCACACCGCTCTGACGCTTGAGGCGATGGCGGGCCGGGGCCTCGACCTCGCGGGCGTGGTGATCGGCTCCTGGCCCGCCGTCCCGGGCCTCGCGGACCGCTCGAACGTCGCCGACCTGGAGATGCTCGCCGCCCGCCCGTTGTCCGGCGCGCTGCCGGAGGGCGCGGGGTCGCTCGGCCCCGAGGCGTTCGCCCGCGTGGCGCGGGCGGGCCTGGCTCCCGCGTTCGGCGGCGGTTTCAACCCGGCCGCGTTCCGTTCGACCTTTAAGCTGCCCCTGTGACAGCAGTGCCCCAACGGACCGACGGGAGTGCCGCGTGAAGACCGACATCCTGGAGATCGCCCGCGTTCAGGTTCTCGACGAGGGCAGGGGGCTCGACGCGGCGCAGGCGCTGGAGTGCCTGACGCTTCCCGGCGACCGCCTGCCGGACCTGCTCGCCCTGGCGCACGAGGTGCGGATGAAGTGGTGTGGTCCCGAGGTCGAGGTGGAGGGGATCGTCTCGCTCAAGACCGGAGGCTGCCCGGAGGACTGCCACTTCTGCTCGCAGTCCGGGCAGTTCTCCTCTCCGGTCCGCGCGGCCTGGCTCGACATCCCCTCCCTCGTCCAGGCGGCCGTCGAGACGGCGCGGACCGGGGCGACCGAGTTCTGCATCGTGGCCGCCGTGCGCGGGCCGGACCAGCGGCTGATGGACCAGGTGCGCGAGGGCGTCCGGGCGATCCGGGAGGCCGTCGAGATCAACGTCGCCTGCTCGCTCGGGATGCTCACCCAGGCGCAGGTGGACGAACTGGCCGAGATGGGGGTGCACCGCTACAACCACAACCTGGAGACCGCCCGGTCGCACTTCCCCCGCGTCGTCACCACCCACACCTGGGAGGAACGGTGGGAGACCTGCCTCATGGTCCGGGAGGCGGGCATGGAGCTGTGCTGCGGCGGCATCGTGGGCATGGGTGAGACGCCGGAGCAGCGGGCCGAGTTCGCCGCCCAGCTCGGCGAGCTGGCGCCGGACGAGGTGCCGCTCAACTTCCTCAACCCCCGGCCGGGCACGCCGTTCGCCGATCACCCGCTGGTCGACGGCGCCGAGGCGCTGAAGACGATCGCCACGTTCCGCCTCGCTCTGCCGCGCACCATCCTGCGGTACGCCGGAGGCCGTGAGCTGACCCTCGGCGACCTCGGCACGAGGGAGGGCATGCTGGGCGGCGTCAACGCCGTCATCGTCGGAAACTACCTCACCACACTGGGCCGGGCGCCCGAACGTGACCTGGAGCTGCTCGCCGATCTCAAGATGCCCATCAAGGCGCTCTCCCAGACCCTCTGACTGGCTTATCCCGGGCGGCAACGGGCATCAGCGGAGGTGACCGACGTTCTCCTGTGGCGGGAGGGCATTGGCCGTCCGTCTGTTGGCAAAAGTGACCGACTGGTAGGTTTCACCCTATGGAGTCCCCCAAACACGCAGGCGACATCGCCGTCGCCGTCTCCCAGGCCTACGGCGTGGACACCATGTTCACGCTCTCCGGCGGGCACGTCTTCCCCCTTTACGACGGGGCCGTCCATCAGAACATGCGCATCCTCGACGTGCGCCACGAGCAGAGCGCGGTGTTCGCCGCCGAGGCGACGGCCCGGCTGACGCGCAGGCCCGGCCTCGCGGTGCTCACCGCCGGTCCCGGCGTCACCAACGGCGTCTCGGGGGTCGCGACCGCCCACTTCAACGGCTCCCCTGTCGTCGTCCTCGGCGGGCGCGCCCCGCGCTCGCGCTGGGGCTCCGGGGCGTTGCAGGAGATGGATCATCCCCCGCTGTTCGAGCCCATCACCAAGCTCGCCTTCACCGGATCGGGCGCGGACTCCATCGGGCAGGACGTGGAGATGGCCTTCCGGACCGCGCTCGCCCCGCACCGCGGACCGGTGTTCCTGGACGTCCACATGGACGACCTGTTCGCGCCGTCGGCCGAGTACGACTCGGAGACGCTGACCCCGTCGCCGCTGGAGCCCGACCCCGAGGCGCTCGCCGGCATCGCGCGGCTGATCGCCGAGGCCGAGCGCCCGCTTCTCGTGCTGGGCTCGGACGTGTGGATGGACCGCGCGGAGGAGGCGGCGCGGGACTTCGCCGAGGAGTGGCGCCTGCCGGTCGTGCCCAACGGGCAGGGGCGGGGCATCCTGCCCGCCGGGCACGAACTGCTCGTCACCCGTGCCCGCGGCCTCGCGTTCAGCCAGGCCGACCTGGTCGTCGTCGTCGGCACCCCGCTCGACTTCCGCCTCGCGTACGGCTGGTTCGGCGGCAAGGAGGGCGCGCCGCTGGCCCGGGTCGTGCACATCGTCGACGCGCCCTCCCAGCTCGCGACCCACACCGGCCTGTCGGGCTCGGCGTCCGGCGACCTGTCCCTCCTCTTCTGGGGCCTCGGCGCCGCGTGCGGCACGGCCGGGGTGAACCCCAAGGCGTACGAGCCCTGGGTGACCCGGCTGGGCGAGACGGCGGCGGCGGCGATCGCCGAGGACGTGCCGCTGCTGGAGTCCGGCTCCGACCCGATCCATCCCATGCGCATCTACGGCGAGCTGAACAAGGTGCTCGCCGACGACGCGGTGGTGATCGGCGACGGCGGCGACTTCGTCTCCTACGCCGGCAAGTACGTCGAGCCGCGCCGCCCGGGCAGCTGGCTCGACCCCGGGCCGTACGGCTGCCTCGGCACCGGGCTCGGCTACTCCATCGCGGCCCGGCTGGCCCGGCCGTCGTCGCAGGTCGTGCTGCTGCTCGGCGACGGCGCCGCGGGCTTCTCGTTGATGGACGTGGACACGCTGGTCAGGCACCGGCTGCCGGTCGTGATGATCTGCGGCAACAACGGCATGTGGGGGCTGGAGAAGCACCCCATGCAGATGCTGTACGGCTACGACGTGGCGGCCGAGCTCCAGCCGGAGTGCCGCTACGACCAGGTCGTCACCGCGCTCGGCGGCGGCGGGGAACTGGTCACGTCGCCGGACGAGATCGGCCCGGCGCTGCGCCGCGCCTTCGACTCCGGCGTGCCGTACATGGTGAACATCGCGACCGACCCGGCCGTCGCCTACCCGCGCACCACCTCGGGCGTCTGACGAGGGCGCCTGACGTCTTACGGGCATGAGCGCCCCGCCCGCTCCGGCGGGCGGGGCGTGACCGTCAGGGGGCGGGCGTGCGGGCCGGAGACGGGCTCGGCGTGGCGCTGGGCGAGGCGGACGGGCAGGGCTTCAGCTGCACGACGAACTTGACCACAGAGCCCTCGGGCTTCCTCGTCCCGGCGGCCGGGCTCTGGCTGACGACGAGCCCCCGGCACTTGCCCTCACCCGTCGTGGTGCCGGCGGGCTTGAGACCCATCTTGTTGATCCGCGCCAGCGCGACGCTCTCGGTCACCTTCACGACGGACGGGACCTCGACGAGATCCTCGGCCGGGCTCGGCGAGGGAGAGGGCGAGGGAGAGGCGGACGGGCTCGGCGACGGGGTGGGCGTCGGGCTCGGCTTCGGCCTGGGCGAACTGGGCCGCACCGACGGCACGGCCGCCGTCGGGGTCGGCGTCCTGCGGGGGCGGGAACGGGACGGCGACGGGCTGGGCGTGGGGGTCTCCACGATGAGGGGCCCCGTGTTCGAGGGTTCGGGCGTGCCGGACCCGGCCGAGGCCATGTTGATCCCCAGGACGGCCAGGGCCCCGACGACGGCGACTCCCGCCACTCCGGCCGCGAGCGGCAGCCCGCGGCCCCGTCTGGACCGCTGGGCGGCGTCTCTCGCCGCCGCGCGCCGCGACACCCGCGTGCCCTGCTGCGGCGCCGCGACGGTCGCCGGCGGCACGGCGGGGGCGTCGTCCCACGACTCGCGGGTGACGCGGTAGGTGTGGCCGGTGGAGGGGACCGGTTCGGGCCCGCCCGGGTAGGGACCGGCCTGGGTCGCCGCGATTGGCGGAGGGGGGACGGCCATCGCCCGGGAGACCTCGCCGGACATGCCTGCGCCGGGCATCTGGGCGCCGGGTGTCTGAGCACCGGGTATCTGGGCGCCGGGCTGCACCGCCTGCCGGGCCGCCTGGCTCATCGTGGCGGCCGACGGCCAGCGGAGCGCCGGGTCCTTGGACATGGCCCGCTCGACGACGGCCCGCACGGCGGGCGGCACGTCCGGCGGCAGCGGCGGCGGCTCCTCGCGGATGTGCTTGAGCGCGATCGTCACCGGCGAGTCGCCGTCGAAGGGGCGCCGGCCCGCCAGGCACTCGTACGCCACCACACCCAGGGCGTAGATGTCGACGGCGGGCGTGACCGGAGCACCTTCGGCCTGCTCGGGCGCGCAGTAGGCCGCGGTGCCGAGCACCATGCCCGCGTCGGTGAGGCGGCTGCCCGAGTCGGCGCGGGCGATGCCGAAGTCGGTGAGCACCAGCGTGCCGTCCGGGCGGACGAGCAGGTTGCCGGGCTTGATGTCCCGGTGCACGATCCCCCGCTCGTGCACGGCCTGCAGCGCGGAGGCGGCCTGCGCGATGAGCTCCATCGCGGGTTCGGGGCCGATGCGGCCGATCCGGGTCAGCAGGCGGTCGAGCGGCTCGCCGTCCACGAACCGCATCACGAGGTACGCGGTCGAGCCGTCACCGGGGACGTCCGTCACGCCGTAGTCGTAGACGTCGACGACGCCGGGGTGGTTGACGGTCGCCATCGCCCGCGCCTCGCCCTGGAAGCGCACGGCGAATCCGGGGTCGTCGAGGCGGCCGGGGAGCAGCACCTTGACCGCGACCGTGCGCGCGAGGACCGTGTCCTCACCACGCCACACTTCGCCCATGCCCCCGGCGCCGAGCCGGGCGTCCAACCGGTAGCGCCCGGCCAGGGTCATCCCTTGGGCCACCATTTGCGCCCCGTACCCCCTAAGTCACTCGACCCCCGAAGGTGTCCAACAAAGCAGGCTCGCGTCGCGGGAAGATAACGACAGGATCACGGAACCCTGTAAGGCGAGGGATCCGGGCTCGGGGGCCGGATGTCGAGCTTACCTGTTATCCGCCGCTGGCACCGTGCACCGAGCACCGAGCCGACCAGCTCCTCGGCGTCACCTGGACGACCAGCCGCCGGCGGCACTGCGGGCAGTAGCGCGGTGGCTCCATCGTCCTCGCGGCCAGGCAGGCCGCGTGATCACCGTCCTCGGCCGGACGGCCGCAGTGATCGCAGAAGAGGTCCACGGTGCATCACCCTAGCCGGTGGCCGCCTGCTCTTCCCCCTTCTTGAGACACCGCTGTTTCTTAAGACACCGCTGTCCAAGACGCCGCTTCCTGCGACGCCCCTCTCTAAGACGTCTCCGCGCCGCGAAAAGTTGCGGCCGCTTCCAATCGGAAGCCGAACCAATAGGCTCACGGCATGAGTCTCGCTCCAGGTCTGCGCGCCGAGGTCCTCATCATGGTGGAGCGTGGGGACACGGCCATCCGGGTCGGCAGCGGTGACGTGCCGGTGCTGGGGACGCCCCGGCTGCTCTCGTTCGCCGAGGGCGCCACGGTCAAGGCCGTCCACCAGCACCTGGAGCCCGGGCAGACCTCGGTGGGGACCAGGGTGCTGATCGAGCACCGCCTGCCCAGCCCCGTCGGGATGCACGTCTGGATCGCCGCCGAACTCACGGAGGTGGACGGCAGGCGGCTCGTCTTCTCCGTCAGCGCCGTCGACAAGACCGGCGCCCAGGTGGCCACCGGCACGATCGAACGGGTCGTCGTCGACCGCGAGCGCTTCCTCGCCCGTCTCTAGTCGATCACGGCGATGAGGTCGCCCTCCTGGACGACGTCGCCCTCCTTGACCTGGAGCTTGGTGACGGTCCCCGCGTCCTCGGTGAGGACCGGGATCTCCATCTTCATCGACTCCAGAATCACCAGCGTGTCGCCCTCGTCGACGACGTCGCCCTCGCTCACGACGATCTTCCAGACGTTCGCCACCATCTCGGCGTGCACCTCGGCCACCCGGACACTCCCCTCAACATGGATTCAGCAGATCAGGATTTTCTCATCCGGGAGACCAGACCGGTGTCGTAGTCCCCGCTCACGAACTCGGGATGATCGAGCAGTTCGGCGCAGAAGGGCAGGTTGTGCTTGGGACCCTCGACGCGGAACGCCGCGACGGCCGCCCGTCCGCGTTCCAGCGCCTCCTCGCGGGTGGCGCCGGCGACGCAGAGCTTGGCCATCAGCGGGTCGTAGAACGGCGTGACCGTGTTGCCCGCCGTGTATCCCGAGTCGACGCGCACCCCCTCGCCCTCCGGCTCCTCCCACACACCGATCTTGCCAGGGCCGGGCAGGAACCGGCGGGGGTCCTCGGCGTACACCCGGAACTCGATCGCGTGGCCGCTGCTCCGCGGCTCCACGGAGTAGACCTCCCCGGCGGCGATCCGGATCTGGTGCTCCACCAGGTCGAGGCCGGTGACCAGCTCGGTGACGGGATGCTCCACCTGGAGGCGGGTGTTCATCTCCAGGAAGACGAAGTCCTGGGCGTCGGCGTCCACCAGGCACTCGACCGTGCCCGCGCCGCGGTAGGCCACCGCCTCCCCCGCCCGTACGGCGGCCGCGAGCATCCGCTCACGCAGCTCCGGGGTGACGCCGGGAGACGGGCTCTCCTCCACGACCTTCTGGTGCCGCCGCTGGACCGAGCAGTCCCGCTCGCCCAGCGCGACCACCGTGCCGTCGGCGAGGCCGAGGATCTGCACCTCGACGTGCCTGGCCCGCTCGACGTACCGCTCCAGCAGGATGGCCGGCTCACCGCCGAACCGGGCGGCCGCCCGGCAGGCCTGCTCGAACGCCTTCGCCAGCGAGTCGTCGTCGCGGGCGACGCCCATGCCGATTCCGCCGCCCCCGCCGGACGCCTTGACCATGACGGGGTAGCCGATCTCCTTGGCGGCCCGCTCGGCCTGCGCGAGGTCGGACACCGGTTCCCTGGTCCCGGCGGCGACCGGGACGCCCGCCGCCTCCATCAGGTTCCGGGCGTTGATCTTGTCGCCCATCCGTTCGACGGCCTCGGGGTCCGGGCCGATCCAGACGAGCCCGGCGTCGATCACCGCACGGGCGAACGCGGCGTTCTCCGCGAGGAACCCGTAACCGGGGTGGACCGCCCGCGCTCCCGTCGTACGGGCGGCCTGGAGGACCTTGTCGATGTCGAGGTAGCTCTGGGCCGGGTTCGCCGGGCCGAGGAGCACGGCGTCGTCCGCCTCGCGGACGAACGGCAGGTCGGCGTCCGCCTCGGAGTGGACCGCGACCGCGCGCAGCCCCATCCCCCGGACCGTACGGATGATCCGCCGGGCGATTTCACCGCGATTGGCGATCAGAACTGAGTCGAGCACGTTGCCAACTCTAGGGGGATCACCCGCCCGGACCCTCCGCCCGTTCCGACTGAACCCGGCGGGTGAATCTGTAGGGTCGCGACAACGATGATGTCATCGGCGTGGCGCCGGCGGTGCCGCAGTGTTACGTCTGCTACAACCGGGTAACGAGCACGAGCCGGTCGACGACACGCGCCAGAGCCTCCACCACACCCGGATCGTAGGCCGAACCACCGTCGAGCCGCAGCCGCTCCAGCGCCGCCGCCGCCCTGTCCCGGTCGGTCGACGCGCCCACCAGGTCGTCGTACGCGTTCGCGGCCCTGATGATCCGGCTGGCCATCGGGGGCGACTCGCCGAGCGTGTCGCACTGCCGCCGGACGATCTCCGCCACGCCGTGCAGCACGCCGGTCTTCCTGATCACCTCGGCGCCCAGACCGGCGATCCGCCGGGCCTGGTCGGCGTCGGCCAGCACCGTGGCCCCGCCGGGGATCGGATCGCGCAGCGAGAGCTGGCCGATGTCGTGCATGAGCGCGGCGTACTCCAGCTCCAGCAGCTGGGGCTCCGACATGCCGAGCTCCCGTCCGACGCCGACGGACAGCCGGCTGACGCGGCGCGAGTGGCCCGGCTCCACGTATCCGCCGACCTCGGTGACCCGGCTCAGCGCGCGCACCGTCTGCAGGTAGGTCGCGCGGATGCCGGCGTACTTGCGGAAGGCCACCTGCGTGACGAGCAGCGGCGCGGCGAACGCGGGCAGGGCGGTCATGTCCATGCTGTGCGAGGCGAGCGCGAGCAGGATGCCCGACGCCGCGACGGCGGCGCCGAGCGGCGCGGCCATCCTGATCTCGTCGCGTACGGCGACGCCGAACGCGGTCCTGACCTGGTTGGCCCGGAGCATGGCCGCGATCACCACGTCGGCCGCGAGCATGACCGTGACCAGCACGGCCATCACCCCGAGCGCCGGCCACCAGTTGCCATGGCCGTCGCCGGTGTCCCGGGCGGTCGCCTCCAGCGAGCCGGTCAGCGGCCGGTAGGCGAACGCGAGCAGCGACCCGGCGAGCAGTCTCCGGGCCATCGCGTCGAGCCGCGGCGGCCGGCCGACCGCCAGATGCGGCAGCCCTCCGGCGATCATGCCGACCGACATCACCGCCACGACCTCCAGGGCCGAGTGGCCGGCGGGCCGCCCGCCCACGTCGAGCAGCAGGGCGTACCCGAGGGAGGCCGCGGTGGAGACCGGCGCGACCTCGCGGTTGCCCGGCATGGTGAGCCGGGCCAGCTCTCCGGCCGCGATGAGCGCGCCGAACCCGATGGCGACCCGCGGGTCGGTCAGTCCCCGCGCCGCCGTGTGGGCGATGCCCGCGACGGTCAGCATCCCGGCCGCGCAGATCAGCAGGAGCTGACCCGAGTCGAGTCCCAGTTGCGCGGTGGCCGGCCGGCGTGTCCTCACCGCTCGGACACCACCTGGATGGGGGTGGTCGGGTCGTCGTGGTCCTTGGCCGTGGTCTCCACGGCGTCGTCCGGCGGGACGGGCGCCGGCTGGGCCGGCTGCCACCCGTGCCGGTCGAGCGCCCTGACGAACCGGACCACCATGTCGGGGTCGAACTGCGTCCCCGCGTTCTTGCGCAGCTCCGCCACCGCGACCTCGATCGGTTTGGCCTTCCGGTACGAACGGTCGGAGGTCATGGAGTCGAAGGCGTCGGCCACCGCGATGATCCGGGCGAACTCCGGGATCTCGGACCCGGCGAGCCCCATCGGGTAGCCCTTGCCGTCGTGCCGTTCGTGGTGGTGCATGATCCCGGCGAACGCCTCGTCGAGGAAGTCGATGCCCCGCACAATCTCCAGCCCCCGCATGGGATGCAGCTGGATCGCGGCGTACTCCTCCTCGGTGAGCCTGCCCTCCTTCTGCAGCACCTTGGTCGGCACGCCGAGCTTGCCGACGTCGTGCAGCATGCCGGCGTACCGGATCGCGCGGAGCCGCTCGGTGCCCATGCCGATCTCCTCGGCGATCATCGACGAGGCGGCGGAGACCCGTGTGCAGTGCCCGCGCGTGTAGTAGTCCTTGGTCTCCACCGCCTGGCACAGCGCCGCGATGGTCGCGTCGTACGCGCGCTGCTCGGCGTGGTAGTGCCCGAGCGCCCACCGGGCGACGAACAGCGGCAGCAGCACGAGCACGGCGGAGATCGACTGCACGGTCGACCACAGGGCCGCGATCAGCAGGCCGAAGGTGGCGAAGCCGACGTAGGAGCTGAGGAACTGCACCATCACGCGGAGCGAGACCTGGTCGCGGTGCACCATGGCGGCGAGCCGCAGGATGACCGCGGTCAGCGCGAAGTTCATGGCCACGAAGGCCGCCGTCGCGGCGGCGTACGGCACGAGAACGCCCGGGAAGTCGGCCGGTTCCGGCAGCCCGGGCACCCCGCCCGCGCTCTCGTAGGCCCACCCGGCGGCGTATCCGCAAAGCGCGTACTGCGCGCCGTTGAACAGCCGCTTCACCAGCGGCAGGCCGGGGCGCGCGCTCACCACCGCGGCCAGCCCGACCAGGGCGGCCCCCTCCGGGCCGACGAGCACCACGGCGGCCAGGGCGGCGGAGAAGCTCACCGACACGGCGACGTTCGGCACGCTGAGCAGCGTCGGCACCGACTCGCACAGCAGGAACAGCAGTGCGAGGACGAGGAGCGTGGACCAGTCCTCCGGCGTGAGCCCGTGACGGGCGAGCAGGCCACGCGCGATCACGACGCCGGCGGTCCCGACGAGCGCGGCGAAATAGACCCTGGCGGGCCATGGAAGTTCCCGCATTGGCGGCCACCTCGAATGCGGATCGGACCTGTGGGCCGGCCTCCGTGACCGGCCCACAGGCAGTGACTACGTCCAGGAGATCCCCGGGGTGCCGGCAGCGAGGCCGACCAGAGCGACCACCGGAGTGAGCAGCGCCAGCGCCACTATCAGCCTGACGACGGTCTTCCCAAACATTGCGCCGCCTCCACGTCGATTGCGCCCTCAGGCTACAGAAGGGGCGAGGGCCGGTCCGGGATGTCGCGACCATCGCAGCCAAAACGTAACCAAGCAATCACACCGCGTGCAATTGCAGGGGTTCGCGTCAGGCCGGCGCCTCGCGGGCCCATTCGACGGTGGCCTTCAGGCCGGTGGCCAGATCGTGGCGGGGACGCCAGCCGAGGCCCTCCAGCGCGGGCGCCGGGTCGACGGCCATGTCGGGGAGGTCGCCGAGTCGCGCGGGCTCGAAGCGCGGCTCGTCGGGGACGCCCGCCGCCGCGGCGACCAGGGTGTGCAACTCCCGGTCGCTGGTCCGCACGCCGGTGCCGAGATTGAACCGGCGGCCGTCGCCGTCCGGGCCGCAGGCGCGGGCGAAGCCGTCCACCACGTCGTCCACGAACACGTAGTCGCGGGTCTGGGAGCCGTCGCCGTAGACGACCGTGGGCTTCCCGGTCAGCAGGGCGTCGGTGAAGATGGCGACCACCCCGGCCTCGCCCTCGGGCGACTGGCGCGGCCCGTAGACGTTCGACAGCACGAGCGTGGTGTATTCGAGGCCGTGCAGCGCGCGGTAGGTCGCGAGGTAGAGCTCCCCGCCGAGTTTTGAGGCGGCGTACGGCGAACGGGGATCGGCGGGCGCGTCGCCGGGGACCGGGATGACGGCCGGCCTGCCGTAGACGGCCACGGACGAGGCGTAGACGATCTTGCGGGCGCCGGCGCGGCAGGCGGCTTCCAAAACGTTCACGGTGCCCTCGACGTTGACCGCGGCGTCGGTCACCGGGTCGGCGACGCTCCGGCGCACGCTGATCTGCGCGGCGAGGTGACAGACGACCTCCGGCCGCCACCGGGCGGCGACCTCCGCGAGCGCGGGGTCGCGCACGTCCATGACGTGCAGGGGGGCGTCGGAGTCGCGCGGGTGCCCGGACGACAGGTCGTCCACCACCGCGACCTCGTGTCCGTCCGCGAGCAACCGGTCGACGAGGGTCGACCCGATGAAGCCCGCTCCGCCCGTGACCAGCGCACGCATGCCCCGCCCCCTCCCGGCCCCGTACGGGGAAGATCCTAACGGGCCGCGCCGCGGCCCGGGCCTCGCGACCGCCCGGTCCTCACACTGCCCAGGGGACGCGGCCTATTCGGCCATCTCGGCGCGTACCTGCTGGATGCGGGTCAGGACTCTGGCGCGCAGGTCCTGCGGCACGGGATCGCACCCGCAGTGCTTGGCCACGAGGCGCTTGACGGCCTCCTCCAGGCCGTACTCCTCAAGACAGGGGCCGCACTCGTCGAGGTGCTTCCTGATCTCGGCGATCCGGTCGTTGTCGAGCTCGCCGTCCAGGTAGGTGTAGACCTTGTCGAGCACCTCGCCACACGGCGTGTCGTGGTGTTTCCCGCAGCTCATCGCTCCTCCTCGCCAACCGTCCCGCCCTGATCCGCGCCGCGGGAGTCCGGCCGTACGAGGCCGCGCTCGCGCGCGTAGTCCTCGAGCTGGTTGCGGAGCTGCCGGCGGCCGCGGTGGAGGCGCGACATCACGGTCCCGATGGGCGTGCCCATGATCTCGGCGATCTCCTTGTACGGGAAGCCCTCCACGTCCGCCAGGTAGACGGCGATGCGGAACTCCTCGGGAAGTGCGGCGAGAGCATCCTTCACGTCACTGTCGGGAAGATGCTCAAGCGCCTCGATCTCGGCCGACTTCAGCCCGCTCGACGTGTGCGACTCCGCCCGCGCGAGCTGCCAGTCCTCGATCTCCTCGGTGCCCGCCTGCTTGGGCTCCCGCTGCTTCTTCCGATAGCTGTTGATGAAGGTGTTGGTGAGGATGCGGTAGAGCCAGGCCTTGAGGTTCGTCCCCTCCTGGAACTGGTGGAAGGAGGCGAAGGCCTTGGCGAAGGTCTCCTGCAGGAGATCCTCCGCATCCGCTGCGTTACGGGTCATCCGGAGCGCCGCGGAGTAGAGCTGGTCGAGAAACGGCATGACGTCGCGCTCGAACCGCTCGCTGCGCTGCTCCAGAGTCTCCTCGGCTGTCTTGGAGACCGGACCCACCCCCTTCAGGACGCCGTACCCAGCCGAGGATACCGGTCCGCCCAGGCCGGGCCAGTCGAGGCCTTCTGACAGCACCAACGTCTTCATGCACAACTGCAACAGGGCGGGCGTAGAGTCTGTTCCCGGTGCAGATTGAGGTGACGAACGACCCGGTGCGGGGAAAAAACCAGGCACCGGCGAGGGAGTGTCCGGCCGATGCCGTCCGTCGCGTGCGTGTGCCGGACACGACCGAGGTGGCCCGGAGACCGAGTTTCGCCGTTCCACGCGAGTGCGCGGGGACGGCCAGAGTGCAGGAGCCGCTCGTGTTGCCTATACCGGCCAACGAACTCAACGGCCCGGGCACACTCGGGCCGTACTGGACCTTCTATCACGCGGTGGTCGCCGAGCAGCTCCGGCGGTGGCTGCCCGCCCGTCCCTCCCTGCTGCTGGACCTGTCCGGCGGACGGGGGCGGTGGCCGGCCCAGGCGGCGCGCGCCGGGCACCGCGTGGTCGAGGTCGTCGACTTCCGCAGGCCGGCGGATCCCTGGCTGCGCGACGCCTCCGAGCGCATCCAGAAGGTGCGCGCCGACGATCTGGGCTTCCTGCCCGACGGCAGCGTGGACGGCGTCATCGCCGAGGAGCGCGTGCTGTCTGTCGAGATCATGGCGGAGTCGGTCGTCGAGGACGTGGCCCGGGTGCTGCGGCCCGGCGGGCGTGCTCTGCTGTGCGTCGACTCGCTGGTCCTCGGGATGGCGATCCTGGCCGAGCAGAACTACTGGGCGCACCTGTGCCAGACCGGGGAGGTCATGCTGATCCCCTGGCCGGACGGCAGCATCACGCGCTGCTTCACCACCCAGCAGGTGCGCGAACTGGTCACCGGCGCCGGGCTGGAGGTCGAGTGGGTGCGCCCCCGCACCGTGCTGTCCCCGTCCACCGTGGACCACGTGCTGAGCTCGGAGAGCAAGTCGCTGTCCTGGCTGGTGCGCACCGAACTCGAGACCCAGGCGGACGGCGACGACACGGTGGGGATCCACCTCGTGGCCAGCGTGCGCAAGCCGTCCTGAGCGCGGCCGCCCGGTCAGCCGTCCGGGTCGGCAGGGCAGGTCAGCTGCCCGGGCCGGCAGGGCGGGCCGGCCGGTCAGCGCCGGCGCTCGGCCCGCGACTGGCACTGCACGCAGCGCGCCGCCTCCGGACGGGCCTCCAGCCTGCCGTCCGGCACGGCCGACCCGCAGTCGACGCACCGCCCGTAACCGCCGTCGTCAAGCCGGCGCAGCGCCGCGAGCACGGCCGTACGCTGCCGGCCCGCGGCGTCGAGCATCGCCCGGGCGCGGTCGGCGTCGGTGAGGCCAGCTCCCGCGTCGGCCGAGGACCCGCCGTGCCGGTCCGTGCCCGCGCGCAGCACGCCGATCGACCGGTCGAGCTCGTGCAGCATGCTTTCCAGGCGCATACGCGCGGTCGCGACGTCCACGAATCCGCACCTCCGGGAGTGGGGAGTCATCCGTCCAGGAGCCCCCGGCCTCCCGGTCGGTCAGCGGCCGCTCACTTACCGTGCAACCGCTTTCTCGAACGGATTCCCACTTCCCGCGCCGCTTACACCCTCTAGCCGAGCGTCGGGACGTCGTCGCCTTCCAGCGGCTCGACCAGCTCGGGGCCGTTGTGGCGGACGTTGTTCACGACGTCGGACACGGCGTACGCCTCCAGCCGGTCCGGGCCGGCCGGGACGAGGAGCCCGGTGGGATCGGTGACGCCGGGGTCGAGCCACTCCGCCCAGCGCTCCCGCTCGACCATCATCGGCATGCGGTCGTGGATGCGGCCCAGCCTGTCCTCCGCCGTGGTGGTGATCACGGTGCAGGTGCACAGCCACTTGAGCGGGTCGTCGTCCGCCCGGCCGGGGTCCTTCCAGAACTCGTACAGCCCGGCCATCGCGAGCACGCCGCCGTCGGCCGGGTGGATGAAGAAGGGCTGCTTCTTCTTCCCCTCGACCGGCATCCACTCGTAGTAGCCGTCCGCCGGCAGCAGGCAGCGGCGCGACTTCAGCGCCCTGCGGTAGGACGGCTTCTCCGCCACCGTCTCCACCCGGGCATTGATCATCCGGGAGCCGACGGACGGATCCTTGGCCCAGCTCGGCACGAGCCCCCACCGGACCAGCCGGAGCTGCCTGACCGGCCGGTCTCCGGCGCCCTCGCCGCCCTCGTCCTTCGGCACCCGGCACATCACCGCGTAGACGGTCTTGGTGGGCGCGACGTTGTAGTCGGGCCGCAGCTCCTGGTCGGGCACGCCGTCCAGTTCGACCTCGAACTCCTCCAGCAACTCCTGCTTCTTGCGCGCAGACGCGTACCTCCCGCACATGGCATCAAGACTGGCACAAAGACCGCCGTCACGGCGGGCTCCGCGCGGCGTGCGGCCGCCGGAGAGGGGCCCGATAAGCTTGCCCGCATGGCCTCTCCGCAGTCCGCGTCCGGCGGCGCCGAGCCGCATGCCACCCGTCAGCACGACGTCGACGGGCCCAGGGTCGACGGGTCCAGGGTCGACGAGCACAGGGTCGACGCACCGCTCTGGCCGGCTCCGGTGGCCGCCGGGCCGGTCCGCGCGACGGTGCGCCTGCCCGGTTCGAAGTCGGTGACCAACCGCGCGCTCGTGCTCGCCGCACTGGCCGACGCCCCCGGCACCGTACGGCTCGCGCTGCGCAGCCGCGACGCCGACCTCATGGCGGCGGCGCTGCGCGCGCTCGGCGCCGAGATGACGCCGTCCAACGAGAGCGCCGACAGCGTGGACTGGTCGGTGACCCCGCGTCCCGTACGCGGCGGGGTGTCGATCGACGCCGGGCTGGCCGGGACCGTGATGCGCTTCGTGCCTCCGGTCGCCGCGCTCGCCGGCGGGCCGGTCTTCTTCGACGGCGACCCGCACGCGCGCAAGCGCCCGATGGGCCCGATCCTCGGCGCGCTGCGCGCGCTCGGCGCGTCGGTCGACAACGACGCGCTGCCGTTCACGATCCGCGGGCCGATCTCGGGCGGGGAGGTCGTCCTCGACGCGTCCGTCTCCTCCCAGATGGTCTCGGGCCTGCTGCTGGCCGGCGCGCGCTTCGAGAAGGGCGTGACGGTGCGGCACGACGGCCCGCCCGTCCCCTCGATGCCGCACATCGAGATGACCGTGCAGATGCTGCGCCGGGCCGGGGTCGAGGTGGACGACACGGAGACCGACGTGTGGCGGGTGCAGGCCGGTCCGGTCCGGGCCGGGGACGTCACGGTCGAGCCCGACCTGTCCAACGCCGCGCCCTTCCTCGCGGCCGCCCTGGTCACCGGTGGCGCCGTCGTCGTGCCGGACTGGCCGGAGGAGACGACGCAGGGCGGCGACGCGCTGCGCGGGCTGCTCGCCGAGATGGGCGCGCGGGTCGAGCGGGTGCCGGAGGGCCTGCGGGTGACCGGCACCGGATCCCTGCGGGGCATCGACGCCGACCTGCGGGACGTCAGCGAGCTCACGCCCACGATCGCCGCTCTCGCCGCGCTGGCCGACGGCCCCTCCCGGATCAGGGGCGTCGCGCACATCCGGGGGCACGAGACCGACCGGATCGCCGCTCTCGCGACGGAGATCAACCGGCTGGGCGGCGACGCGCGGGAGACCGACGACGGCCTGGAGATCCGTCCCCGGCCGCTGACCGGCGGTGTCTTCCGCTCCTACGCCGACCACCGCATGGCCACGGCGGGCGCCGTCGTCGGCCTGGTCGTGCCGGGCGTCGAGGTCGAGGACATCGCGACGACCGCCAAGACGCTGCCCGAGTTCCCGCGCATGTGGGCCGCGATGCTGGGCAGCGAAGGCCTCGGCGAGGGGCGCTGATGGCGGCACTGGGACGATCGGGGCACGGGAACTGAGCAGACGGCGCTACGACGAGGACGACGTCAGGATCAGGCCGGGCAAGGGCTCGCGGCCCCGGACGCGTATCCGGCCTGCCCACAGCGAGGCGGTCGAGGGGTTCGTGGTGGCCGTCGACCGCGGGCGCTACACCTGCCTGGTCGGTGAGGGCGTGCCCGGCACCGAGACGTCCGGGCGGCGGAGGGGCGAGCGGACGCTCGTCGTCGCGATGAAGGCGCGCGAGCTCGGCCGTAAGGGCATCGTCGTGGGCGACCGCGTCGCGCTGGTGGGCGACGTGACCGGGCAGCCCGACACGCTGGCGCGCGTCGTCCGCGTCGAGGAGCGGACGTCGATGCTGCGCCGCAGCGCCGACGACACCGACGACATCGAGCGGCCCATCGTCGCCAACGCCGACCGATTGGTGATCGTGACCGCGCTCGCCGATCCGCCGCCGCGTCCCCGCATGATCGACCGGATGCTCGTCGCGGCCTTCGACGCCGACATCGAACCGCTGCTCTGCCTCACCAAGTCGGACCTCGCCCCCGCCGGCGACCTCGTGGCCCTCTACGAGCCCCTCGGCGTGCCGTACGTCGTGGTCCGCAGGGGCGGCGCGCTCGACGAGCTGGCCGGGGTGCTCGCGGACCGGATCAGCGTGCTGGTCGGCCACTCGGGTGTCGGCAAGTCGACCCTGGTCAACGCGTTGGTGCCGCACGCCCGCCGGGCCGTGTCCCACGTGAACGCGGTCACCGGCCGGGGCAGGCACACCTCCACCTCGGCGGTCGCGCTGGAACTGCCCGAGGGCGGCTGGATCATCGACACGCCGGGCGTGCGCAGCTTCGGGCTCGCCCACGTCTCGGTGGAGACCGTGCTCGCGGCGTTCCCCGACCTCGTGGACGCCACGGCCGGCTGTCCCAAGGGCTGTACCCATCTCGACGACGACTGCGCGCTCGTCGGCTACGTCGCCGAGGGGCACGCCGATCCCACGCGCCTGGAGTCCCTGCGGCGGCTGCTCGCCAGCCGTGAGGGCGCCCCGGACGAGGACTAGGACGAGGCGCCGCCGACGGCGAGCGCGACGGCGAGCACTCCGAGCATCCCCCCCATGACGATCCGCTGCGCCCGCAGCCACCCCGGCCGGTGCGCCAGGAAGCCCGCGACGCCGCCGGCGGCCAGCACGATCGAGCAGTTCACCGTGGCGGCCACCGCGATCTGGAGAGCGCCGAGAACGACGCCCTGAAGCAGCACGTCTCCCCGGTTCATGTCGACGAACTGCGGGATGACGGACACGTACAGGACAGCGATCTTCGGATTGAGCAGGTTCGTCATCAGGCCCATGGCGAAGAGCCGCCGCGGGGGGTCGGGCGGCACGTCCCGTACGGCGAACACCGAGACGCCGCCGGGCCGGACGGCCTGCCAGGCGAGCCACAGCAGGTAGGCCGCCCCGGCCAGCCGGATCGCGGCGAGGACCTGGGGGAACGCCGCGAGCAGCACCGCCAGGCCGAGGTTCGCCGCGGCCAGGTACACGAGGAAGCCCGCGACGACGCCGCTCAAGGAGACCAGGCCCGCCCGGCGTCCCTGGCCGATGCTCCGCGACACGAGATACATCATGTTCGGGCCTGGGGAGAGCACCATTCCGAGCGCCACGGACACCACGCCCAGCACCGCGTTCCGTTCCACCATCGATGCCGCCTTCTTCGTCGAAAAAGTCTCTGATGCCGGTCCGGAAGGCTTTTTCAGGCTATTTCACGCGCTTTACCGAGTGCAATATTTATATTGCTCTCGGAGCAATTGAGAGGAGGAGACCGTGGACGACTACCGGAAGCTGGCCGACGAGGTGGCCGCCGACATCGCGGCCGGGCGGCTGAGGCCGGGTGACCGGCTGCCGCCGCAGCGGGACTTCGCCCGGCGGCGCGGCATCGCCGGGTCCACGGCGGCACGGGTCTACGCGGAGCTGACCCGTCGCGGCCTGACGGTCGGAGAGGTGGGCCGGGGCACCTTCGTCCGCGCCTCCGCCCGGCACGCCGGGACGGTCCTGGCCGAGCCCGCCGCCACCCGGATCGACCTCGAGCTCAACCATCCCCTCATCCCCGAGCAGGCCCGTCTGCTGGGGGAGGGCATCCGGCCGTTGCTGCGCCCCGACCTGCTGGAGGCGTCCCTGCGGCCGGTGGGCGCGGCGGGCACCGCCGACGCCCGTGAGGTCGTGGCGGACCTGCTGGCCCGTGCGCGGTGGCGGCCGGATCCCGCGCGGGTGCTGTTCGCGGGCAACGGACGCCAGGCGATCGCGGCCGCCGTCGCCGCGCTGGCCCCTCCCGGCTCGCGGCTGGGCGTCGAGGAGCTCACCTACCCCGTCCTGAAGACGATGGCGGCCCGGCTCGGGGTCACCCTCGTGCCCCTGGCGGCCGACGAGGCGGGCCTGGTCCCCGGCGCCGTCGAGGCCGCCGCGCGCCGGGCCCCGCTGAAGGCGCTCTACCTCCAGCCGACGCTGCACAACCCGTTGTCGGTCAGCATGCCGGTCGAGCGCCGCGCCGAACTCGCGGACGTGCTGGCGCGGCTGGACCTGCCCGCGGTGGAGGACGGCGTCTGGTCGTTCCTCCGGCCCGATCCGCCCCCGCTCGCCGCCGTGGCGCCCGAACGCGTGATCCTCGTGGACAGCCTCTCCAAACGGGTCGCGCCCGGTCTGACCATCGGGTTCGCCGTCGTACCCGAAGCCGCCGTCCCCAGCGTGACCGCCGCGCTGCACTCGGGAGGCTGGGCGCCCTCGCGGTTCGCGCTGGACGCGGCGGCACGGCTCGCCGCGGGCGGTGTGCTGGACGCGCTGGGCCGCGGCAAACGGCGGGACGCCGAGGCCCGGCAGGAGATCGCGGCTCGTCACCTCGGCGGGTTCGCGGTGCGCGCCGACCCGAGGTCGTACTACTGCTGGTGGGAGCTGCCGCCCCCGTGGCGGGCCGACACGTTCGTGGCCGCCGCGGCGCGGCACGGCATCGGCGTCACCCCGGCGGCGGCGTTCGCGGTCGGCGACTACCGCACGCCGAACGCCGTCCGGCTGGGCCTCGCCTCCCCTCCGGCGGAGACGCTGGAGCTCGCCCTGGCCACCCTCGCCCGGCTCGCCAGGTCCTCTCCCGACGAGGTCCTCGCGGACTGACCGCGGACTGATGGCGGACCGGCTCAGGCGTCCCGGTTGGGGCGGAGGGTCCAGGAGACGGTCATCTCGGTGACGACGACGCCCTCGGCGTTCCGGATCTCGACGCCGACCTCGAACTCGGGCCGTTCGCCCGCGTCCAGGCGCGCCACGACCTCCTCCCGCCCCGCCCGCAGGGTGGCGGCGGCCGTGACCTCGCCCGTGGCGAGCTTCACGTAGCGGATCGCGGCCCCGGTCGCCAGCGGCACGGCCCGCGTGAGCTGGTCGCCGAACGCCGACAGCATCGCCGCGCCCGAAGCCGTCTCGGCCAGCGTGAACAGGGCGCCGGCGTGCGGGCCGCCGACGTGGTTGCGCAGGTCCTCCCGGTCGGCCAGGCGGGCGACCGCCGTGCCGGAGCCGACCGAGTCGAACGTGATGCCGAGCAGCCGGGCGAACGGGACGCTGTCGAGGAGAAAGGCGGCGATGTCCATGGCCGAGATGTTACCGACTGGTACGACCCGGAGTGATCCGTCCGCCGATGCGAACGGGGAGGGTCGCGATACCTTGGGGCATGTGACGGAGTATCGCGACGACCTGAACCTCGCGCACCTGATGGCCGACGCCGCCGACGACATCACGATGCGCCGTTTCAAGGCCGTCGACCTGCGGGTCGACACCAAGCCCGACCTCACCCCGGTCAGCGACGCCGACCGGGCCGTCGAGGAGGCGATCCGGGGCACCCTCCGCCGCGCCCGGCCCCGCGACGCCGTCGTGGGCGAGGAGTTCGGCACGACCGGGTACGGCATGCGCTCGTGGGTGATCGATCCGATCGACGGGACGAAGAACTACGTCCGCGGGGTCCCCGTGTGGGCCACGCTGATCGCCCTGATGGAGCACGGCAGGGTCGTCGCGGGCGTGGTCTCGGCCCCCGCGCTCGGCCGCCGCTGGTGGGCCGCCAAGGAGGGCGGCGCGTGGACCGGCCGCAGCCTGAGCAAGGCGTCCCGCTGCGAGGTCTCGTCGGTGGGCCGGCTCGACGACGCCTCGTTCTCCTTCTCCGACCTGGAGGAATGGGAGAAGGCCGGGCGGCTCGAACCGTTCCTCGACCTGACCCGGGCATGCTGGCGCAGCCGCGGCTACGGCGACTTCTGGTCCCACATGATGGTCGCGGAGGGCGCGGTGGACGTCTCCGCCGAGCCCGAGCTGTCGCCGTGGGACATGGCGGCGCTCACGATCATCGTGGAGGAGGCCGGCGGCTCCTGCACCTCGCTCGACGGCGCCTCCCCGCTCGACGGCGGCAACCTCGTCTGCACCAACGGACTGCTGCACGACGAGGTGCTCAAGCGCCTGTCCCCCCGCTGAACCGTATCTGAACCTCAGGGACCGGCGTACGGCAGGAACGACAGCCGGACGTGCTCGTCGTACGGCACGACGAGCGTGCCGCCGCCCCGCCAGACGAGAGGCCACCGTGAGCCGGTCGGCCATTCGGCGGGGATCAGGAACAGGCGGCCGCCGGACTCGGTGAGCAGGCGCAGGTGGTGGTACCGGTAGGCGAACCGGCGGCCCTTGGCCTCGGGGAGCCTCGACTCGGTGGCTCCCGCGAACTCGGGCCCCAGGTCGAGCGGCTCGGTGGTGTCGAGCACGACCTCGGGCCGGCGGTCGAGGCCGGCGACGAAGTCGGCCGCGCGGCTCCTGCCGTACGCGATCGCGTAGCCGGCACTGGCCCAGAACAGGCTCGCGACCGCCAGCGAGACGACGGCCACGGCCGCCGCGCGTTCGACCAGCCGCTGCCGGTGGACGCGGCGCCACGTGACCAGCCAGCGGCCGTAGGCGCCGAGCAGGGTCCCGGCGCCGAGGCAGAGCGCGCTGGTTCCGGGCGCCTCGCGGGCGGCGACGTCGGGGGCGAGCGTCCCCGCCACGCCCCTGGCGACCAGGAGGACGCCCACCACGAGTAACGCCCATCCCGTCACCGTCAGCGCGGGCGACCGCACGGCGGGATCGTCGATCGACGCGCGCCGGCGGCGCCGTACGAGGCGGCTGATCTCGACGTGGCCCCACAGGGCCAGGAGCGCGACGAGGAACAGCGCGGCCAGGGGGAACCACAGCGCCTCGGAGCCGTACAGCAGCACCGCCTGCGTCGGCAGGTCGAGGATGTCGAGATCCAGGCCGAACAGGGCGAAGCGGCGGCGGCTCGACACGTAACCGAAGTAGAAGAGCAGGCCGACGGCGATGCTGGGCGGCAGCGCGCCGATGCCCACGGCCTGGGCGAACGCGGCGAACCTGCGTTCGAGCGGGCTCGGCTGCGGGGCCTCCTCCTCCCTCTCCTCGGTCATGGCCTCACCCCTGCGTAGGCTCGTCCGTCGGCACCTGATCGGTGGGTTCGTCGGTGGGGATCGGCGTGGTGGACGGCGGCCCCGACGGCGGGGGGCAGGGGTTGCTGCGGATGCCGGGGAAGCCCTCGGACGGATTGGGGCAGTAGTAGTACGTGAGGGCGTATTTCCAGGTCACGATGGCCGGATCGGCGGGCGAGGGGGACGCTGGGATGCCGTCGCAGACGGGGGCCTCGTGGTCGACGCACGTCCGCTCCAGCGTCAGGACCAGCCGTGCCTTCGAGTCGGCGTCTCCTGCTCCGTCGAGCCCGAACGGGCAGACGGATCCCCCCGGGGTGAGCACCGTCCCCTCACAGGAAGCGGCCGGGCCGTCGAACGTACACGGATAACCTCCGGGAGCGGCGGTCATCTCTCCCGGGCCGTCCTGCACCAGGCGCACCCGCACGACCCGCACCTCGCCGGGGACGGGGCTGGACAGCGTCATGCAGGTGCTGCCGCCGCCCCCCGTACCCTGGGGGCCGCTGAAGTCGCCGTCGAGCGTCGGGCCCGACGTGAGGGTGAAGTGCCCGGTTTTGCGCCCGTTTCCCCCGCCGCCTCCGGGCCCCGTCCCGCCCTTCAGCCCCTTCCCACCGCCGGCCGCCGCGCCGGTCGCGGCACCGGTCGCGGCCGAGGCCGTTCCCCCGTCCGTCTGCGGATCATCACAGCCGGCCAGCGCGATCACGACGAGCGCCATCGGCAGGATCCATGCCCACCGGTGTCGCGGGCTCGTCCCGGCCCGCGCCTGAACGGCTCTGCGAATCGCTGTCCTGCGGCGTCCCATGGGGCGACGGTAAGAACGCCGCGAGGGCCCGCCAAGAGTAGCCCCCTACTCACAAGAGCGGATGTATCAGGCGCACGCCACAGGGCTCATGAGGACATGAACGATCCACGAGACCGATGGCGGTTCTGCGGCCGGGCGGAGGAGCTGGAGACGGTGCGCGCCGCCGTACGCGGCGTCAGGCGCGGCATCGTCGTCGCCGGTGAGGCGGGCACGGGGAGGAGCAGGCTGGCCGCGGAGGCCGTCGCGGATCTGGCGCACGTCCGGGTGTCGGGGACCCGCGGGGGCGCGTCACTCCGTTTCGGCGCGTTCGCCCATCTGCTGCCGGGATCGGCCGCCGACTCGCTCAGCCGGGCCGTACAGGCGTTGCATCGGGTGCGGGTGCTCGTGATCGACGACGCCCACCTGCTCGACGACGCGTCCGCGGCCCTCGTCCACCACCTGGCCGCGCACGGGGGCGCGCATCTGCTCGTCACGGTCCGCGCGGACGAACCGGCGCCCGAGGCCGTGGCGGAGTTATGGCGGCGGCACCTGCTGCCCCGTCTCGACCTCACGCCGCTGTCCGTGCCCCGGACGGGCGAGCTCCTCGCCCACGTGCTCGGGGCCCACGTCGAAGAGCTCACCGTACGGCGGTTCCACCGGGTCTGCGGAGGCGACCTGCGGCTGCTGCGCGAGCTGGTCGCCGCCACCCGTGAGGCGTCCGCCCTGGACCGGGCCCACGGCGTGTGGCGCTGGCGGGGCGAGGTGCCGGTCACGGCGACGCTGCGCGATCTGGTGTCGGCGGAGATCGGAGAGGTCGACGACGCGGAGCGGGAGGCCCTGGAGCTCGTCGCCTTCGCCGAACCGCTGGAGGCCGGGGCCGCCGCCGCTCCCGTGCTGGAACGGCTGGAGGCCAGGGGGCTGGTCGTGATCGACGACGACTTACGGGTGCGGCTGGCCCACCCCCTGTTCGGCGCCGCTCTGCGCGCCGGTGTCGGCCGCCTGCGCGCACGGCGGCTCGCCGGTACGGCCCGGCCGCCGCGGGATGTGGCGCGTGCCCTTTCCGCGCAGGTCGCGGAGTTGACGGCACGCGGCTACGCGGGGGATCTCACGGGGCTCGTCCCGGGCGCGGGCGAACGCCTCACCGAGGATGACGCGGGCTGGGAGCAGCCCGGGATGGCCGAGTTCTGCGCCCGCAGGGCGTGGCTCGCCCGGCTGCGGGGGGAGGTCCGGGACGCGGTGGCCTGGAGCGGCGAGGGGACCCGGCGCGCCCCCGGGCACCACGCCTGCTCCGCCGAGCTCGCCCGGGCCGCCGCCCACATCGGTGACCTGCGCACCGCCGAGGAGGCGCTGGGCCGGTGCGAAGACGACGCGTCCGCCCGCGCGTGGGTCCTGGCCGCGCGGGGCGACCTGGACGGGGCGCTGCGGTGCGCGCTCGCGGCGGCGGGGAGTGTGAGACGTGACGGTGCGGACGACCTGTTCGCGCTGCACGATGTGGCCCGGCTCGGCGCGCCCGAACTGGTGACGAAGCGGCTGGACCGCCTGGCCGAGACGATGAGCGGCGATCTCGCGGCCGTGCTCGCCGAGCACGCGGCGGCGCTGGCCGCACGGGACGGGGCGGCGCTCGACAAGGCGGCGCGCAGGCTGGCCGACCTCGGCCTGCTGCTGCACGCGGCCGAGGCCGCCGGGCACGCCGCGAACGCCCACCGGAACGGCCGCGCCGCCGCGGCGTCCCTGGCGCACGCGTCGGCGCTGGCCCGCGCCTGCCAGGGGGCCCGCACCCCGGTGCTGACCGGCCTCGCCACCCCTCGGCTCACCCCGCGGCAGCGGCAGATCACCGCGCTCGCCGCGGCCGGTCTCACCAACCGGGAGATCGCCCAGCGGCTCGGCCTGTCGATCCGCACCGTCGGCAACCAGTTGTGCCGCGCCTACCAGAGGCTCGGCAGCAGCGACAGGAGCTCTCTGGGACGGCTCATCGGCCTGGCGTAGGAACGTTCCCGTCAGGCCGCGCCGATCGCCGTGAAGGACCACGCGGTCGCCTGGTGGAGAGGATCGTCCGGGATCTCCCGCCTGGCGTCGCGCAGGGCCTCCGCGGTGGAACGCCCGGCGCTCAGCCCGGCGTGGAGCGCCAGCATCAGGGGGATCACGGCCTCGTCGTGCACCGGGACGAGACCCGCGACGATGCCGGCCGTTCCCAGCGGGAGCAGCGCGGCCGCGAGGCCGAGCAGCTCGTCGGCGCCCACGGGCTGCAGACCGCCGGAGTCACAGCTCGGCAGGATGATCCGGTGGGGTGCCCGGCCCAGCCGTTCGAACTCGTACACGGTCAGCGGACCGTCGGCCATGCGAAGACTGGAGAACATCGGGCTGTCGGCTCTGAAGATCCCATGGGCGGCGATGTGCGCGAGCCGGGCGCCGTCGATCGCCTTGAGGACGGCCGAGGCCGTCGCGCCACCCTCCTCCAGGACGGCGGCGCCGCCGTACAGCCGGGCGAGTGGCGGCACCTCTCCCCCGCCGCTGCCCAGGCCGGGGCCCCGGACGAGCACGATTCCCGACGCCGGGCCACCGGCGGGCGGAGGGACGAGATCGACCGCCCGCAGCCAGGCGCGGGCGGACGGCGACACGCTCACCACGCGGTCGCGCAGCGCGGGGAGCACGGCCCACGGCACGCCGTGCAGGCGCCCCGGCGGGACGATCACGATCGGCCCCTCCCCGAGATGCCGGGCGGCCTGCCCGAAGAGCATGTCCTGGAGACGCCGGCCGGCCTCCTCGACCAGCGCGAGCCGCCGGGGCGCTCCCTCGTAGGCCAGCCGCCGCAACCCCGCGCGCAGATGCTCCACCTCGGCCGCCGCGTCGGCGATCCGCCCCGCGCCGTACCCGCGGACCCGCCCTTCGCCGCACAGCAGCACGTGCAGGTCACCGTCGACCTCGGCGATCTCGACCAGCCTGGTGCCGCCGAGCCTGCGGAGCATCGCCCCGGCGTCGAAACGGTCGCCACCCGGCTCTCCCCGGGCGCGCATGGTCAGCGTCCGGCCGCGGATCTCCCGCTCCAGCCGCGCCCGTTCCCGATCGAGCGAGGCGACGGGGGCGCCGGCGGAGCGGGCCGCGTCGGCCCGGCTCGCGATCTCGCGGAAGGCCGTCACATCGCGCAGCAGCTCCCGGTCGCCGGGCGAGCGCGCGGGCGGCACCGCCAGGGCGGTCGCCCGCCAGCGTTCACTCCACGCGAGGAGCCGCCGCGCGTCCCCGGACCGGCGGCTGACCCGCTGCGCGAGCGCGGCCAGCTCCGCCCCCCGGGCCGTGGCGCGGGCCCGCAGCTCGGACGCGCCCAGCGTCAGCCTGTGCTCGTCGAGCACGTCGAGCCCCCGGCGGCACGCGTCGAGCACGCCCCGGGGCCGCCCCTCGGACTCGGCCCGCAACGCGTGGGCGAGCCAGCCGTCGGCCCGCGCGAAGGCCGGTCCCCTGAACCGCCCCCGCGCGGCTCGCGCCAGGTGGGGCGCCGCCTCCTCGGCCCGGCCCAGCGCGAGCGCGGCCCGGCCGGCCAGCAGGAACGCCTGGACGTCCTCGGGTGAGCCCAGCCGGGACAACGTCGCGGCGAGGGCCGCGGCGTCCCGGGCCAGGCTCGGGGAGATCCGCCCCGAGGCGAAGCGGGCCTGGCACAGTGTCAGGCGGGCGTGCGTCTCCCACCACTCCCGCTTCTGCGCCGCGAACAGCCGGATCGCCGGCCGTACCCGCGCGATGGCCGTGTCGGGGTCGCCCGCCGCGAGCGCCGCGCCCGCGGCGGTGAACAGGAGCTGCGCCCGCCTCGTGGGCTGCCCGCCGGTCCGGTCGAGCAGGTCGATCGAGGCGTCCGCGCGTTCGAGTGCCTCGCGCGGCAACCCCGCCGCCATGAGCGCGGCGCAGCGTTCCATCTCCAGGACGAAGGCGGGCGTGCCCAGGGCGAGGTAGCGTCCGGCCGCCTCGTCGAAGTGGCCGAGCGCGGCCGGGAGGTCTCCCGACCGGAAGGCGGCGCGACCGCGGTTCTCCAGCGCCACGACCTTGTCGTGCTCCTGGTCCGTGGTCGCCCACAGCCGCTCGGCGACGAGGAAGTCCTGGTCCGCGCGCTCCACGGAACCGAGCGCGAGCAGCAGGGTGGCGCGGAGGGTGAGCGCCCGGGCCGTATAGATCGTGTCGCCCGCCCCGCGCAGCTCCGGGAGCGCCCGCCGCAGGTCGTCGAGGGCCTCCCGGTGCCGGCCGAGGATCCACAGCGCCCCCGCCCGCAGGAACAGGATCTTGGCCGCGGACACGCCCGCCGACCGTTCGCGGGCCTGGTCGAGCGCGGCCAGGCCCGGCCGCGTACGACCGGAGTGGACGAGGGCGATGCCCAGAGTCGCCAGGACGTCGGCCTCGCGGGTGGCCGAGCCCGTCCTCCGGGCCAGCGCGCGGGCCCGCCGCAGATGCCCGAGGGCGGTCGTGAGGTCGCCGAAGTCCCGTTCGAACAGGCCGAGGACGTGGTGGGCCACCGACGCCTCGAACGGGCCGGGCCGATTGGCGAGCAGGGCACGCGCGCCCGCGAGGGCCTTCCGCGGCTGGGAGAAGACCAGGGGCAGCAGGTCGAGCGGATCTCGGGGGTCCCCGGCCACGGAAGGGATGCTAGACGCGGGCCCGCCGGTTCGTCCACACTGCTGCCCATCGGGGCCCGCCTCCTGCCCGCGGTTCCGCCCGGGCTCTCGCCGGCCGGTGTATCAGCGCCGGGTGACGCCGCTCCTGATAGAGGATCCGAGCGACCACAGGAAAGGGACCGTCATGGACACGACGCCGGAGCAGCCCTCCAGGGACGCCCTCCACCGCCGGTTCTGGCGGCAGTTCGGGCTGGTCCTGGCGGAACTGCCGGCCGGGATGTGGCTGGAGGTGGCCGAGGCGTCCGCCACGCGCGACCCCGAGGGCCCCGTCGCCCGATGCCACGTGGTCCGGTCTCCGGAGGACCGCGGGTATCGCGAGGCGCTCGCCGCGGGGCTCACGACGCTCGCTCCTCCGCCCCTCGACGACTTCGAGCCCGGATACGTCTACGAGAAGGACGTGCTGGTCTGCCATGACGAGGAGGGCCGCGACGAGCTGCGGCGCCTCGTGCCCGGGGTGGAGGAGGACGTCGCGCGGAGCCGCGAGTCGTCCGCGGGGACCGTCATGCGGCTGACCGCGGAGCCCGGGACGGGCGGGTCGCGCGTGCTGGACGCGCTGCGCGGCCTCCCGGACGGCGCGCGGGTGAGCCCCAACTACCTCGTCTCCATCTGCAACGTGAACCTCTGCCCGGCGGACGAGCCCCGCGTGCCGTCCCGCAGGCTTCCCGTCCCTCCGGTGAACAGGGACGCCGGCGCCGGGCTCGGCACGTCGGTCGTCGTGATCGACACCGGCCTGGTGGTGAACTGGGACCTGGACGAGCGCCTTGAGGTCTACCCCTGGCTGCGGGACGAGGACGGCCGCGTGACCGGCAGGCTGGAGCAGCGGGACGGTTCGGACCTTCTGGACGACGTGCCCCCGCGCGTGCTGCCGGGCGAGCCCTGGGACTCGACGTCGCTCCCCACCGGACAGGTGGCGGGTGAGCTGAGGGGCCAGGCGGCGAGCGGCGTCGTCCACGAGTACGTCGGCCACGGGACGTTCATCACGGGCGTGGTGCGGTGCGTGGCGCCCAGGACCAGGGTGCGGACCTACAACCGGCTCCAGTGGGCGGGTACCACGGACGCGGACGGATTCGGGCGCCATCTGCTCGACGCCCTCGCCGACTACGAGGACCGCAACGGCGCCTGGCCCGACGTCATCAGCCTCTCCGCGGGCGTGCGTCCCCTGCCCGGCGAGTCCCTCCGCAGCCTCGACGCCTTCATGGAGGAGTTGCACAGGCACGAGAACACGGTGCTGGTGGCCGCCGCCGGGAACGACGCGAGCGATCAGCCCTTCTACCCCGCGGCGTACGCCCGGCACGACCCGAGCGTGATCGCCGTCGGAGCGCTCGACGCCACGCAGAGCCGCCGGGCGGTGTACAGCGACCACGGCCCCTGGGTCAGCGTCTACGCCCGCGGCTCCTACCTGGTGAACGCCTTCGCGTTCGGCTCCTACACCCCCCTGCACCCCGACGACGAGATCTTCGGGGAGAGGCCGGTGGACGAGGACGGCTACGACGACCCCGGTGACGGGCTGTTCCACGGCCTGGCCCGGTGGAGCGGCACGTCGTTCGCCACGCCGCTCGTCGCCGGTCTGATCGTCGCCCGGATGTCGGCCGCCGGGGAGTCGAGCGGGGACGCCGCCCGATGGCTGCTCGGCCGGGCCCACGCCCAGGCCGTCCGGGACGGGGACGGAAGGCCGCTGCCGCGGCTGCTCGTGGACCAGGAAGTCCGGTAGCACCGGGCCGGGGATACTGCGTACCATGCTCACCCCCGGATGTGAGGACGGGCCGCGTGGACAGCGACTCAACGGAACACCTCTTCCGGGCCGCGGCCGACGGCGACGGCGCGGCCTGGGAGGCGCTCGTCGGGCGCCTCAGCCCGCTCGTGTGGTCGGTCATCCGGTCCTACCGGCTCATCGACGCCGACGCCCACGAGGTCTTCCAGACCTGCTGGTTCCGGCTCGCCGACAACCTCGGGAGGATCAAGGAGCCGGACCGGGTCGGCTCGTGGCTGGCCACGACCGCCAGGCACGAGTGCCTCAAGGTCATCCGGGGCTCCCGCCGGGTCATCCCGACGAGCGACCTGGACGTGCTGTCCCCCGGCGCCGACGACCGGTCGCCGGAACGGGCGGTCCTGGACGCCGAGGAGGCCGACGGCCAGGAGGCGCTGCTGCGGAGCGTCTGGGAGGCGTACGAGCGGCTGTCGGAGAACTGCCGGCGCCTGCTGCGGGTGCTCATGGCCTCGCCCCCGCCGTCGTACGCCGAGGTGGCGGCCGGCCTCGGCATCGCGATCGGGAGCATCGGACCGACCCGGGGCCGCTGCCTGGCACATCTGCGGAAGCTGCTCGCCGGATGAGCCGCCGGATTCGAGGAGGCGCGGCGTGAACGAGGACACCGAGCTGGAAGGGCGGCTGCGCCGGGCCGCCGAGCTCTTCGACCCGGTGCCGGAGAGCCTCCTGCGCGTCGCGAGGGGAGCCTACGCCTTCCGCACGGCCGACGCCGAGCTCGCCGATCTGACCTTCGACTCCCTGGCCGGACCGGCCCCGGTGCGCGGCGGTGCGCAACCCCGGCTGCTGACCTTCGACGGCCCCGGGGTGTCGATCGACCTGGAGATCACCCCGTCCGGCGCGGGCGGACGTGTCGTCGGCCAGGTGATGCCCGCGCAGCAGGCGACCGTGGAGGTGCGAGGGGCCGCGCCCCGCACGGTGACCACGGACGGCCTCGGCCGCTTCCTCATCGGCGACGTGCCGTCCGGGCCGTTCAGCGTACGCTGCCGGGCCGGTGACACCGCGTTCACGACCGAGTGGGTCACCGTCTGACCTCCGGCGGCGACACGTCGTCGCCCTCCCCCGCGACTCCTGAAGCGGGAGAGGGCGACGACCTCGACGGCGTACGGCTCAGACGGCGATCGGGGCCTCCCACAGCGCCTTCCAGGTCTTCGCGTCGACGATGCCGGTCGGTTCGATCCCCTGACTCCTCTGGAAGTCCATGACCGCCGACCTGGTGGCGGGGCCGAAGTCGGCGTCGATCCCGGACGGCCCGAGGCCGAACCGGCGCCGCCGCAGTTTCTCCTGCGCCCGCCGGACGTTCGCGCCCTTCCGGCCGAGCTGGACGACGCCGGGAAACGCGGGGGCGTCCCCCAGCTCGGCGAGAACGGAGATGAGCGAGACGTCGGGCTCCGACGGCAGTCCGTCGTAGGCCGGGCGGCCGTACCCGGCGACGAAGGCGCTCGTCCGGCGGCGCCTGACACAGGAATCGCCGATGTTGCCCTCGATCGTCTGGATGTCGTCGGGCGAGAAGACCTTCTCCACCGCGGCGACGTGGTCGATGAACTTGAGCTCCTTCTCGCCGTGCCAGTCGAAGAAGACGATGTCGCCCGGCCGGATGCCCGCGGCGCCGCGGCGCCAGCGCCCGTTGTCCCGGAACCAGGCGGCGTGGGCCGTGGTCAGGCTGAAGTCGCCCACGAGACGCAGCATGTCCGGCCCGCCCGCCGCGAGCGCGCACTGCGCCACGAACATGTCGCACCACGGCCCCCGGTCGAACGCCTCCGCGGGCCGCAGGTTCTTCCGCTTGCGGAAGGTCACCCCGAACACGGTCTCGCGGCTCGGCGGCTCGTGGTAGCCGAGATACCTGCTCATCTCACGGAGCAGCTCGCTGGCCTTGGGCATCGCGCGTCACCTCTTCGTCGATCGCGTCGTAGTCGGGCTCCTCGAAGATCTGGGGCGGGTCGCCCGGCGCGGGCCCGGGCTCAGGCCTGGGCTCGACGGGCGGGAGAGTGTCACCGGTCATACGTCAATGGCACCGCGCGGACGCGCGTCCGGACATGAGTAGGCCCCTACTCCGATTCGCGGCGATTTTCCTGTTCGCGCTGGTGTTCCGGGCGAGATCCCGACGCTCGTACGGAGGCTCCGGCCCTCCGGGTCCAGGCCGAGCGTGACGAGACCGGCGCGCCACGCCCCGGTGCCCGCCGCGCCTGACAGCATGGCGTTCACCGGGCCGTTCACCATGCCGCTCACCATGCCGTTCACCAGGGCGGAGAGCATCGCGGGCCCGGCGGGGAAGAGCGTGCGCGCCGACGCGAACAGCGCCAGCTCGGTCGCGCCGTCGCTCCCCCGGGCGACGCTCAGCCCGAGCCGGCGGCCCCTCAGCCGCCCCAGCCCGTCCGCGAGGCCGCGCTCGACCGCGCCGAGGGCGGCGCCGTGGCCGGTGGCGTGCAGGAACGGCAGGAGGTCGAGCGGATCGACCTCGGGCAGGCGCACGTAGACCTCGGTCCGGCCGCGCGCCGGTTCGACGCCCAGCATGCGCGCGCGGGCGCCGTGCGGCAGCAGGCCCCACGGGAACGACGACGGAACCGGCAGGCCGGGCGGGGGGAGCTCCGGGGGGATCTCGGCATAGAGCTTCAGCCGGGAGGACCCGGCGCGGGCCGGGGACTCGCGCCCGCCGATCCACGCGCCGAAGCGCAGGCCCGCCCCCGCCTGGGCGTGCCGCAGGGCGCCGGCGAGCGCCGGGTCGGGGGCCTGGCCGTGCGCCGCCAGAATCGCGACGGCCAGGTCCAGCCGGGCGGAGTCCGCCACCTCCGGAGGAGCCACCTCCGCGGTCCAGCGGAACGCGTCGCCGCCGATGGTCAGCTCCACCGGGAACCCGGACGGGGTGAGGCGGCTCCAGCGGGTGACCACCTCCGGCCAGGTGCTCTCCTCCAGCCGGGTGACGGCGGCGTCGAGCGGCGGCGGCAGCGCACGCAGACCGGCGGCCTCGCGAACCAGCCGCTCAAGCGTCCGTCTCATGACGCCGGCCCGATGGGGATCAGCGTCTCCTCCCCGTCCACCGGAGGTCCCTGGACCAGGTGGCCCTCGGCCGTCACGATCGTGACGCGGTGCCGGAAGGTCCGCACCGCCGGGTCCAGCAGCGCGATGCGCAGCCGCAGGGGCACGCGGGCGTCCGCCGGGATCTCCAGCCGCTCGCTGCGGTGGTAGCCGTTGCCGGGATCGTCGTACTCGACGTCCAGGAAGGCCATCCGGATCGTGCCGGGCTCGAAGACGGGGACGGCGCGGATGTCGAGGGCGTCGAGGAACGGATCGTCGACGGGGAGGAACGACGCGTCACCGGCGATCGGTCCCGAGGTGCGGACCGAGCCGTTCCTGAGGTGGTGGGTGAAGCGGGCCGTCCAGCCGCGCCGGTCCGGGCGGGTGAGGCGCAACCGCCACGTCTGGGCCGCGCTGCCGGGCCGCACCCGGAAGACGTCGCGCCGCTGGAACGTCGCCCCGTCGTCGTACGACACCTCGACGTCGACGGCGTCCACGGCACCGGCGTCGATCCTGTTGGGGAAGATCTCCAGCTCCAGGAAGCCCAGGTCGTCGTTCGGGTCGGCCTTCAGCGTGCGGTCCGTGCTCCGCCTGGGGGTGATGTCGTAGCTGAGCCTCTCCCCCGCCCAGCCGGAGTCGGCGCGGAAGTGGTGCTGGAACCCGACCTGGAACCCGAGGTCGCGCGCCTCGTCGAGGAAGGTGGTGAACCGTTTCGGCCCGGGATCGAGCGCGGTGAGCCGGAAGTCGGCGTCGCGATGGTCGTGCGGGTCGCCGTAGTCGATGCGCACGTCGGTGGCGAAGAGCCCGATGCGCTCGAAGTCCACCGGCGTGACCACGTCGACCTGCAACTGCTGGAAGAACGGGTCGCGCAGATCCACATTGAGGAAGTGGGCGGATTTGTCGGGTAGCTGGTCCAGCAGGAGCCCGATGAACCCCTGCGGGGCGTAGACGCGCTTCACCGCCTTCCTGCGGTCGTACAGGACGGTGAGCCGCTTGCGCTCCTCCTGCCGTACGAACCTGAGCCGGAAGGACACGAGCGCCGGGATCCCCCCACCGCCGCCGGAGGGCGCGGGGGTGGGGGTGGGAGTCGGTGTGGGCGTGGGAGTGGGCGTGGGAGTGGGCGTCGGCGTGGGGGTGGGCGGCGTCACCGGGGCCGCCGACCGCGCCAGGACGGCCTGGATCGACACCGCCGGGTCCGCGCCCTGCACCCTGCCCGTGATCTCGACGACCCGGTCCTCGTCGCGGCCCACGCGTCCCGCGGCCTGGGCGCGCGAGAAACCCTTGGCCTCGCTCGCCACGATCGTGGCCCGGTTTGCGATGACACCGCGGGCGACGGCCAGCCGCCGCTCGGAAAGGCGCTGGTTGAGCGCGGTCGTCCCCGGCGAGGAGTCGCCCTCGTAGCTCGCGTGGGCGACGACGGTCACGTTCTTCGGCGGGACGAGCCGGTGGTCCAGCCAGTCGCGCAGCGCGGCCGCGCCGGACGGCGGAGCCGTACGACCGGGGGCCGTGCTCTGCGAGAAGCGGGCGTCCGGGGGCGTCGGGGCGTCGAGCAGGTAGGAGGTGTAGACCGGGTTGCCCGGGGCGGCGGAGAAGCCCTGTTCCCGGGGCTGGTCGAAGGTGAACCCCAGCGTGAACGTCTCGTCGGCGGGCGGGGAGGCGGGCCAGTCCACGGTCACCGGGAGGGTCGTGCCGGCGGGAACGTCGACGCTGACCGTCCCCGCGCCGTCGAGGACGAGGGCCCGGCCGCCGACGGTGACGGTCGCGCCGGGAGGCCCCTCGACGCGCAGGGTCTCCGTCTGCTCGTGGGAACCCGGCACGAGCGACACTCCGTACCCGGTGGGAAGGGGCGAGGGGGCCGACCGGATGACGGTCAAGGTGGCGGCCGGCGGCGCCCCGGTCCCGGCCCCTGTGGCCGCCGTGGCCGCCGGTCCCGTGGCACCGGCGCCCGCGCCGGGGCTCGTACCGGGGCTCGTACCTGGCGAGCCCGCGGCGCCGGTGGGTGACGGCGTGGACTGGCCCAGCTTCCTGAGGCGTTCCAGCACCGCGTCGAGTCCCTCGGGCTGGTCCGCGCCCTGCAGCCGCCCCAGGTCGAGCGACGGTTCGAACCACTTGGCCAGCAGGTCGTTCTTGAAGAAGTCGAGGGCCCACTTCTCCTTGGCCTCGCGGTCCGCCGTCCCGTCGAAGTCGATGACCTTTATCTGGATCGCCCCGTCCTGGACCAGCTTCTCGAATCCGGCGTCGATGCCCGCCCGGACCCAGTAGACCTGCGCTTCCAGGCTCGCCGAGAAGTGGGTGTAGACGCGTTCGAGATCGGCGGTGATCTCGACCTTGAGGTCCGGGGTCAGACCCGAGTACTCCAGCTCGTACACGACCCCGATCGGGGTGAGGCCGTGGGCGAAGGCCTGTTCCAGGATGATCGCGCCCTCCCGGTCGAGCACGAGGGAGAACGCCGCGGTCTCCTCACCTGTGAGGGACGGCGTGGTCGCGCCCAGGATCTTGGTGACGGCGGTGAAGCCGCCCGGAGGCGCCTCGGCGGCCGTGGTGCCGCCCGGCCCCTCCAGGTTGAGCGCCACGACGCGTACGGTGCCCCGCTCGACGGGGGCGGGGGCCAGCCTCGCTCCGCCGTCCGGGACGAACCCGGCGAGCCGCCCCATGATGGTGTCCCGGGTCCGCTGGGGCAGCTGGACGACGGCCTCGAACATCAGGAAACCGCCGCCCTCGATCCCCGCGTCCGCGACCTCCTGGCGGAACTTGATGAAGCTGAACGCCGGCCGCCCGTCCGGCCGCCGGCCGAGGGCGACCTGGGTCGCGAGGTACCAGAACTGGGTCGGGTCGGCGTGGTCGCGGAACACCGTCACGCCGTCGACCTCGAACGTGTCGGAGCCGAGCTGAAGCAATGGTCCGTCCCTTCTCGCTCAGGGCCTGGCCGGGATCGTGACGTCGTCCTGGTCGAAGCGCCTCCAGTCCTGCTCCGGGCTGAGCCCGTTGCGGAAGAACCGGCGGATCTTGAGTTCGTACGCGTCGGCGGTGGCGAAGTCGAACTCGAACACGGCGGTCGCGTCCGGAGCGGAGAGGTCGACGGCGTCCTCGAAGGAGAGCCCGGCCGGCTCGTCCTTCGCGCGGGCCTCGACGTGGATCCGTTTGAGGCCCTGCGTCGCGAAGTCCGCCGGGGCCCGCAGCGTCACCGCCCGATGGCCGCGCACGTCGGCCCGGACGAAGATCCTCGTGCCCACCGTGGTCGACCACGGCCCCTCGATGAGCGTGGTGTCCTTCATGAGCACGGTGACGCGGTAGCGGGTGTGACCGGCGCCGGGGTCGGTCCGCTCGGCGACGAAGGTCCGCGGCGACCGGCCCGAGACGATCTCGATCGAGTCCTCGGCGCGGATCCCGTTCGCCGGATCGTCGTAGACGAGGTCGACCCAGGCCCGGTCCACCACGGCGAAGTCCAGCACGGGAACGATGGTCACCTTCAGCCGGTGGGGGAAGGGATCAAGCACGTCGAGCTGCGGCCCGGCGAGCGGCGCGAACGGCGTGACGTGATCGCGGTTGTCGGCCGCGCGGTAGGTGAGCCGTGCCATGACCGGCCCGGCGGGCGGCCCGACGAGGAACCGGAGCCACTCCGTCTGCGGCTCGTCCGACGTGAGGTGCACCACGTCGTCCTGCCGGATCCCGTGCGCCGGATCGTCGTACCGGAGCTGCACGTCGATCCGGGGATAGCGGTCGAACGGGAAGCTCGGCAGGGTGAGGACCGGGATGGTCTCCAGGGAGAACAGGTCGCGCGGCTCGATCCCCTGGATCTCGCCCAGCACCTGGGTGGCCGCCTCCGAGACGAGCCTGGCCGGCCGCTCCCCCGCCTCGGCCGGCTCCAGGTCGACCGCGAACGTGAGGTCCACCGGCTGGATCATCTGCCCGTCGGCGACGACGGACGGCCACTCCACCACGGCGGACGGCGCGCCGGCGTCCAGCCGTACGGTTCTGGGCTGCCCCTGGTAGGTCAGGGTCGCGGTGATGGAGCGGACCGGGTCGTGGGCGAAGTCGGCGTGGGAGACGACCTGGACCTTCCGCCTCTTGAACCAGGGGTCGTCGGCGTCGATCCTCCGTACCAGCCGGTCGCGGTCGAGACCCGCCCCGAACACGCGGAACAGGCCGTCGAGGTGCCCCTGCGGATAGATCGTGCGCCGCGCCGTCGTCCGTTCCGAGAAGTTCACGTCGAGCCGCTTGGCGTCGATCCGCGTGTAGTGGAGCTTCTTGTACGTGAAGACGCCGGTCGGTGTGGTGCGTTCCGGGGCGAACGACTTGATCACCTCACGCGCCCGGTCCCAGCCGTCGGGCGGCCGCCGCAAGGGGTCCAGCGAGCTCTCGAAGAAGGCGTCGGTGATCATGTCGCGGACCCGGGCGGCCGCGGCGTTCCTGCGGTCGAGGACGCCTCCGGTGTCGTCGTCCTCGGGGACGGTGGTGTCCACCTCGTACGTGACGGCCCGCTCGTCCTCCAGGCGCTCCACGACGTCCTGGATCTGGATGTCGGTGAACTGGCCCTCGTGGCCGAACGTCTCGTCCAGGATGTCCTGCGTGCGGTCCCAGTCGATCGACAGGCGCACGTGGTACGCGGGGCGCAGCGCCAGGTAGTCGAGGGAGTAGACGACGCCGATGGGCGCCAGATCCCCCGCCATCGCCTGGTCGAGGACCGTGACCCCGCGCTCGTCGAGCTCGACGGAGAACGCGGCGCGGTTGTCGCCGAACAGCGCGGGCTTGGCGGCGTGCCGGACGGCTCGGACGAACCCCGCGCTCCCCGTGTCCCCGTCCGTGGCCCCGAAGATCATGAGCTGCACGGAGCCGTCGACGACGGGCACCGGGGCGAGCCTGGGCGGCTCGGCCAGACCGGCCAGCCGCTGGAGCTCCCGCCGTACGGTCTCCATCTCGCCCGGGGGCATGCCGAGATCGACGTCGAACTCGGCGAAGCCGCCGTTGAGCGACTGCGAGCGGATCTTGAGCAGGAGGAACGCGGGGACCTCCACGCCGTCCTCGGTCCGGGCCGAAAACCGGGGAGCGAGCGGCAGGTAGTAGAACTGCAGCGGGTCCGCGTGGTCCCGCATGATCGACACCCCGTCGATCAGGTAGTACGGCGGTGCCTCTATCAGCATGAGTGGCCCCTTCGCTCGCTCCGCTCGCTCATGCCGGCAGCTCGACGACGAGCGTCTCGTCGGTCACCGCTCCGGGCGACGCGACCTCTTTGCGGGTTCCGTCGGCCATGAAGAACCTGGCCTTCCACATGTAGCTCTTGTGCGTGCGGTCCTGGATCGCCAGCTCGAACTTCTGCTCCGCGCCCGGCTTGCGGAAGGTGAGGGTCTCACTCTCGTCGATGCCGTGGGCGGGGTCGGTGTAGTGGATCTCGACGGTGGCCAGCTTCACCAGGGTCCAGTCGATGAGGTCGGGCACCACCGTGACCGTCAGCGTGACGGACTCCTCTCCGAGCAGCAGGGTGCGCCCGGTGACGGCGAGCTCGCCGCTGTCGGTGGACGTGCCGTCGCGGTAGGTGGTGATGGCGCGGTAGGTGACCTCGCCCTGCCCCTCGTCGATCACCGGGAACGACCAGTCGCCGGACCGGTTGTCCTTGTCCAGGGCCATCGAGGAGGTCTGGCGGTAGTCGTTGCGTGCGTCGGCGTAGGTGAGGTCGACGAAGATGCTGTCGATCCGCCGCTCGAAGTCCCCCCGGGTGCGCAGCTGCACCGTCCGGGTCGCCGAGAACGGGTCGTCGACGTAGAACCGCCGGCCCTTGAGGCCGGTCAGCTCCTTGACGTACTCGCGCCCGTCCTTCATGAAGTACTTGATCGAGCCGCCGTACGGCTGGACCGGCTCCAGCAGCAGCTCCCGCACGGTGGCCTTCTTGGTGTTCTGGTCGATCTGGAAGCGCTGCACCGCCGGGACCCCGGGCGCGATCTCAGGGTGCTCCAGCGTGAGCACGGCCCTGCTCACCTGCTCGAAGTTCATGTCGCCGATCTCGACGTCGACCAGCCACAGGCCCAGCTCGTCCACGTTGATCTTCAGGTCGGTGGTGTCGTCCTCCTTCCACTGGGAGGTGAAGACCCGGCTCTCCCCCTTGTAGTTGACGACGTACTGGTACTTGAACTTGGTCGGCCCGCCCTCGGTGAAGGCGGTGAACTTCCCGATGTCGTCCGCCTTGCGGAAGCCGAAGGTCTGGACGCCGTGCGTCGCGGTGTGCGGCGGATAGTCGATCTTCACGTCGACGCTGAAGATGGGCAGGTCGGCGAAATCGGCGTTCACCTGGATGACCAGGTTGAGCTGCCGGAAGAACGGGTCGTCGAGGTCGACCTCCATGGCGAAGTCGTCCCAGGCGAAGCCCTGGCTGACCAGCGACGGCATGTTCGCCTGCGGATGGACCCCGACCGAGGCGACCTGGTTCTCCCTGAACTCGATGCGGACGTCCGACCGCTTGTCCACCATGACGCTGCGCCGGATGTTCTCGAAGTCGTCGTCACGGATCTTCGAGAAGTCCCGGTTCTCCGGCGGGACGGCCTCCAGCAGGTTCCGCTTGACGGCCTCGTCCAACTGCTGGGTGACCGCGCTGCGCATCGTGTCCAGCACCTTCGCGGTCGCGGGGTCGTCGCCGGGCAGCGCTCCGGAGTCGATCTCGATCGTCCGGGACTCCGAGTTGCGGAAGATCTCGCTGACCCGCTCGCTGAAGTCGTCCTCCGACCAGAAGTTCTCCTCGAAGTCGACCTCCTGGACGAAGCTGTAGAACTTGGTCGCCGTCCAGGTGCCGACGGCGCGCACCGGCGGCAGCCGGGCGGCGAACGTCAGGTCGTACACGACCCGGACGCCGCCTGCCCCCTTGCTGCTCATCACGGCCTCGAAGACGGGCGCGCCGAACTGGTTGAGCTCCGCGGAGACCGCGACGACGTTGTTCCCGTACATCGACGGGGTGCCCGCGTGGTTGACCTTCTGGACCAGGTTGCCGCTGTCGCCGAGCACGTCCACCGTGACGGCGGCGGTGAGGACCTGCGGCTTGACCAGGACGATCGTGGCCGGGTCGACCGGCTGGGCGCCGGGCCCCCGCCGGGCGGAGACCATCTGGGCCAGCCGGCCGCGCACCGACTGCTCCTGCTGCGCGTCGAGTCCGAGCTCGATGTCCATGAAGGCCAGCGCGGCCCCCACGTCTCCGTTCGGCAGCGGCTTGAGCGTCCGGTACTTGACGAACTTGAAGACCGGAAGGCCCCCGTCGCGCCGCAGCATGGGCACCTTGGGCAGAACGTGGAACCGCAGTTCGCTCTCGTCGTCGAGATAGGCGGTCGCCTCGGGCAGGTCGACGGCCCCGTAGAGCAGAAGCATGGAATCCCCTCCTGGGTTTCGCTGGCTGATGTTTCGATCACCGAGTGGGTTCGAGCAGGTCGGCGACGTCGCGGACGCGGATCTCCGGGCCGGCGGGGGCGTCCAGTTCCCCGACCAGGCGCAGGCGGCCCCTGGTCCCCGACAGGGCGGCCTTCACGGCGGCGGCCTGCCCGGGGTCGAGCGTCGCCGCCAGCGCCGTGGTCCACGGCGGAAGGCCCGAACTGGTCCCCTCGGCGACGGGCGCCCACGCGCCGTCCGGCGGCCTCGCCTCCAGTGCGACCCGCCGTACGGCGACGGGCGCGGGACGCACCCGCTCCGGCTCGCCGGACGCCCTGCGGCGCAACTCGCCCAGTAGGGCGGCCCGCGCCGCCTCGGGCAGGTCGAGCCGGGTGGTGACCTGCAGGAAGGCGGTCGCGCCCGCCTCGATGAGGCCGATCGCCGGACGGCCGTCCTGGCCGAGTTCGAGGAACGGCCCCGGCGGCAGGTAGGTCCACACGCCCGGCTCGGCGTCGTCCGGCCGCATCTCGACGCCGTTCACCACGATCGGCTTCGCCTCGTCCGCGACGATCACGAGCCGCTCCGCGGGAGCCACGGGTGCGGACCAGGGACCGGCCTGGTCGCCGTCGGCCACCCGCCACACCAGACCCGGCTGGAAGGGGGAGGTGGCGATCCATCGGATCTCGGCCGCCGGCCGGTCCCGGTCGAGCCGCACGGACCGGGGCGGGTCGTCCGCGCCCTCCGCCCGCCACTCGACCCGCACGGGGGGCTTGCGGCAGGCGATCGTGGCGCGCTGCGCGCCGTATCCGGGCAGGGTCACGAGATCGAGGTCGAGGCGGTCCCGGCCGCCGAGCGGGAGCTCGATCACCCGCCCGGGCCCGGTCGGCCGGATCACCACGCGGGCGGGCAGGTCCTCCGGCCGGAGCGGGACGGCGGTCATCGGGGTGGCGCCGTCCAGGCGGGCCGCCACCCGCCCGTCCGCCGTCACCACCTCCGCCGTGGCGAGGCGGGTCAGTTCGGCCGGGGCCCGCACGACCGTGAGCGGCAGCGGGAAATCCGCGGGCCCGAGCAGCACGTGCCGGTCCGAGGCGGGCCGCCACGGACCCGCGACCTCCGCCGGTCCGCCGGGCAGGTCGAGCAGCGCCCGCAGCCGCGCCTCCCCGCTCGGCTCCTCCCCGGCCGCGAGCACGACGCCCGCGGTCCCCGTACGGCCGGGCCCGTCGAGCGCGGCCCCGGCCGTGACGGGCTGCGGACGCAGCGGCGGGGCGGGCGGGATCCGCAGGTCGGCGAGGAGGGCGAGCAGCCCGGCCACCGGCTCGGGCAGGTTGGCGGCGAACTCGACGACGACGTGGCCCGCGGGCAGCGGCGGCGTCGTCACCCGGCGCACGTGCCGGTCCAGCGTGCCGCCGGACAGGGCCCGGGCCGCGGCGAACGGATCGAGGGTGACCACCCGGTCGACGAGCACGGCGGCGGGCACGGCCAGGTCCACCCGCTCCTGGCCCGGCAGCACCTCGTCGGGGTGGCGGAGCAGGTAGCGGCCCTGCGCTGAGACCTGTGCCGAGACCTCCGGGCGGGCCAGGATCTCCTTCAGGCGCAGCGCGAGCGCCCGCCCCCGGGCCTCGTCCGTCACCGGTCCGCCGGCCTCGTCCCCCGGGCCGGGGGCCGACGGCGTCAGCGAGCCCGCCAGCAGTTCGCCGAGGCCGCCCGCGAGATCCTCCACGGTCAGCGCGGCCTGCGCGCCGAAGCGCGCGGCCAGCCGTACCGCGATCTCGTGGGGGTCGACCGTGGTGGCCAGGGGCAGCCGCGGCGCCACCGCCCGCAGCGTGAGCCGGAGCGTCGCGGTCACCGGCAGCGTGGCGTCCTCGACCAGCCGGGCGGCGGCCACGGCGGCGCGCGGGGCGAGGGCCACGGAAACCCGGGCGCGCGTCAGCAGGTCGGGCGCGAGCTCCACCGGCGGCGTCAGCACCTCCTCCGCCACCGGCCCCAGACGGGCCGTGACCTCCAGCACGCCGCCCCGCAGGTCCGCGGCCGCCACCCGCAGAAGCTCCCCCTGCTTCTCGGCCTGGCGTGCCGCGGCCTCCCCGATCTCGCTCAGCGGTGAGCCGATCGCGAAGCCCGCCTCGATCCGGCCGTACGGCTCCTGCTCGCCTCTGACCAGGGTCACGAGCAGGACGGGCGTGCCGTCCGCCGCGCGTTCGAGGTCGAGCCGGTCCGGCAGGGCGATCGCCAGGCCGGAGTCCTCGTAGCCGCGGAAGACCGTGCCGGGCAGGGAAACCAGCGGCGCCCCGAGGTCGGGCAGCCCGCGCAGGATCGTCATCGCCCGCCACCTCCCTGTGGTGACGGGCTGGGAGCCGTGCGCACCGGCAGCAGGATCGTGGCCTCGGTCTCCCGCCAGTCGCTCACTCCGATCCCGCCGGACTGCCACCACGTCTCGGTGCGGTAGCGCAGCGGAGGCGGCGGGGCCCCGGTGAGCAGCGGCCCCACCGGAACGCGAACGGTCGTGACGCCGGTGAGCACGTCCTCGGTGAGACGCACGGTGCCGCCCCTCTCGACCGTCACGACGAACGCGGCGACACGGTCTCCCTGAGGGCCGGCTCCCTGAGGGCCGGCGAAGAGCGCGGGAACGGCCTCGACGGAGACCTCGCGGACGAGCTGCGGCTGGGCGGTGCGGTCGAACACCAGCGCCCAGATCGCGTCCCGGTCCGGATCGACGACGACCTCGCTCTGGTCGAGCACGACGCCCTGCGCGCCGGTCTCCGGCAGCGGGGTCCGCGGGACCAGCCGGACGTCCAGCCCTTCGCCCGGGGACAGGACGAGATCGTCCGCGAGCCCCTCGATCCGCAGCGGGATCTGACGGCCGGCGCAGACGGCCAGGGCGGCCGGGTTCCCCGGGCGGACGCGGCTCTCGATCGCGTTCGTCAGACGGGCCTCGATGTGGGCCGCCGACGCGGCCGTGACGGTCAGGGTGAGCACGTCGCCCGCCGTACGGTCGAAGCGCAGCTCCAGCGGCACGTCCTCGGGCGCGCCGCCGACGCCGACCCGCACCTCCCCTCGCAGCAGGCTCAGCGAGGCGCCGAAGAGCGCGTCGTACACCAGGCGGAAGTCCTCCAGCGCGAGGGTCTCCGCGTGGGTCACGCCCAGTTCGAGGTCGATCTCGGCCTCCGGCCGCTCGACGAGGCCGGTCGAGGGGGCGCCTCCCCGCGGCAGTGCCAGCCGGAGGGAGGGCTGCGGGTCCGGGAGCACCTCCAGGCGCACGGGCGCGTCGACCCCTCTCGCCTTGGCCTCCTCCTGCAGGACCGGGCGGGCCGCCTCAAGACGCTCCCGCACCAGGACCGGCTGGGCGTAGAACTCCAAGGTCACCCGGACGTCGTCCACCGAGGCGGCGCTCGTCGCCCGCGCTTTCAGAGCGGGCGGGCGTCCGGTGCCGGGCAGCCGCGCCAGCAGGAACCGGTCGGGCAGGAAGTAGAAGCGCTCCGGCCGCGCGGGATCCTGCCAGTAGGAGTGGCTGCGACCGTCGAAGGTGATCCGCGTGCGTCCCATCGGCTGGATCCCACCGGCCACCCCGCCGAGCCGGTTCCGGTGGGCCTCCGAGATCACCAGTGGGGCCGGTGGAGCGGTCCATTCCAGCAGCAGCCGCTCCTTGCGGTAGCCGGGACGGCCGTCCTCCATCGTCTCCCCCGTCGGGACGCCCACCGTAACCGCGCGGCCGACGACGAGCGAGACGCCCGCCTCCAGCGAGGAGAGGGCCGCGAGCAACTGCTGCCGCAGCCCCGGAGTGGTCAGCGGCATCTCGGCGACGACGGTGGTCCCGTCGATCCGCACGCTGGGGAACGGCAGGTCGAGCACCACCGTCCCGCCGGTGATGACCGGCACGCGGTACTTCAGCGACACGGTCACGAGGTGGGGCAGCTTCGCGACGCCCGGTGCCGCCGCCGGGGAGGGCGTCTCGGCGAACGCCATGACGAGGATCGCCGTTCCGTCCCGCTCGACGATCGAGATGCGGGGATCACCGGTCGTCTCGAAGGCCAGGGAGTATCGCGGCAGCGCGTAGCGGGTGTCTCCGTCGGGGCTCTCGAACAGGTCGCCGTCCGTGGGCGACGCGCTCGGCGCGACGGGTACGTCCAGGTCACCCCTCTGCACGGAGTTCCGCGGCGGCGTGGGCACCCACGTCCAGGGGTCGGGCGAGTCCTCGCCCAGCAGGGACCGGTCGATGATGATCGGATCCCGCCAGACGAACGGCAGCCGGCGATTCGGGTCCACGAAGATGGGCGGGTCGGTGGCGAGGCCCGGCTTGTCGGGCGGCTCCCGCCCGTCGACGCCGGGGTGAAGGCCCAGCTCGTCAATGTCCGGCTCGTCGGTGCCCAGCTCGTCGATGCCCGGCTCGTCGATGCCCGGCTCGTCGGTGCCCACGCCGAGGCGGCCCAGGCCCAGGCGGCCCAGGTCCTGGTGGCCCAGGTCCTGGTGGCCGAGGTCCGTGCCGACCTGGTCGAGCTCACCGAGGGAGACGCCGACGCCCAGCCGGTCGGCACCGGCGAGCCTGTCCGGAGCCTGGAAGAGGTCCCCGATCCGCGCGCCGCGGATCCGGTCGAGCCCGGGCAGCTCGGGCAACATTCCGGCCAGGTCGAGATCACCGTCGCCGGCGTTGAACGCGAAGGACACCCCTCCGATGTCGGTCGTCACAGCAAGGCTCCCGCCGTTCGTCAACGTTCGTCCGCAGACGAGCGTGCGCGCGGGGAGCCGGGCGCCGCATGAGTAGGGCCGTACTCAAATCACCGTGCTCAACCGGCCGTAACCGGCCGTGCTCAACCGGCCGTGCTCAACCGGCCGTGCTCAACCGGCCGTGCTCAACCGGCCGGGCGCAACCGGCCGTGCTCAACCGGCCGGGCGCAACCGGCCATGCTCACCTCGCCGGGCTCACCTCGCCGGGCTCACAGCACTGTGCTCCGGCGACTGTGCTCCCCGTCACTGTGCTCCGTCACAGGGCGAGCACGTCGCCGGCGGCGGTGAGCAGGCTGCCGCGGTACGCCTCGCCGAACAGGCAGACGTGCACGGCCAGCGGGTGAAGCTGGTGCAGCGGCACCCGCTCGCGCCACCCGGCGGCGAGCGGCGCCGCCTCACGGTAGGCGCCGAGGATCGTGTCGAGGCGCGGCGCGCCGAACAACGCGAGCATCGCCAGGTCCGTCTCGCGGTGGCCGCCGTGCGCGGCCGGGTCCACCAGCACGGCTCCGCCGCCGTGGGACCACAGCAGGTTCCCGCTCCACAGGTCGCCGTGGATCCGGCTGGGCGGCTCGGGCGGCCCGGCCACCTCCGCCACCCGGTCGCACGCCTCCTCCACCAGGGCCACGTCGGCCGCCGACAGGGCCCCCCGGTCGCGCGCCAGCCGTACGAACGGGAGCACCCGGCGGGACACGTAGAACGACGGCCAGTCCGGCGCGGGGTCGTTGTCCATCGGCAACTCGGCGATGTGACCGGGCCAGGGCGCGCCGAAGGCGTCGGCCCCGGCCGCGTGCAGGGCGGCGAGGTCCCGCCCGAACCGCTCGGCCGCCGCCGCGGTCGCCGGCCCGGTGTCGATCCACTCCAGCACCAGCGTCCCCCCGCCGACGGCGATCACCTCGGGCACGGCCACGGCCCGCGGCTCGGCGAGCCACCGCAGGCCCGCCGCCTCGCTGTCCAGCACCGCGGCCACGTCACCGGCGCCCTGCTTGACGAACACGCGGCGGCCGTCGTCGAGAAGGCCCTCGTGCAGAGTCCACGCGTGGCCGTCGCCCAGATCCCTAGTGATCCTCAAGGTGCTTCGCCACCCCCTCGCAGGCGGCCTCGACCATGCGCAGCACGTCGGTGAACCCCTGCCGTCCCCCGTAGTACGGGTCGGGCACCTCGGCGCCCTCGGGGGCCGCCGGGTCGAACGAGCGCAGCAGCCGCACGTCGGCTCCCGGCGGCGCGAGCCGCCGTACGGCACGGAGGTTGTCGCGGTCCATCACGAGGATCAGGTCGCGCTCGGCGAACCACGCGGGGTCGAACTGACGGGCCCGGTGTGCCGAGCCGTCGTACCCGTGGTCGGCCAGCGTGGCCAGCGCCCGCTCGTCCATCGGCTCCCCGGCGTGCCAGCCGCCGGTGCCGGCGCTGTCCACCTCGACGTCGCCGAGCCCGCGTTCGGCGAGCGTACGGCGCAGCACCACCTCGGCCATCGGGGAGCGGCAGATGTTGCCCATGCAGACCAGACATACACGCTTCATGAACTCAAGTCTCTCCCATAACGCCCGTGACCTGCCCGTTATCTCCTGGAAGCCGCACAAGAGCGACCAGGGGCGTTCACTACGCGTTCACCTTTACCAAGGTTTTAGGTCACCTCGGCTCCCTACCGTCCCTGGTGTTGAGAAGACAAGGGGAGGAACAACCGTGAAGTATGCAGGCCGGCTCGCAGCCGCCACCCTCGCCGGCGTGCTCTCGCTCGCCGCATGCGGGACCGATGACAACTCCGGCGGCGCGGGGGCGACCGCCGGCGCCGCCGCTCCCGCTCAGGGCGACGACAGCCTGAAGGGCACCATCAACGCCGCCGGTTCCTCGGCCCAGGCGAACGCCATCGCGGAGTGGAAGAAGAACTTCCAGTCGTCGAACCCCGGCGTCAGCGTCAACTACAACCCGAGCGGCTCCGGCGCCGGTGTCCAGGCGTTCATCCAGGGGACGGTGGCCTTCGCCGGCTCCGACTCCGCGCTGAAGGAGGACAAGGGCGAGCCCGCCCAGGCCGACGCCCGCTGCAAGACCGGCAAGGCGATCAACCTGCCGATGGTGACCGGCCCGGTGGCCGTCGTCTACAACCTGCCGGGCGTGGACGGCCTGCAGCTCTCGCCGAAGACCATCGGCGGCATCTTCAACAGCAAGATCACCAAGTGGGACGACCCGGCCATCAAGGCCGACAACCCCGACGCGAAGCTGCCCTCGACCGCCATCCAGGCGTTCCACCGCTCGGACGAGTCCGGCACCAGCGACAACTTCACGAAGTTCCTCAAGGCCACCGCCGAGTGGCCGTACGAGCCGGCGAAGGCGTGGCCGGCCGAGGCGCAGGGCCAGGGCGCGAAGGGCTCCGACGGCATCGCCTCCAGCATCAAGAGCACCGAAGGCGCGATCAGCTACGTCGAGCTGTCCTTCGCGGAGAACTCGCAGCTGCAGAAGGCCAAGGTGGCCAACGGCTCGGGCGAGTTCGTCGAGCTCACCCCGGAGAACGCGGCCAAGACCGTCGAGGCCGCCCAGGTCGAGGGCACCGGCAACGACCTCAAGCTGAAGATCGACTACGCCACCAAGGCCGCGGGCGCCTACCCGATCGTCCTGGTGACGTACGAGATCACCTGCGAGAAGGGCCTGTCGGCCGACGACGCGAAGCTGGTCAAGTCGTTCCTGGGCTACACCTCCAGCGACGAGGGCCAGCAGGCGCTGACCAGCCTCGGCTACGCGCCGCTGCCGTCGAGCCTGCTGACCAAGGTCCGCACCGCCGTCGAGGCCATCTCCTAACCACATGGCCACACCAACCAGAACCACGGAGAGCGGACCGGCCGTGCGCCGGTCCGCCTTCCGGCGCAGCCGCGGCGACGGCCCGTTCCGCTTCGCCTCGACCGGCGCCGGGGTCGTCCTGCTGGCGATCATGGCCGCGATCGGGTTGTTCCTGGTCGTCAAGGCCCTTCCCGCCCTCCAGGCGAACACCTCCCACTTCCTGACCGAGCTGACCTGGCAGCCGAACGCGACCAAGCCGATCTTCGGCATCGGCGCGCTGGCGTTCGGCACCGTGCTGAGCTCGCTGCTGGCGCTGCTGATCGCCACTCCGGTGGCCGTGGGCGTCGCGCTGTTCATCTCCCACTACGCGCCCCGGCGGCTCGCCTCGGCGCTGGGCTACGTCGTGGACCTCCTCGCCGCGGTGCCTAGCGTGGTGTACGGGCTGTGGGGCGTCGCCTTCCTCGTCCCGTTCATGCTCGGGCCGTCGAAGTTCCTGAACGACTACTTCGGCTGGATCCCGCTGTTCAGCGGAGAGTCGATCGTGGGCAAGAGCATGCTCACCGCCTCTCTCGTGCTCGCCATCATGATCCTGCCGATCATCGCCGCGATCTCCCGCGAGGTCTTCCTGCAGGCCCCCAAGATGCAGGAGGAGGCGGCGCTGGCGCTCGGCGCGACGCGCTGGGAGATGATCCGGACGGCGGTGCTGCCGTTCGGCCGGCCCGGCGTGATCAGCGCCGCGATGCTCGGCCTCGGCCGGGCCATGGGCGAGACCATCGCCGTCGCGCTCATCTTCCCGGCGACGTTCAAGATCTCGTTCCAGATCCTCGGCCCGTACGGCAACAGCATCGCCGCCAACATCGCCAACGGCTTCGGCGAGGCGACCGAGGTTGGCCGCGGCGCGCTGATCGCCTCGGGTCTCGTCCTGTTCCTCATCACCCTGCTGGTGAACATGGCCGCCCGCTTCATCATCGCCCGCCGCAAGGAGTACGCGAGGGCCGCAGCGTGACCGTACAGACCGGAATCCAGCCCATCTCCGCGACGCGGCGAGCGAAGGACCGCCTGGTCCAGGTGCTCGTCTATCTGGCGTTCGCGCTCGCGGTCATCCCGCTCGTGTCGGTGCTGTGGCTCGTCGTCAAGAACGGCATCGGCCGGTTCGACATGGAGTTCTTCACCCACTCGATGCGCAACATCGGGGCGAGGGACGCCGGCGGCGGGGCCTACCACGCGATCATCGGCACGCTCGAACAGGTGCTGCTCGCCTCGCTCATCGCGGTCCCGATCGGCCTGCTCACCGCGGTCTACCTGGTCGAGTACGGCGAGGGCGGCCGGCTGTCGAGAACCATCAGCTTCTTCGTGGACGTCATGACCGGCGTCCCTTCCGTGGTTTCCGGCCTGTTCGTCCTGGCCTTCTGGATCCTGGTGCTCGGCATGCCGTTCTCGGGCTTCGCCGGCGCGCTCGCGCTGTCGATCCTGATGATGCCGGTGGTGGTCCGGGCCACCGAGGAGATGCTCCGCCTCGTCCCGCGCGAACTGCGCGAGGCGTCGTACGCGCTGGGCGTGCCCAAGTGGCGCACGATCGTCAAGGTGGTGCTGCCCACGGCGCTCCCCGGCATCGTGACCGGCGTCATGCTGGCCGTCGCCCGGGTCGCCGGTGAGACGGCCCCGCTGCTCCTCACCGTCTTCGTCACCGACTCCATCAACAACGACCCGTTCAACGGCCCCCAGATGGGTCTGCCGTTGTACGTCTTCAACCAGACGATCCTGCCGACCGACGTGGCCGTCGCCCGCGCCTGGACCGGGGCGCTGACCCTGATCCTGATCGTCATGCTGCTCAACCTGGTCGCGCGCCTCATCACCTGGTGGCGTTCGCCCGCGAGGAGGAGGTAAGGAATGGCCAAGCAGATCGAAGTCGCCGGCCTCGACGCCTACTACGGCTCGCACAAGGCCATCGAGGGCATCTCGATGACCATCGAGCCGCGTTCGGTGACCGCGTTCATCGGCCCTTCCGGCTGCGGCAAGTCGACCTTCCTGCGCACGCTCAACCGCATGCACGAGGTCATCCCCGGAGCCCGGGTCGAGGGCAAGGTCCGCCTGGAGGACCAGGACCTGTACGGCCCGGAGATCGACCCGGTGTCGGTCCGCCGGACCATCGGCATGGTGTTCCAGCGGCCGAACCCCTTCCCCACGATGTCGATCTACGACAACGTGGCGGCGGGGCTGCGGCTGAACGGCCGGGTGTCCCGCTCCCAGCTGGACGGGATCGTCGAGGAGTCCCTCAAGGGCGCCAACCTGTGGAACGAGGTCAAGGACCGGCTCGCCCGGCCCGGCGCCGGCCTGTCCGGCGGCCAGCAGCAGCGCCTGTGCATCGCCCGCGCGATCGCCGTACGGCCGCAGGTGCTGCTCATGGACGAGCCGTGCTCGGCCCTCGACCCCATCTCGACGCTCGCGATCGAGGACCTGATCTCCAAGCTCAAGCAGGACTACACGATCGTGATCGTGACCCACAACATGCAGCAGGCGGCCCGGGTCAGCGACAGGACGGCGTTCTTCAACCTCGCCGCCCAGGGACAGCCCGGCAAGCTCGTCGAGATGGACGAGACCTCGAAGATCTTCACCAACCCGGCCGAGAAGGCGACCGAGGACTACATCACCGGCCGCTTCGGCTGACGCGCACTTCCTGCCGACGAGCTTTGGAGGGACCGGGTGACGGCACCCGCAGTGGAGGGGGACACTCGGACGGCGCCCATGCTCCTGGTGGCCGATCCGGACGCGGGACTGGTGCGGCAGCTCTCGGCCGCCATGCAGGCCGAGGGCGTCGACGTCACCGGCGTGCCGGACGGCGCCCAGGCACTGCTGCAGGCCGGGGCGCTCCGGCCGGACGCCGTGCTGATCTGCGCCTCCCTCCCCATCGTCGGGCCCGTGGACTTCGTCCGGGCCGTACGGCTCGCGCGAACCATGCCCGTCCTGCTCGGCATCGACCTAGGCAGCGATGCCGGGCAGGCGTTGCGGGCCCTGGAGGCCGGGGCGACGGCCTGCGTGGCCCGGCCGTACCGGGTGCCAGAACTGCTCCCCCTCGTCCAGGCCGCCTTCCGGCGCCAGGACAACCACCGGACCGTGCTGACGATCGGCGAGGTCGAGCTCGACGTCACGGCGTACCAGGTGAAGGTGGCCGGGAGCATCGTCCACCTGCCGCTGCGGGAGTTCGAGTTGCTGCACTACCTGATGCGGAACGCGGACAGGACCGTCACCCGCGAACAGATCATGCGCAACGTCTGGCACTCGACCGACGGCATGTCGACGAACACGATCGCCGTACACGTGAAGCGCCTGCGCGCCCGGCTCGGCGACGTCGAGGACACAATGATCCAGACGGTGCGCGGAGTCGGCTACCGGCTCGTCAGCGGCTGAGAGCCCGCCGGTTCCACCCGCTCAGGAGAAGGTGCGGCCGAGGTTCGCGAGGCCGGCCTCCGCGTACGGCCTGATGCCCGTGCGCAGGCCGTACGCGACGTCCTCCAGCAGCGCGCACCGGGCGTAGAAGAGCATCCGTTCACGGCCCGCGTCGTCCAGCCCGCCCCGGTAGTGCTCCAGCGTCCGGGCGAGGACGGCGGGGCCGAGATCCCGGTAGACGAGCGCGAGGTCGTACGCGGGGTCGGCGACGGCGGCGTCCGTCCAGTCGATGACCCCCGTCACCGCGCTCGTCGCGACGTCCACCAGCATATGCTCGCTGCCCAGGTCGTTGTGGCAGAACGTCAGCGTCTCGGGGTCCGCGGGCGCCTCGGCGGCGAGGAACTCCTCGACCAGCCGGCGCTCCTCCGCGGGGAGACGGCCGGCGATCTCCTCGTAGTCTCCCTCGGCCTCCTCCCTGAGGTCGCGCAGTGGGTAGGCGTCGCGCGGCACCAGGTCCTCCACGCGCGGGACGGGCAGCAGGTGCAGTGCGCTGAGGAAGGCGCCCAGGGGTGCCGCCAGGCGGGCCGGCTCGGGTACCGGATGCCGGTTCAGCGGCAGGCCCGGCAGCTTGGGATACGCCAGCATCCCCGCCTCGGGGACGACGAGAACCGGCCGCGGAACCGGAATAGTCGACACCTCACCGACGACGGCGAGCAGCGCCGCCTCACGCTCGACCGTCCCGCCGCGTTCATCGGGGTCGCCGGCCTTGCTCTGCCGCACGACCAGCTCGCCGTTGACCTCGTACGCGGCGTTGTCCTGTCCCTCGCCCAGCCGGTCGATCACCCGGACCTCGTACCCGGGCAGATGGCGGGCCAGCAACCGGCGGATCTCCTCGGTCATCGCGGCATTCCAATCCCCGGGTGACACAAAAAAAGGGGGGTCATCCCATACGGGATGACCCCCCTCAAAAAATTGTCCGGCGGCGTCCTACTCTCCCACACCGTCCCCGGTGCAGTACCATCGGCGCTGGTAGGCTTAACTTCCGGGTTCGGAA